>NC_013441.1:919165-1225553 GCF_000024785.1 Gordonia bronchialis DSM 43247 | reverse complement strand
CCACGAACGGCGGGACAAACCACTGCGCCCCGAGCACACAGCACGCGTGTCCGCCGTCGACCTCGAAGCGCTGGGCACCGGGGATTCCGTCGACGAGCAGTTGCTGCCGCGCCGGCTCCACCACCTTGTCGCGGGTGGAGACCACAACGGCAGTCGGTACGTCGATTTCACCGAGCCAGTCGCGGGAGTCAAAGCGGCCGAGCCCGTCGCCGAAGTCGCCCATGTGGGAGAGCGGAGTGGAGAAGAACTGCCGCATCGCCCACACCGAGGTGTGCGAGGTGGTCTTGTCCAGACTCTTCTCCGACGGCCGCGGGATTCGTCGGTAGATGGGCCCCAGAATCTGGCCGGTGCGTCGTGCCCGCTCCCGGTGCTCGGGATCGTGCGTACTGAAATACGGTCCGGTGGAACACAAGACGAGTCCCGAGACCCGCTGCGGGTGCCGACGCCAGGCGAGTTGGGCGATGCCGCCGCCCATCGAGAACCCCGCGGCGGTGAATCGTTGGATGCCCAGGACGTCGGCGAGCGCTACCACGTCGTCGGCGCAGTCCTCCAGGTCGAAACCCGGGGAGTTGATCCCCCGACCATGCCAGCGATGGTCCAGGGTCACCACGCGGTAGCGTTCGTTGAGCGCCGGCACCGTCGGATACCAGCAGAGCAGACCGGTGGTGAGCACCGAATGCAGCAGGATGACCGTGGGCGCCTCCCGCGGACCCGAATCGGTGACATAGGTCAGTCCTCGACCGGGCAGTTCGACCTTGCGTCCGGACGGCAGATCGCGAGCCGGATAGGGCTTGAGGACGTGGTTGACGGCGCGTGCGGCGCCCGCGAGGATCTCGGAGCTCACCGCATCGACGGTACTCGTGCACGCAGCCGTACGCGGGCATCCCCGAGACAAACTCGACCACCCGTCCCGCCTGTGATCTGACTCATGCGATATTGGATGCATGATGGACATCGCTCGTCCGAAGATCGAGGGTTCGATCGCAGTCGGTGAGAACAAACGCCGCATCGGCTTCGCCGAGTTCGGCTCGGCCTCCGGACGCGCGGTCGTCTGGCTGCACGGCACGCCCGGCGCCCGCCGGCAGATCCCCACCGAGGCCCGCGAGTACGCGGCGCTCAACGGGATACGGCTGATCGGCCTGGACCGTCCCGGCGTCGGGTCCTCGACGCCGCATCGCTACGCCAATGTCGCCGGGTTCGCGTCCGACCTCACCTCCGTCCTCGACGCCCTCGGCGTCGACGAGTTCGCGGTCATCGGACTCTCCGGCGGCGGACCGTACGCGCTGGCGGCCGCGCACGCGATGCCCGAGCGGGTGGTCGCCGCGGGGATCCTCGGCGGCGTCGCACCGACCGTCGGACCCGACGCGATCGGCGGCGGCGCGATGCGTCTCGGCTCGCTGCTGGCGCCCGCCGTGCAGGTTGCCGGCGCGCCGATCGGCCGCGTGCTGAGCGCGTTCGTGGGTGTCGCTCGACCCATCGCCGAACCCGCCATCCGCGTCTACGGCCGACTCTCGCCGCAGGCCGACCGCGAACTCCTCGGCCGGCCCGAGTTCCGCGCCATGTTCCTCGACGACCTCCTGTTCGGTGGCCGCCGCAGGATGGACGCACCGTTCGCCGACGTCGTGGTGTTCGCGAAGGATTGGGGATTCCGCGTCCCCGAGGTGAGTGTGCCGGTCCGGTGGTGGCACGGCGATCGCGACCACATCATCCCCTACAGCCACGGCGATCACATGGTGGCGCTGCTGCCCGACGCCAAGCTGTTCTCACTCCCCGGCGACAGTCATCTCAGCACCTTGAACATGGCCACCGACATCCTCGAGGAATTGCTCGCGATCTGGGATCAGCCGCGCTCGATCCGCTGAGTGGTCCGCGCCGGGTCATTCGCGCGAGGCGGGCGGCGACGTCACCCCGGTGACGTCGCCGACAACCCGGCGGCGAGGCCGAGAACCACTGCCATGAGCAGGATTTCGACGACTCCCGCGCGAATCGAGGCGACCTCGGAGATCCGGTGCCGCCCGGCGGCGGGAACCCAGCGGCGCCGGTGCCACCAACCGAAACCGACCAGCACGAGGAGTCCCGCGAGTTTGGCCAGCAGGACCCGTCCGTAGCCCGTCGACCCGAATTCACCGAGACCGCCGACCTCGGCGAGACCGGCGATCACCCCGGTGACGGCGACCACCCCCACCGCCCACGCGGCTCGCTGCGAGAATGCGGGAAGCGTGGTCGCCCAGCCTGATCGACCGCGCAGCGAGAGCACCATGGCGGCCAGCGTGCCGCACCACCAGGCGGCGGCGAGAGCGTGTGCGCCCACCACCACCGGACCCCACGCATGCACCGACGCGTGACCGGAGATCGCCACCGTGAGTACCCCGATCGCCGCGAGAACGGCCACCACCGGCACGGGAATCTCGATCCCGGTGAGCAGATCGAGCACGGCCCACGCCAGAACCGCGACGGCCGCGGCACCGGCGATCACCTCGGGCGCGCCGTCGCCGAGCACCTCGGCGAGGTCACCGAGGTCGACGTCGAGGGGCGCGACGCCCGACACGTCAGAGGTGCGCAGCCACGCTCCCGACACCACCGCCATCAGCCACAGCGCGGCAACGACACCGATGACGCGCGACGACGGTCGGGAACCGATGGTCGGCAGCGCACCGAGACCGACGAGCACCACCGCAGCGCCGAGCGCGACGGCACCGGCCACGGCCGCCGCACCCGGTCCCGCCGGCCGGGTGAGCAGCCAGCAGAGTCCGAGGCCGGCGAGCACCGCGGGGAGCCCGGCCACGACCATCAGGTCACGTGACCGGGCTCCCCCGAGACCCCAACCGGATGCCATCGCGCGGTGTCAGGCCGACCCGGAACCCGAGGACCGCCGGCTCAGCCAGAACACGGCGCCGAGCCCGACGATGAGGACGACGCCGAGCCCGACGACCAGAGCCACCACCGGGAAACCACCACCGTCATCGGCCGATCCGCCCTCGACGAGCGGGCCGGGGGTGCCGCTACCGGCGACGGTGAGCTCGAAGCTCTTGGCGCCTTCCACCGGATGACCGTCGGCCGAGGTCACCCGATAGTTCACCGTGTAGGTGCCGACCGGACCGAGTTCGCCGACGGCGACGCCGATCTGGGCGCCGCGCACCACCGGCTCACCCTGCTGCCAATAGTGACCATCGGGCCCCACCACGTTGAGCACCGCGAAGGACTGCTGCAGACCCTCGTTGAATGTCAGCGTCACCCGCGCCGGGCCGTGCTCGACCTTCGCGCCCACCGCCGGGTCCATCGACTCGAACCTCGAGTGCGCCGACGCCGCCGGCGCCGCCCAGGTGCCCAGCACGCCGAGGCAGAGCAGGAGCCCGGCCAGCACCCCGACAACGCGTCGGTCACGCATCGCCGGAGCCCCCGCCGGACCTGCCGCGTCGGGTCAGCGCGGCGACACCGAACAGTGCGCCGAGCGCTCCGACCAGCAGGCCCGCCCCGCCGAGCCAACGAGCCGCGGTGTCCGACGTCGACGACGAGTCGGAGTTCGACGCGTTGGGCGCCCCGTGATGACCGTCGCCCGACCCCTCGGGCAGGCTGACCGTCGGGGCGGGATGGTCGGGTTCGCTGCCGTCGGCGTTCTCCGGCTGTGACCAGTCGACCGTCGTGCCGTTGGCGTAGGTCTGCACCGCGGGCAGGGAGACAGTCTCCTCGTCAGGGAACGGTCCGCCCTGCACCCGGAACTCGGCGAACTGCCCCACCGGGATGCCCTGACCGGGGTCGGCGGTCCATACGACTGCGGTGACCTGCTTGGTGGCCGGGTCCTCGATGACCTGCGACTTCCAGCCGGCCATCGGTTCGGTACGGGCGCCGGCGAGGTTCGGCAGGCTGACACGCACCGACACGGTGGGGACGTCCTCCTCGTTGGGCACCACGAAGTTGACGATGCCGTAGCCGCCCTGGGTGACGGTCGTCGTGTTGGCGGTGACGTGCGCCGACGCCACACCGGCACCGGTCAGGGATGCGACACCCACCACGGCGGCCGCAGCGGCCGGGCCGATCAGCCGCCGCATCGCGACGCTGCCCCGAGAATTGTTGTTGAGCATGATGATTGAGCTTTCTTTTGGACACACAGTGGTTGCCACCGGCCGATCGGCACAGTGGCGTGAAGGAAGCAGGAGTCAGGCCGCGACGGGCGGACCGCGTACCCCCGGGCCACCGAACACCGGTCCGGAAACGAGAACAGGCGCGTCGACGGCCGGCTGCGGACGACCCGGGATCCGTGGCGCGGGCCGCGGGGACAACGCACGAATGCTCGAGGTCAGCAGGTCGGCCAAAGTTGCCGCGAGGATGAGGAGCACCGCGCTGAGCGGGATGGCGACCGCATGTGTCAGCAGCATCGGCGCGGCCCCCGTGGCGTGGACGCCGTGCCCGGCATCACCGATCGCCATCGCCCAGTGGCAGGCCACCTGCGCGATGGTCAGCAGCAGTGTCGTCGAGGCGATCGCCACCACGCGCGAGCGGCGACGCACACCCGACATCAGCGCGAACAGGCCACCGATCCCCGCGCTGATCAGCACACCTTCGGCGTGCGGGGCACCGCCGGCGGCGATACCGTGCGCCGCAACGGCGACCGCGGGCACCACCAAGCTCACGCCGACACGCGTCAACGCGTCGGACGCGTACGGAGGCGCCGGATGCATGAGGCGATCCTATTCGGACCGGTCGGCCAACTGCGTCACCGGCCCGGTCCGGCAATGGAACAATGAACCCCATGCCGCACGAATCCCCCGGCGTCGAGATCCGCGAACTGTCCTCGCCTGACGAACTCGGCGACCTGGCCCGGGTGTTCGACGATGTCTGGCGTCCCGACCCCAGCAACCGCCCGGTGAGCACCGACATGCTGCGCGCACTGTCGCATGCCGGCAATTACGTGGCGGGCGCATTCATCGGCGATCACCTCGCCGGCGGCAGCGTCGGATTCTTCGGGGCGCCGGTCGGACACACCCTGCACAGCCACATCACCGGGGTGTCCAAACGCGGACGCGGTCACAACGTCGGCTACGCGCTGAAGATGCATCAGCGGACATGGGCGCTGCACCGTGGGTTGCGCACCATCACGTGGACGTTCGATCCGCTGGTCGCACGTAACGCCTACTTCAACATCACCAAACTCGGTGCACACCCCAGCCACTACTACGAGGACTTCTACGGCGATCTCGGCGACGAGATGGAAGGCGACGCCGACTCCGATCGGGTACTGGTCGCCTGGCCGCTCGGTCCGGTCCCCGACGATCCGGATCCGGCCCGCACCGACAACACCGAGACCGCCGAGGAGTTGGTGGCGGCGGGCGCGGTGTCGGCCATCGAGACCGTCACGGCCGGCCGGCCGGAGGCACACGTCGGGGCGATCACGCCGGATGCCACCGTCGTCGTTGCGGTGCCCCGCGACATCGAGGCGATGCGGCACACCCATCCGGTGGATGCCGCGCGGTGGCGCATCGTCCTGCGTGAAGCTCTGAGTCCGCTTCTGGTGGAGGGACATTCGGCGAGATCGGTTCGATTCCTGCGGTCCGGTCACTATGTACTGGGCCCGACCGGGTCCGGGGTCGCGTGAAGCTGACCGGCGTCGAGCTCCGACGGGTGGAACTGCCGCTGGTGACCCCGTTCCGGACCTCCTTCGGCATCGAGTACACGCGAGATGCACTGCTGGTCCGGGCGGTTACCGATACCGGCGAGGGCTGGGGTGAGTGCGTCAGCATCGATGAGCCGACCTACTCGTCGGAGTACACCGATGGCGCCGTCGACGTGCTGCGCAGATTCCTCATCCCGCCGCTCCTGAGTGCCGACTCGGTGACCGCGATCGGTGTTGGCCCTGCCCTGTCGGCAATCAAGGGGCATCGAATGGCCAAGGCGGCGTTGGAGACCGCGATCCTCGACGCCGAGCTGAGGGCCGGCGGGATGTCGCTGGCCAACCGTCTGGGCGGGACCGCGGCGACGGTTCCCGTGGGGGTGTCGGTCGGAATCCGCGACACGCTGCCCGAGTTGCTCGACGAGGTTTCCGGCTATCTCGAAGATGGCTATCGCAGAATCAAACTGAAGATCGCACCCGGGTGGGACCTGGTGCCGGTCGCAGCGGTGCGGGACCACTTCGGTCGCGACGTCGTGTTGCAGGTGGACGCCAACACCGCCTACGGCCCGGCCGATCTGCGTCACCTCGCGAAGCTCGACGCCTTCGATCTGCTGCTGATCGAGCAGCCATTCGACGAGGAGGATCTGCGCAGTCACGTTCGACTGCGGGCGATCTCGTCGACACCGGTGTGTCTGGACGAGTCGGTGGTCTCCGCACGCGCGGCGGCCGACGCCATCTCGTGGGATGCCTGCGACATCGTGAACATCAAACCCGGCCGTGTCGGCGGCTATCTGGAAGCGGCACGCGTCCACGATGTCTGTGTGGCACATGGCATTCCGGTGTGGTGTGGCGGCATGGTGGAGACCGGTGTGGGACGCGCCGCCAATCTCGCCCTGGCCGCGATGCCCGGATTCACTCTGCCCGGCGATATCTCGGCGTCGGCGCGCTATTTTGCCACCGACATCACCGAGCCCTTCGTCGTGGAAGATTCGACGATGCGGGTACCCACCGGCCCCGGCATCGGTGTGACCCCCGACCCCGACGCCCTGACGACGGCCACCACGTGGCACGAGTGGATCCCGGCCGCCGCCTGATGCTCGACGAACTGCCCCCGGGTCGCTGGTCCGATCACCCGCACACCCTCGCGTCGGTGCTACCCGCAGTCGGTGCGGCGCTGGATATCTGGGCGCCGACGAAGCTTGTCGTCCCACCCGCACGGGATGTGGTGCTGTTGCTCGTCGACGGGCTCGGCTCACTACTCCTCGACGAGCATGCGGCAAACGCACCGCACCTGGCGGCACTGCCGAACACCACCCTGCGCGCCGGGTTCCCGGCCACCACCGCCACCTCGATCACCAGCCTCACCAGCGGGACATCCTGTGGCATCCACGGGATCGTCGGTTACAGCTTCCGTCCGGAGGACGACGCCCGCACGCGCGGGTCGCGCCGGGTCCTCAATGCCCTACGGTGGTCGCTCGATCAGGCCGACGGACCGTCGGCGCTGGTCACCTACCCGCCCGCGCTGATCAGTCCGCACGAGAGCATCCTCGACGGCTTCGACGAAGCAGGCGTACGGATCACCTACGTCATGCCCGGCGAGTTCCGCGGCACCGGACTGACCCAGGTCGCCTTCGGCACCCCCGGCCGCTATCTGCCCGCGGTGACTCCCGACGGCATCCGCTCCGCGGTCACCTCGGTACTCGCGCGGCAGTCGCGGCAGCGTCGGCTGATCTACGCCTACTACAGCGAACTCGACACCGCCGGACATCTACATGGTCCCGGCTCCGATCAGTGGCTGGCGAAGTTGCGCATCGTCGACCGCTTGGTCGCCGACCTCGTCGAGGGCCTCCCACCAGACACGACGCTGCTCGTCACCGGCGACCACGGGATGATCACCGCCCGCATACCTGTCGACATCGACACCACCCCAACGCTTCTCGACGGCACCGACGCGGTGGCCGGCGAAGCCCGGGTACGTCATGTCTACGCCGTCGACGGGGCGGCAGCGGACGTGACCGACGCCTGGTCGTCGTTTCTGGGCGACCGCGCGGTGATCGCAACCCGTGAGCAGGCCGTCGACGAGGGATGGTTCGGTCCACGGGTGAGCGCGCGGATCGCCGCCCGCCTCGGGGACGTCGTCGCGGTGGCCCGTGACGACACCACCCTGATCCGCACCCGTCACGAACCCCTCGAGTCCCGGCTGCTCGGCCACCACGGTGCGTGGACCGCCGCGGAGCAGTTGGTTCCGCTACTGATGGCGACATCTGGGCGCCCCACTGCTGGTTGAGCCGCCCCCCTACTGCTGACTGCGTCGCCCCCTACTGCTGGTTGAGCCGGCCCCCACTGCTGGTTGAGCCGCCCCTACTGCTGGTTGAGCCGCCCCCACTGCTGGTTGAGCCGGCACGGGCGAGCGTCAGCGAGACCGAGCCGCGTCGAAACCACCCGTGAGACAACCATGTCCGCGACCACCACACGCACTCCTTGGTCTCGAAAACTGCTGCCTCACGGGTGGTTTCGACACACGGCGGTCTCGCTACGCTCGCCCGACGCGGCTCAACCAGCGCGGTGGGTGCGGATGGTTTCGACACGGCTCGGCTCGCTGACGCTCGCCGTGCCGGCTCAACCAGCGGGCGGTCGGGCTCAGAACGGTTGCGCGACAGGGGCACACGGGACCGGTGGGGCGTGTGCGGGGTCGAGGGCGCCGAGGACCAGGGCCGCCGCGCGAGGGCTCGCGGTGAGGGCGAGGTGTCCGGAACGGTCCACCGGGCAGCCCTGCTGGAGGACGATGTCTGTGACATGGGTGCCACGCGGACCCGGCAGCAGTCCGGCGGTGTAGGGGGTCACGATCTCGTCGTCGCGGGTGACGATGTTGGTGTACCGGATGCCCGGCAGATATGGCGTGCCGGACCGCACCGCCGCGTTGAAGTCCAGATCCCGCGGTGGTGCAGCGCATTCCGGACACGGGGGCCACTGCGGGCCGGGGATCCCCAGCAGACGCCGGAACTGCGCGATGGTCTCGCGCGGGTGTCGTCGGAGTCGGGGCCCTGACGCCAGTACGGTGCCAGCGACACGTAGTGGTCCACTTCGTCCGCGCCACCGAGGTACCGCAGCCAGTAGGTGGGGATCTCGGTACCGAGCGAATGGCCGACGATGTCGACCTGGCGGGCGCCGGTGGCGGCCAGCACCTTCTCGGCGAACAGTTTGATCTGCCAGGCACTGTCGACCTTGGGCCCTATGCCGCCGATCGCCGACGCCGGCCAGATGTCGCTGATCGCACCGTAGGTGGGCGCGAAGACACAGTAGCCCGCATCGTGGAGCACCGGCGCCAGTGCGCCCCAATTGGTCTGGCGGCCACCGCCACTACCGTGCACCAGGATCACCGGACGAGGATGGACGGCGTTCGGCCGGCAGCCGAAGTCGTTGGTACCGGGCAGGTTCCCGCCCGGATGCGCCAGTTCGGCGAGGATGCCGACCCGCACGTCGTAGGCCACCGGTAGTGGCCGGTCCGGTCTGGGTGCGCCGAGCGCCGACCCGGCACCCGACACCGACAGAACACTCAGCACAGCCCCGATCACCAGGGCGGCGAGCCACCGTCCGCTGTGGTCGCGCCTCACTGTTCCTCCTCGGTGACCAGGTCGAGCCGGACACCCAGCAGTCGGACCGGCCGGTCGGCGTCGAACTTCGCCAGGAGCCCGGTCACCTCTGGTTCGAGAACATCGAAGGAAGTGGTGGGCTCGCGCAGCTTTCGCGATTTGGTGCGCGTGTAGAACGTGGCGGTTCGCACGGTGACGGCCACCCGGAACGGCAGACGTTCCTCGACGATCACCTGATCGAGGAGCTCGCGCAACAGGGACCCGACGGCACTGCGTTTCTCGTCGAAGTCGACGAGATCCTGCGGGAAAGTCCGCGACTTGGAATGTGATCGGGCCAGCCACGGTTCGGCCGTGATGGTGGCGTCGCCACCGCCGCGGCACAGCACGTAGAGCCAATTGCCCTGGTGGGGACCGAAGATCGCGATCAGGTCGTCGCGGGGCGCGGCGATGAGGTCACGGACGGTCTCGATCCCGGCGCCGCTCAGTTTGGCCGCGGTCTTGGGTCCCACACTCCACAGATCGCGGGTCGGCCGATCGCCCATGAGGTCGAGCCAGTTGCGGCCGTCGAGCAGGAAGACCTTGGACCCGCCGGTCGGGTCCGGCTCGGGTGGGCGTTTGGCGAAGCCGGTCGCCATCTTCGCGCGCTGCTTGTTGTCGCTGATGCCCACACAACTCGTCAGGCCACAGCGTGCCCGGATGTCCTCGCGTAGCCGGATGGCGAGATCGGTGATGGCTGCATCGTCGGGGGCGGCGATCTCCGATCCGGCCGGCCCCACCCCGAGATACGCCTCGTCCCAACCCCACACCTCCACCGGATGTCCGTGTGCGCGCAGCACATCCATCACCTCGGCCGACGCCGCGTCGTAAGCCCCCATGTCGAGTGGCAGGTAGACCGCGTCGGGGAGTTTGCGGTAGGCGGCCCGCAGCGGCATCCCGGCGTGCACGCCGACGTCGCGGGCCTCATAGGAGGCGCAGGTCACCACCTTGCGCGCCTCGGTCGGATCGCCGTTGCCGCCCACGATCACGGGCACGTCCACCAGCTCGGGACTGCGCAACCGCTCGACGGACACCTGGAACTGGTCGAGATCGACGTGCAGGAGCCACCGATAGCGCTGTGGTTCGGCGGTGCTCACATGTCGCAGCGTACTGCCGGGGACGCCCGAACCGGGCCGATCGAGATGTCGATCGGCCCGGCCGCGCCCCTCATGCCGCCCTCCCCGGCGTGACATGAGGGAGTCCGGTGGCGCCTCGCGTGAATGTCAGAGGGGCTTTCGACGCACGGCACAGCCGGCAAAACCACAAGTCCGACTACCGATCACGGGTGCGCGATGCGCAGTTGATGGCCGCCCAGCCCGATGTGTCGGCACGCCGTGCGCAAGGCGAGCGGGTTGTATCGGACGAGGGAGGTGGCTCGGTCCCCCGGCGCCGAGTCCGCGACGAGCGCATCGTGACGGCGGGCGGCCGTGGCGAAGAATGCACTCACCTTGGTCACATACAAGGTCAGCGACATCGCGGTCTCCTGGTCGAGACCCGGAAGCGCTTGCGCCAGAACGCGGCCCAGCAGGGCACGATCCCGGTGCAACGGCGGTGGCACCAGGTTCAGCGCGGGCGAGGCCGTGGTGCAATTGGTGGGATCGGTGAGCGCGTGAGCAGCCACGAGCGCGAACGCGACAGCAACGACGGCACGCACATCCGGGTCCTCCGCGCGGCGCGGATGGGCCAGGATCGTGCCCAGCGCACGCACCGGTAGCGATGTCGGCATCCTGCCCACACTTGCTGCGCTGCAACGGTTCTCACCGAGAACCTCGAGTGCCATCCGCTTCAACTGCGCAAGGACACCGACGTGTCGGCGGACCGCAGCGGACAGCGCCGAACTGCTCTCGGGCGTCAGCGAGAAACGCCCGGGCTGCGCCAGCAGCGCATTGAGCCCGGGCACCATGATCAGCTGTTCGATCTCGATGCCCTCCAGCAACGCAGCCGGACTCAGGAACCCCCCTCGTGGTCTTCGGCGGCAGTAAAGTCTCGAGTAAGTCGGTCATGCCCAGCCCTCCCCTTCAACCCCGACCCCAGGATCGACGACAAGTCAGAACTATTGCCGGAAAGCGCATGCCGGCACCGGACACATGACGCCTCGCCCGCCCCGGCCACACCCCCCGGTGATGACCCCCTGGGACCTGGTCGGCCCCTACGGCTTCCGCTACCCGCGAGTAGGTTACTGCCGCGTAGCCCTACGCTAGAGTACGGAACGCCTCGTGTCCAGCCCGGAATGTGATCAGCGCAACTGTGCGTTGCGGTCGGCTCGTGGCGCCATCGGACTCAGCCTCGCCGCCAGCCGGTGCAGCGATCCCCAGATACTCCGCTGCAGGTCGGGCGCACCGATGACCGCGAACACCGCTCCCGGGGCGATCGCGGCGCCGGGTCGCAGATCCACACCGTGGACGACGCCGTCGAAAGGCGATTCCAGCCGGAAGCGTCCGCCCGGCGATTCGACGACCGCGAGCACCTCACCGACCCGCACATATCGGCCGTCGTGTGCCGACACCGCGGCCACCACAGCCCCGGGTCCGACGACGGGAAAGGTGATCCGATGACCGGGTTCCGGACGGGGACCGGGGTTGCCCGCGGGCGCACCGAGGACCGGTATCGCCGCCGACTGTGGCACCTCGATATTTGTTCGAGCGCAGCAGGCCACCCTGCGCCACAACGACTTTCGGGTCTCCGATCCGGGCGACCCGACCGAGGACGGACAGCGCCGACTGGACCAGCGGAATGCTGCTGGTCCCACCGGTGACGTAGACGGCGAGCCGGGCGTCCGACGACTCACCGGCACTCGCCTGCACCGCGTCGGCCCCCGTGATGGCCTCCCGGGTGAGTTCGGTCGCGCGGTCGACGAACGGCGTGATCATCGACTCGAACTCGCGGCGAGTGAGCAACAACGACCGTCCGGCGTCTGGCAGCTCGATCGCGGCCTGCGCGGACTCCGACAACGCTTCCTTGGCGACCCGGACATTCTCCGCCAGCACCAGCTGTGCGGACGGATTGCGCAAGCGCTCGGCCAGTGCCGGGTCGAGCTCGGCGGCCTCGTCGAGAACCCAGCGCATCAGCCGGGCGTCGAAGTCGCGGCCGCCGAGGTGATTGTCACCGCCGGAACCGATCACGGTGAAGTTGCCGTCTCGTTCGCGCCGCAGCACCGCCACGTCACACGTGCCCGCACCGAAGTCGAAGACGCACATCCGCTCCCCCGCCGCCACGTCGTGACCGCGATAAACGTAATACCAAGCGGCGGCGAGTGATTCGGATGCGGTACGGATCTGGTCGGGTCGGACGCCCGCGCGCTGCGCGGCGTGGCGCAGAACGCGTTTGCGACGTTCACTCCACTTGTCCGGATGGGTCAGGATCACCGAGTCGAAGGCGGGTAGACCACTGTGCGCAAGCGCGGCGCGGGTGACATAGCGCAGCACGGCCGCGATGAGATCCTCCACCGGCCAGAACCGGTCGCCGAGTTCCACCTCCCCCTCGGCGATGCGCGCCTTCGGCGTGGCCTCGAAGGCGTCGGGTCGCTGCAGCCGCCGGGCCACGGCGGCCGCACCGACCTGCACCGTGGCGCCGTCGGCGAACACCGCCGAGGGCATCGCGACCGCCGCGGGGGACAGCGGCACCACCACCGGTTCGCCCGCACCCACCCGATAGGCCGCCGCGGTGTTGCTGGTGCCGAAGTCGATGCACAGCCGACGCTTGACGTCCTCCACGGCCGGGCACCTCCTCACACACGCATGTCTGCTCATGGTTCCACACCACGGTTCGACTCAGGGAGCAAAGGTCAGCGGGGCCGGGTGACCGCCACGATGGACTTGCGCACATTGTCGATGGCGGTGACCTGGGTGCGCAGGTCGTTGACCACCTGCTGGCGTTGGGCGGTGTTCCGTTTGGACTCGGCGGCGGCCTCGTTGATGATCGCGGTCGACTCCGCGATCCGCTTCTCCAGCAGGGCGCCGTAGGCGATACGGAGTTCGCCGACGGCCCGACCGTTCATCGCCTTGAGCTGGGATCGCAGGTCTGTCTTCATGTCGTTGGCCGCCTTGGTCAGCCATTTGCGGTGGTTCTCCTTGCCGACCCGCGACGCGCGGAAGCCGACCACGATGCCCGACCAGACGGGGACCGCCACCAGGTTGACGCCGGGGATGAGCGCCAACGGCCCGCCGGCGACCATGGCGCTGAGCAGGATCGGGTCGACCATGTTCTTCCACGGCGACACCTTCTGCTGTTCACGGAGCGAGAGTTCGTCGGCCGGGGCGAGACGTGCCAGCACGTCGGAGCGGATCTCGGTGTCGGCGAAGAGTCCGTCGGCGATCTTCTCCACACCGGCCACAAACATCTCGCTGACGCGGCGGGCGGCGGCCTCGAGGTCGACGGTCATCTGACCGACCAGCTCTTTGGACGCGCGGTGCGGCTCGTAGAACTTCAGCTTGTCGATGCGGGTGGACCATTGGGCCACCAATGTCTCGAACTCGTCGCGGAGCAGATCGTCGGCGGCGACACCGAGCTCGGTGGTCTCCTGCGCGAGCCGGTGTGCCCATTCCTGTTTGCGGGCGCGGAGTTGCTGCAGCCGTTCCCGTTCTGCCTCGACCTCGGCCTTGACCTGCGGGGCAGCAGCGGTGGCGGTGATCTCGAGCATCAGTCTCGCCCGCACGACGTCGAGGCCGATGAAGGCCACCTGCAACGCATTTCGTGTCGACGAGCCGGCGACCCCCCCGACCATCGGCGCCAGGGTCGGGGCCAGTTCGGTGAGGCCGGAGGCGTCGAGTGCGCTGCGCGCCCGCTCGGGGTCGGTGATCGCGGCGGCCTGCTCGGCAATCCGATTGGACACCCCGATGATCGGGAGGTGGGCGAATCTCGGTGCGTGCGTGGTGATCAGCTTGCGGTTCTCGGCGACGATGGTGCGCCACTGCCGCATCACCAGGTCGATCTTGGTGACCGCGAGGACCACCGAGGAGATCTCCTCGCTGATGCTGCCCAGGAAGGCCAGTTCTGGCGCACTGATCGGCGCGGTCGCGTCACACACCATCAGCAGCACACCCGCACCGCGTGCGGCACTCACCGCGGCCTGCACGTGTTCGGCGACAAGCGATCCCACGCCGGGGGTGTCGACGATGACGACGTCGGGCAACAGGGTCGACGCGATTGCCACCCGGGCGCCGGTCACCGGGAGCCCGACCGGCCCGTCGTCGGGGTCGTCGGTGGTGGCCGGAGCGGTGCCGTCGGCATGACGTCCGTCGACGGTGACCCAGTCGCGCACCTCGGTGGCGTCGATACGCCGTGTGGTACCCGGGAATTCGATGAGCGCGGTTCCGAGCGGGAGCTCGGCGGTGGCCGGGGTGAAGCGCACATAGACCGACGTGGTGATCTCGGTGTCGACCGGCGCCAGACCTGGCGCTCCGCCAAGGGCGTTCACGAGTGAGCTCTTGCCGCGGCTCACCTCTCCCACCACCACCACGCTGCCCTCGGGTGCGGGGCGTTCGCGGACCCGGAGTGCGCGGTCGGCGATCTCGCCCTCGCCGTGCTTGCGCAGGCGATCGACGGCGGCCTGCAGCACCCCGTCGGCGGTCACCGCGGGTTTGACCGCATTCACCTTCTCTGCCAACGTGTTCCCCGTCCTATCCGGCCCACAGCCCGCGCCGGACGAGCTGGTAGGTCTGTTCGAGCACGAGCAGTGCCTCCCGCTCGGCCGACGACGCCGCCAGCGAGCGACGGCTCCGGGCGTCGGCGGCGCGGCGCCGGGCCGCATCCTCGATCGCAGCGGGCGGCGCGCCCGGCGGCAGCGAGAGTAATTGATGCACACTGCGCATCGCGGTCACGTAGGTCAGTTCGCCGATGAGATCGCTGTCCGGCTGCCAGCGCGCGAGCGACTCCACCGCGGCCACTTCCCGAAGCCGGTGGGCCTCCGGGGTGCTCTCGGTGTCCTCGATGGCCCCGAGGATCGCGGCCCGGTTGGGACTGCGGTAGGCAGCGGTCTTGAGCTCGGCGATCGTGGTGCGCGCCTTGAGGACATCACCCACGGCGACGAACCGCCGGCCGATCGCCTGACGCAGGTCGGCGATACCCGAGGCGTGATGCAGCCAGTCACAGTAGGCCTGCGCACCCGAGGTGGCGACCTCGGCGCCGGCGTCCATCGCATACCCGCCGACGAGTTCCTCCACATGCCCCAGTTCGTCGACCGAGATCCCCGGTGGTGGCGGTGCGCTCCCATCGAGAATCGACAGCAACTCCCACGTCTCGAGCTGTCCACGGCGGGCGATCTGCGCGGTCTCGCGTTCGGTGATCCCGCAGACCCCGGCCTCGGCCATGAGTCCGGAGACGGCGACCACCGCGCCCGCCGTCGCAGCGAAGCGGCGCCAGATGCGTCGCGCGATCTCCTGTGCCTTGAGCATGGGCGCCTCGGACGCGATCAGATCGGCCTGCGAGAGCACCAGAATCGTGTTCTGCGCCGACGCGCCCGAGGTCCCCTGTGGACTATGACGGCGACGGAACAACAGATGCCTACGTCGTCGATACCGACGGCAACGGCGTGAACGATGCCGTCGTCACCGACGTGGACGGCGACGGCCTGGTGGAGGTCTCCCTCGACACCGACGAGGACGGCGTGATCGACGCCGTCGGGTTCGACACCGACGGCGACGCCGTGGCCGACGTCTACGCGGTCGACACCGACGGCGACGGCGTCTTCGACACCGCGATCGACAGCGAAGGCAACGAGATCGAGAACACCGACACCGACGTCGACACCGATGTGGATGTCTAGCGTTTCCGATTCTTCGACAACGAAAGGTAGTAGGACATGAGCGGACAGTCGGTGGACCTCACCGGCGACGGCGTCGCCGACGGCACCGCCGTCGACCTCGACGGTGACGGTGTCGACGACGCGATCAGCACGACCGACGCCGAGGGCAACAACGTCCTGATCGCCGACGTCAACGGCGACGGACTGGTGGAGTATTACGCCGACAGTGCCACCGACTGCGACGACGAGATCGATCAGATCGGACTCGACCTCGACGGTGACACGGACGTCGACGCACTCGCCACCGACATCGATCACGACGGGACCTTCGACGAGTTCGTCGTCGACGTCGACGGGGACGGGGACGGTGTCGCCGACCTCGAGGTGTCCGACCCGAGCGTGGACGTCTGAGGAGACCAGTCCGCTCGACCCGTACGCGCCCGCGGGCGTGTCGCCACCGGAATCTCCGGTGTGACACGCCGGCGGGCGCGTTTGCCATCGAGGACCGAAACTGTCCGCGATGTCCGTCATCGTGAAGAGGTCAACACAACCACAGCGAAGGGCGAACATCATGGACTGGACACTCGAAGTCGCATTTCTCCCGGTGACCGACGTCGACCGCGCCAAGGACTTCTACACCCGCATCGGGTTCCATCCCGACCACGATCAGTCCCCCACCGACGACATCCGCTTCGTGCAGATGACGCCGCCCGGCTCCGCATGCTCGATCGCCTTCGGCAAGGGCATCGTCGACGGCGCACCGCCCAGCGTCGGCACCCTCATGGTCTGCGTCTCCGACATTCACCAGGCCCGCAAGCAGCTCGTCGACGCCGGCGTGGACGTCAGTGAGGTGGACGAACAGGCCTGGGGTCACTTCGTCTACTTCGACGACCCCGACGGCAATCACTGGAACGTGCAGTACCTGCCGTATCGCTATCAGAGCTGATTCCCCGCTGGCGTGATTCCCAGCCGGGTTGAGGCCGCCACCGTCGATCAATCGAACGACTTCGGCCGCGCCGGGAACTATCCGGCCTCCAGCGCTCTCCTATCCACAGAACGGCAACACAGCCGATCACCACAAAACCCCCGAAACAAGGAGAGAACATCATGGCCGGAACACAGATCGACATCGACGGCAACGGCACCATCGACGCCATCGGCGAGGACTACGACGGCGACGGCACCATCGACGGTCTGGTCACCGACGTGGACGGCGACGGACTCGCGGAGGTCTCCTACGACCTCGACGGTGACGGCGAGTTCGACGACGGCATCGCCTTCGACACCGACGGCGACGGCGTGGCCGACATCGGCACCTTCGACACCAACGGTGACGGCGAGTACGACACCCAGGTCACCGACACCGACGGCGACGGCGACTTCGAAGCCCTCTGACCGACAACACTTCTCGGCCCCCGCTCAGAAATGAGCGGGGGCCGAGAAGTCTGCGCGTGACAGCCCGCGAGGCGGTCGGTCGGGCGCGTTCGACATACTGACGAGGTGTACGCGCGTCTGACGAATCACGAGTGATCTGGCCGTCGTCGAGATCGCCGAGCCGGTATGGACCACGGCGATCGGCATCCTCGTGGTCCTGGCGGTGGCACTCGTCTTCGGTAGCGTCCCGCGCTTCGTGCTGCGGCGCCGCGCCCACCTTGATCTGACGACGTCGATCGTCCTGTCGATGCTCGGGACCGCGATCGGACTGCTGATCGCCGGCGCTGTGCTGCCCCACCTTCGGCTGTGGAGTCCGATCACCATTCTGCTGGGGCTCGCCTGTTCGATCGTCGCGGTCGCGCTGTACGGCGCGGTGGCCACCCACTTTCAGCGCCAACACCACATTCCGATCACCGAGCTGATCGCCGGCGGGGAGTCAGACCACGTCGAGTTCAAATCGACCGCCCGCATCAATCTGCGTACGGAACAAAAGGATCCGCGGATGGAGCACGTCATCGTCAAGACGGTGTCGGCCTTCGTCAACGCCGACGGCGGCACCCTGCTCATCGGCGTCGACGACGACGGCACCCCACTGGGCCTCGACGCCGACTACGCCACCCTCAAGGTTCCCGACGCCGACAGATTCGAGCTGTGGCTGCGGGATCTGTTCACCACGGCACTCGGCCAGAACTCGGCGGTCGCGGTCGGGGTCAGCATCGAGGACGTGCCACCGACGACGGTGCGAAGCCGGTGTGCCGCGTCCGGTGCGTCCCCTCACCCCAGCCCGTGTACCTGCGGCCCGGCAAGAACAGCCCGCCCGAGTTCTGGGTGCGCACCGGCAATTCCAGCCGCCAACTCTCCGTCGACCAGGCCGCCGACTACATCATGCATCGCTGGCCGCTCGGCGCCGGTGCCGCGGTCGCCGCCCAGGCACGAGCGGCGGTGCGGTTCTCCGTTGAACGATAGTCATGTCGTGATGCTGTGATGCTATGATGCGCAGGTGCGAACCACCCTTGACCTCGACCCCGTGGTCTTGAGTGCTGCCAGGGCGAAGGCCAAGGCAGACGGCATTTCGTTGGGCAAGGCGGTCTCGGAGTTGGCCCGCGCCGGCCTCAGCGCACCGCGATCCGCGGCAGCCACTTCGGCCCCATCCGGCTTTCCTGTGCTGACCGGCGTCCCGGGGCATCCGGTGACCGATGATGCGGTCGCCGAGTATCGCGATGATGACGTCACCGATGCTTCTTGACATCAATGTTCTGGTGGCGCTGTCCTGGGATCAGCACGTCCATCACGGCGTCGCGCACGAGCGATTCGCTCAGCTGACCGAATGGAGTACCTGTCCGGTCACGGAGGCGGGCCTGGTGCGGGTTCTCATGACCGAGTCGGCCGTCGGCCGAGTGGTCACCGGGGCCGAGGCGCTCGGTCAGCTCGCAGCGCTGCGTACCGTCACTGGATGGGGTTTCCTCCACGACGATGCATCGCTCGCAGACTCGGTGATCGACCTGCGCGTCCTCATGGGACGACGTCAGGTGACCGACCTTCACCTGGTGAATCTGGCTGCGCGCAATGGCCGGAAGCTGGCGACATTCGATGCCGGGTTGCGTGAATCGCTGGTGCCGGCGGACCGTGCGTGGGTTGAGGTCTGGAGCGCTTAGCGGTGGGTCGTCATCCGGCAAGGCAACGATCGGCGCCCAGCGATCCGAAGAACTCGCCCACGTCCGCGGCGAACAGGTCCGGGACCTCCATCGCGGCGAAGTGCCCGCCGCGGTCGAATTCCGACCAGTGCCGGATGTCGTAGAGTCGTTGCGCCAGTGGACGGATCGACAGCGTGATGTCGTGGCCGAATACGGCCACCCCCACGGGGACCGGACACCGCACCGAGCCGCGTTCGGTGTCGTGGTGCAGTCGCGCCGACGAGGCCGCGGTGGCGGTCAGCCAATACAGCGACACGTCGGTGAGGATGCGGTCGTCGTCGACGGGTGTGGCCGGATCGGTCCAGTGTGCGAAACGCTCCGCGATCCAGGCGAGTTGGGCGACCGGCGAGTCGGTGAGTGCATAGCCGATGGTCTGCGGGGTGGCGGCCTGCAGCGCTTGATAGGGCGGACGGTTGGCCATCATGTGGCGCACGGTGACCAGGCGTGCCTCGTCGGACTCGGTGAGCGCGACGTCGGCGTCTGGGTCGGGCCGCGTCGGCAGGTAGTTGACGTGGACGCCGACCACCGACTCGGCCGCGACCGCGCCGAGCGCCAGTGAGATTCCCGCCCCGAAGTCCCCGCCCTGCGCCCCGTAGCGCCGATAACCGAGACGGTCCATCAACTCGGCCCAGGCGCGTGCGATCCGCGTCGTGCCCCAGCCGGGTTCGGTGGTGGGACCGGAGAATCCGTAGCCCGGGATCGACGGGATGACCAGGTGGTGTTCGCGCGACAGCGGTTCGATGACATCGAGGAACTCCAGGAACGAGCCAGGCCAGCCGTGGGTGAGAATGAGCGGCAACGCATCCGGATTCGACGACCGGACATGCATGAAATGGATTGTCTGGCCATCGATCTCGGTGGTGAAATGGTCGAACTCGTTGAGCCGGTCCTCGTATGCACGCCAGTCATACGAGTCGCGCCAGCGCTCGGCGAGTTCTTGGAGCCGCTTGCGCGGGAATCCGTAGTCCCAGCCGACGCCGGGGAGTTCATCGGGCCATCGCGTCCGGGAGAGGCGGTCGCCGAGGTCGTCGAGGTCGGCCTGCGGGATGTCGATGCGAAAAGGGGTGATCATGGTGGACTCCCGATTGATTTTGATTGGTAGTGCCAACGTTGGTTGAACCAACTATAACCACAACTCGTTGGCTCGGCCAACGATGTAGGCTGACGGCGTGGAGAACATCCCGTCCCGTCTGACCGGCAAGCCGAGCTGGTTGATCACCCGGCTGTCCACGCACGCGCACCGGTTGTCCACCGACGCGTTCGCGCAGGCGGGCGCTCGTGGCTATCACTTTCGAATCCTGGCCGCGCTCGACGAGTTCGGGCAGGCCAGTCAAGCCGACATCGGCCGCCGGACCGACATGGATCGCAGCGACGTGGTGGCCGCACTCAACGAACTCGCCGACCACGGTTTCATCGAGCGCTCCCCCGATCCCGATGACCGCCGGCGCAATCTCGTCAGCATCACCCGCGCGGGTATCCGTCAGCTGAGCCGCCTTGACCGTGAGCTCGACGCCGCCCAGGACACGCTCCTCGAACCCCTGTCGAAACAAGAACGACGCGACCTGACGGCCCTACTCACCCGGCTCCTCGAACACCATCGCTGAGGGGCACCCAGCGATACGACTCGACCCCCGCACCCATGAGGTGCGGGGGTCGATGTCAGTGATGACTCGGGTGCCTACCGGTAGTCGTTGGAGAAACCGTAGTCGTCCAGCGGCACCGCAGCCCCTGCCGGAGCACCGAAGGTGCCGTCCGGGCTGTAGTAGGTGTCGTCGTAGGACGGCACCGCGTACGCCGCGGCACGCGCCTCCTCGGTCGGCTGGACCTGGATGTTGCGGTACCGGTTGATGCCGGTACCGGCCGGGATCAACTTACCGATGATCACGTTCTCCTTCAGACCGATCAGCTTGTCGCTGCGGCTGTTGATGGCCGCGTCGGTCAGGACACGCGTGGTCTCCTGGAACGACGCCGCACTCAGCCACGACTCGGTCGCCAGCGATGCCTTGGTGATACCCATCAGCACCGGACGTCCGGCTGCCGGCTCGCCGCCCTCGGCGACGACCTGACGGTTGGCCGCCTCGAACTCGGCACGCTCGACCAGCGAACCGGGCAGGAACTCCGTCGAACCGTGATCGATGATCGTCACGCGACGCAGCATCTGCCGCACGATGGTCTCGATGTGCTTGTCGTGGATCGACACACCCTGGCTGCGGTAGACCTCCTGGACCTCGTTGACCAGGTGGACCTGCACCTGACGGGGACCCATCACGCGCAGCACCTCGTGCGGGTTGGCCGAGCCCTCCATGAGCTGCTGACCGACCTCCACGTGGTCGCCGTCGGAGAGCAGACGCTCCGAGCCGTCGTCGTGCTTGAAGACACGCAGACGCTGACGCTTGGAGATCTTGTCGATGACCACTTCTTCGGAACCGTCGTCGGGGACGATGGTGATCTTGTAGAAGCGGTCGTCGTCCTCCAGGCGCACCCGGCCGGAGACCTCCGCGATCGGCGCGACACCCTTGGGCACGCGAGCCTCGAAGAGCTCCTGGACACGCGGCAGACCACCGGTGATGTCGTCACCGACGCCACCCTGGTGGAACGTACGCATCGTCAGCTGGGTACCGGGCTCACCGATCGACTGGGCCGCGATGATACCGACGGCCTCGCCGATGTCGACGAGCTTGCCGGTGGCCATCGAACGGCCGTAGCAATGCGCGCACACACCGGTGCCGGTGGCACAGGTGAGCACCGAGCGGACCTTGACCTGGGTGATGCCGGCGGCCAGCAGCGCCTCTATCGCGGGGTCGCCGAGATCGTGACCGCGCTCGACGATGACGTTGCCGTCGGCGTCGAGGGCGTCGGTCGCCAGGGTCCGCGCGTAGGTGGAGGTCTCCACATGCGCATCGCGGATGAGCGTGCCGTCCGGCTGGCGCTCGGCGATGGTCGTGGTGATGCCACGCTCGGTGCCGCAATCCACCTCACGCACGATGACGTCCTGGCTGACGTCCACCAGACGACGGGTCAGGTAACCCGAGTCGGCGGTACGCAGCGCGGTGTCGGCCAGACCCTTGCGGGCGCCGTGCGTGTTGATGAAGTACTCCGCCACGGTCAGGCCCTCGCGGAACGAGGACTTGATGGGACGCGGGATGAACTCACCCTTCGGGTTGGTCACCAGACCCTTCATGCCCGCCAGCGAGCGGATCTGGGTCATGTTGCCCGCCGCACCCGACTTCACGATCATCGGGATCGGGTTGTCATCCGGGTAGTGCGCCTCCATGGCCGCGCCCACCTCTTCGGTGGCCTGCTTCCAGATCTCCACCAGAGCGTCGCGACGCTCGTCCGGGGTGAGGGCACCACGCTGGAACTTGCGCTCCAGGCCGTCGGCCCGCTCCTCGTACTTGTCGAGGATCTCCGCCTTCTGCGGCGGCACCAGCACGTCGGCCATCGAGACG
Source organism: Gordonia bronchialis DSM 43247 (assembly GCF_000024785.1). Classification (NCBI taxonomy): domain Bacteria; kingdom Bacillati; phylum Actinomycetota; class Actinomycetes; order Mycobacteriales; family Gordoniaceae; genus Gordonia; species Gordonia bronchialis. Next base: position 1,202,997 of record NC_013441.1, on the reverse strand, counting down.
GTCACACCCGAGCGGGTCGCCCAGTAGAAACCGACGTCCTTGAGCTTGTCGACGGTCTGCGCCACCACGATCATCGGGTACCGCTCGGCCAGATCGTTGATGATCACGGCCTGACGCTTCTTCGGCATCTGCTCGTTGACGTACGGGTACTCCACCGGCAGCAGCTCGTTGAAGAGCACGCGACCCAGCGTGGTGTCGGCGTCCCACGGCTGCCCGAAGGACCAGCCTTCCGGGAAGAGCTCGGCCTCGATCTCGGCCGGCGGACGCTGATCGGTCAGCCGCACCTTGATGCGCGACTGCACGGTGAGCGCACCACGATCGACGGCCATGATGGCCTCGGCCGGGCTCGAGTACACACCGCGCTCGACGTCGTCGGCGGTGGCCGGGGTGTACTCGCCGACGGCACCCTCGGTGAGGGTGGTCAGGTAGTACAGGCCGGTCACCATGTCCAGACGCGGCATGGCCAGCGGACGGCCCGACGCCGGCGACAGGATGTTGTTGCTCGACAGCATCAGGATGCGCGCCTCGGCCTGCGCCTCCGCACTCAGCGGGAGGTGCACGGCCATCTGGTCACCGTCGAAGTCGGCGTTGAACGCCTCACACACCAGCGGGTGCAGCTGAATGGCCTTGCCCTCCACCAGCTGCGGTTCGAAGGCCTGGATGCCCAGACGGTGCAGGGTAGGAGCACGGTTCAGCAGCACCGGGTGCTCGGCGATGACCTCTTCGAGGACGTCCCACACGGCCGGACGCTGACGCTCCACCATCCGCTTGGCGGACTTGATGTTCTGCGCCTGGTTGAGATCGACGAGACGCTTCATCACGAACGGCTTGAACAGCTCGAGCGCCATCAGCTTCGGCAGACCGCACTGGTGCAGCTTGAGCTGCGGGCCGACGACGATGACCGAACGGCCCGAGTAGTCGACGCGCTTGCCGAGCAGGTTCTGACGGAAACGACCCTGCTTGCCCTTGAGCAGATCGCTCAGCGACTTCAGCGGGCGGTTACCCGGTCCGGTGACCGGACGGCCGCGACGACCGTTGTCGAACAGGGCATCCACCGACTCCTGCAGCATCCGCTTCTCGTTGTTCACGATGATCTCGGGAGCACCGAGATCGATCAGTCGCTTGAGGCGGTTGTTGCGGTTGATGACGCGGCGGTACAAGTCGTTGAGGTCGGAGGTCGCGAAGCGGCCACCGTCGAGCTGCACCATCGGACGAAGCTCCGGCGGAATCACCGGCACGGCGTCGAGCACCATGCCCAGCGGCGAATTGCCGGACTGCTGGAACGCGGCCACGACCTTGAGTCGCTTGAGCGCACGCAGCTTCTTCTGGCCCTTGCCGTTGCGGATGGTGTCGCGCAGCGAATCGGCCTCGGCATCGATGTCGAAGGTCTCGAGGAGCTTCTTGATGGCCTCGGCACCCATCGACCCGGTGAAGTACTCCCCGTACCGCTCGACGAGCTGGTGATACAGCTTCTCGTCGATGATCAGGTCGCGCGGGGCGAGCTTGGTGAACTTGTCCCACAGCTCGTCGAGCGCGTCCAGCTCACGCTGGGCGGAGTCGCGCATCCGGCGCATCTCGCGCTCGGCGCCGTCCTTGACCTTGCGGCGGACGTCGGCCTTGGCACCCTCGGCCTCGAGCTCGGCGAGATCCTGCTCGAGCTTCTGCTGACGCTCGTTGAGATCGACGTCGCGCTGATCGGCGACGGCCTTCTTCTCGACCTCCATCTCGGCCTCGAGAGTGGAGAGCTCGTTGTGCCGGAGCTCGTCGTCGACCGCGGTGATCACGTAGGCGGCGAAGTAGATGATCTTCTCGAGATCCTTCGGCGCCAGGTCGAGCAGGTAGCCCAACCGGCTCGGCACACCCTTGAAGTACCAGATGTGGGTGACCGGTGCGGCCAGCTCGATGTGACCCATGCGCTCACGGCGCACCTTGGCCTTGGTCACCTCCACGCCGCAGCGTTCGCAGATGATGCCCTTGAAGCGCACGCGCTTGTACTTGCCGCAGTAGCACTCCCAGTCGCGAGTCGGTCCGAAGATCTTCTCGCAGAACAGGCCGTCCTTCTCGGGCTTGAGCGTGCGGTAGTTGATGGTCTCGGGCTTCTTGACCTCACCGTATGACCAGTTGTGGATGTCGTCGGCCGTGGCGAGGCCGATTTTCAGTTCGTCGAAAAAGTTGACGTCGAGCAATTGTTACCTTTCCAGAGCTCTTATTCGTCGGGGTGTCCGGTGAGAATCAGTTGGCGAGATCGTCGACCGTGGCGGATTCGTTGCGCGACAAGTTGATTCCGAGGTTGGCCGCAGCACGCTCCAGGTCTTCGTCGTCGGTGTCGTGCATCTGGATGGCCGCACCGTCAGAGCTGAGCACCTCGACGTTCAAGCACAGCGACTGCAGTTCCTTGAGGAGCACCTTGAACGACTCGGGGATACCCGGTTCCGGGATGTTCTCGCCCTTGACGATCGCCTCGTACACCTTCACGCGGCCGACCACGTCGTCCGACTTGATGGTCAGCAGCTCCTGCAGGGTGTAGGCGGCGCCGTAGGCCTGCATGGCCCAGCACTCCATCTCACCGAAACGCTGACCACCGAACTGCGCCTTACCACCGAGCGGCTGCTGGGTGATCATCGAGTACGGACCGGTGGAACGCGCGTGGATCTTGTCGTCCACCAGGTGGTGAAGCTTGATGATGTACATGTAGCCCACCGACACCGGGTACGGGAACGGCTCGCCGGAACGTCCGTCGAACAGTGTTGCCTTGCCGTCGCCGTTGACCATCACCTCGCCGTCGCGGTTGGGCAGCGTCGAGGACAGCAGTCCGGTCAGCTCCTCCTCACGCGCACCGTCGAACACCGGGGTGGCGGTGTTGGTGTCGGGCTCGGCCGAGTACATGTCCTCGGGCAGCTTCGACGCCCAATCCGGCACACCATTTGCCACGTTGATGTTCCAGCCGGCCTTGGCGACCCAACCGAGGTGGGTCTCCAGGATCTGGCCGATGTTCATACGACGCGGCACACCGTGGGTGTTGAGGATGATGTCGACCGGGGTGCCGTCCGGCAGGAACGGCATGTCCTCGGCGGGCAGGATCTTGCCGATGACGCCCTTGTTGCCGTGGCGGCCGGCGAGCTTGTCGCCGTCCTGGATCTTGCGCTTCTGAGCGACGTACACGCGCACGAGCTCGTTGACGCCGGGCGCGAGATCGTCGTCGTCGTCGCGGCTGAAGACGCGGACGCCGATGACCTTGCCGGTCTCACCGTGCGGGACCTTGAGCGAGGTGTCGCGCACCTCGCGGGCCTTCTCACCGAAGATGGCACGCAGCAGACGCTCTTCCGGGGTCAGCTCGGTCTCGCCCTTCGGGGTGACCTTGCCGACCAGGATGTCGCCGTCGCGGACCTCCGCACCGATGCGCACGATGCCGCGCTCGTCGAGGTCGGCGAGGACCTCGTCGGAGACGTTCGGGATGTCCCGGGTGATCTCCTCGGCACCGAGCTTGGTGTCGCGGGCGTCGATCTCGTGCTCCTCGATGTGGATCGAGGTGAGCACGTCCTCCTCCACGAGCCGCTGGCTCAGGATGATGGCGTCCTCGTAGTTGTGACCGTCCCACGGCATGATCGCCACGAGCAGGTTCTTGCCGAGCGCCATCTCACCGTTCTCGGTGCAGGGGCCGTCGGCGAGGACCTGGCCGGACTCCACCCGCTGACCCTCGTCCACGATGGGACGCTGGTTGGCGCAGGTGCCGTGGTTGGAACGCGCGAACTTGCGCATCCGGTAGGTGTCGCGGGTGCCGTCGTCGGCCATCACGGTGATGTAGTCGGCGGAGACCTCCTCGACCACACCGGTCTTGTCCGAGACCACCACGTCACCGGCGTCGACGGCGGCACGCAGTTCCATGCCGGTACCGACCAGCGGCGACTCGTTGCGCACCAGCGGCACGGCCTGACGCTGCATGTTGGCGCCCATCAGCGCGCGGTTCGCGTCGTCGTGCTCGAGGAACGGGATCATCGCGGTCGCGACCGACACCATCTGGCGCGGGCTGACGTCGAGGTACTCGACCTGTGCCGCGTCGACGAACTCCACCTCGGAGCCCTTCTTGCGGACCAGGACGCGCTCGTCGGTGATGTTGCCGTCGGTGTCATAGGTCGTGTTGGCCTGACCGATGAGGTAACGATCTTCCTCGTCGGCGGTCATGTACTCGATCTGGTCGGTGACCACACCGTCGACAACCTTGCGGTACGGGGTCTCGATGAAGCCGAACGGATTGACCCGCGCGTAGACCGACAGCGAACCGATGAGACCGATGTTCGGTCCCTCCGGGGTCTCGATCGGGCACATGCGGCCGTAGTGGCTGGGGTGCACGTCGCGCACCTCGAGGCCGGCACGCTCACGGCTCAGACCGCCCGGGCCCAGCGCCGACAGGCGACGCTTGTGGGTCAGACCCGACAGCGGGTTGTTCTGGTCCATGAACTGCGACAGCTGGCTGGTGCCGAAGAACTCCTTGATCGCCGCCACGACGGGACGGATGTTGATCAGGGTCTGCGGGGTGATCGCCTCGACGTCCTGGGTGGTCATGCGCTCACGCACGACACGCTCCATACGCGAGAGGCCCACGCGGATCTGGTTCTGGATCAGCTCGCCGACGGTACGCAGGCGACGGTTGCCGAAGTGGTCGATGTCGTCGACCTCCACCGGGACCTCCACGCCGCCGGGGACGGTCATGTAGGTGGTGGTGTGCGGATCGGCCTCGTGCAGACGCACCAGGTACTCGACGGTTGCGACGATGTCCTCGCGGGTCAGCGTGGACTCACCGACCATCGGGTTGTCGGTCAGACCGAGCTTCTTGTTGACCTTGTAGCGGCCGACGCGGGCGAGGTCGTAGCGCTTGTCCTTGAAGAACAGATTCTCCAGCAGGTTCTCCGCGGACTCCTTGGTCGGCGGCTCACCCGGACGCAGCTTGCGGTAGACCTCGAGCAGCGCCTCGTCCTGGTTGGCGGTGTTGTCCTTCTCCAGGGTGGACATCATGATCTCGGAGAAACCGAATCGCTCGGTGATCTCCTCGGTGGTCAGACCCAGCGCCTTGAGCAGCACGGTGACCGGCTGACGGCGCTTGCGGTCGATGCGCACGCCGACGGTGTCGCGCTTGTCGACGTCGAACTCGAGCCACGCGCCACGGCCCGGGATGACCTTGACGGTGTGCAGGGTCTTCTCGGTGGCCTTGTCGATCGCGGCGTCGAAGTAGACGCCCGGGCTGCGCACCAGCTGGCTCACCACGACACGCTCGGTGCCGTTGATGATGAAGCTGCCCTTGTCGGTCATGATCGGGAAGTCGCCCATGAACACGGTCTGCGACTTGATCTCACCGGTGTTGTTGTTGATGAACTCCGCGGTGACGAACAACGGCGCCGCGTAGGTCATGTCCTTGTCCTTGCACTCCTCGACGGAGGCCTTGACCTCGTCGAAGTGCGGATCGGAGAAGGACAGCGACATCGAACCGGAGAAGTCCTCGATCGGGGACAGCTCATGCAGGATGTCTTCGAGGCCTCCGGTCGGATTCTCCTCGCCGCGCGCGATGGCCTTGGCGCGCCATTCCGGGGAACCGACGAGCCATTCGAAGGAATCGAGTTGGAGGTCGAGGAGGTCAGGCACCTCCAGCGGCTCACTGATCTTTGCAAAAGACGCGCGATGCGGCGCGCCTGGGATTGTTGAGGTGGACTGGCGGTTGACTGCCAAGATGCGTCCTTCCAACACGACGTTTCACTACCTAGCTATGTGGTGAGTGGCTTGATGGGCCGTTCGCTGGTGGCACCTGGATCGGCGATCACGCCCAGCACACACAACTCGGCTCGTGGAAGAACCCGTAGTGGCCGGAAGAAGAATCGATAGATGGACAGGAGGCAGCCAGCGCAACGTCCAACTGTAGCAGAAAATAGACGCACTTTGTCAAGCCCGTCTGAGAAGCGATCTTGCGCTGGTGGCTGCCTGCGGTCAATCGCTGGTCACAGCGTGGACCGACATCGCCCCCACGTCAAGCGCTACGCGCAATTTTTACGAAGAAAAGTCGGTTCTCACCTGCACCGAGTGCCGACGACGGTGGTCGGCGGCCCTCGGCCCTCAGGCGGCGGGGTCGATGTCGTCGACCTTGGCGATGAGCCACTGCTCGCCGTGCTTGGTCATCGTCACCTGATAGCGCGGCGACAGACTCTGCGTCATCACACCCATCCGGGTGCCGCTGATCGTCATGTTCACCACCACCGTGGCGCTGGCGCCGTCACCGTTGCCGGTGAGGTCGCGGACCCCGACGGCGTCGACGTGACAGTCGGTGACCGACTGGGTCTCGATCAGCGTCTTACGCTGCCCGGCCAGCACCTTCTCGAAATCCGAGCGGGCCTCACCGGTGAGATTCGCCAGGGCGTTCTTGGACCACTCGTCGAACTTCAGGCCGTTCGCGGCGTTCGTCACGCAGATCTTCGTCGAGGTCTGCGAGAGCAGTTCCGCGGTGGCCGACTCGTCCACGAAGGCGCGGTTGTCGCTCTCGGCGTGGTGGGCGTACCAGGCCAGGAGGAGTGCGACGACGGCGAGCACGACGGTGACCGCGCCCAGCACGGTGACGGTCGACCTGGTGAACCAGCCGCGCGCGGTGACCGATCTGCGGGCGGTCGCCGCCGTCGGGCGCCGGCGGCCGGGACCGGCCTTCTCACGGCTTGGCGACCGCGGTGTGGTCGGGGTGTCACTCGGGCGGATCGTCGAGACCCGCGCCACCGGACGTGACTTGCCGCGGGGGCGCTCGGAGGTTGCGTCGCGATCGGTTGTCGGTTTGGTCAGGCTGACGGTCGTGTCGCTCGAACCGGCAGCGGTCTTGGCTGTGTCCGTCGTGGCTGTGTCTGCCTTGCCGGTGTCTGCCTTGCCGATGTCCGTCTTGCCGGTGTCGATCACGACGGTCTCGGACGCGGCGGTGTCCGTCTCGGCGGCGTCCGTCTCGACTGTGTCTGTCTCGGCTGTGTCCGTCTTGGCTGTGTCGGCCGTGCCGGGGTCGATCGCGGCGGCGTCACCCTCGGTGGTGTCGGCCACCTCTGGCGACGAGGATGTCGCTTCCACGTCCGGCTCGGGCGCCACCTCCGGCGTCGGCACCGACGACGCAGGTTTCCACTGCTCGGTGTTCGGGCGTCGCGTGGTACCGGCGACGCGCGGCCGGTAGCCCGGTTTGCGTTTGGGTGTGCGTGCCATCAGTTACCACCACTCGGAGTCTGCTGCTGACCGCCCGTGTCCTCGAGTGCCATGCCGTCCAGCGGCGCGACGGTCTCGGCCTTCCACACCCCGTCGCCCTGCTTCTTCATACCCAGCAGGAAACCCATCGTCGCCGGCTGGGTCTGCTGACCGCCGCCCTCGCCGATGACGCGGACGTAGACGAGGACCTTGGCGGTCCCGTCGTCGGCGTTGACCTCGCTGGGCGCACTGCGCGAGAGCGTTCCGGTGGTGCGGCGGGCGCGATCGCCCGCACGCTGGAGTGGTTCGACGAGCGCGGTCTTGAACTGGTCCTCGACCTGTTTGAGCGCCTCCCCCGCGAACGATGCCCGCAGGTTGCTCTGCCAGCCATCGAGATCCTGGGGGTCGATGGTGGTGACGTTGATCATCGCCTGCTCCGCGGCCACCACCGCGTCGTCGCGGGCCTCGGCAACCGGACGGTCGACGAACCGTGCCTCATAGGCCCGGTACCCGAAGAAGATCGCGGCGGCCGTGGCGATCACCACCGCGATCACCGCGATGACGCCGACGATGTTGAGGGCGCGCCCGTTGCCCGCACTTGCCGGGGTTTGCGTCGGTGCCGCCGACCGCGCGACGGGCTTGGTCTTCGTGCCGCCGCGGGCCCGGTTGGCACCCTTGGGTGGAGTCTTGTCAGTCGTCATCGGCCGTCACTGTAACGATCGCACCTGAGAACCCGCCAATCCGCATTGATACGGACGACGAGGCGCGACGCTACTTCGCGTGTACTCCCATCAGCGCTGCCAGCTGGGTCGCCAGCGGGTTCAGATTGAGCTTGTCCGGATCCTTCTTCGGGGTGGAATCCCACGGCTGCGGGTATGCCGGATTGGCGTACGGCGCCCGGGCCGCACCGCGCACACCCGTCGGATTACCAAGCGGCACAGTACATTTTGCATCCGTGTTGAACGGGAACTCGTCGTAGCGGATGTCGAAGGTAGGGTCTTGGCGCTTCATCCGGTCGATCATCGCCTGGGTCGACTCGTAGCCGCGTGTACAGGCCGCGGGATTGTTGGTCTCGAGCACCACGCCGAAGTGGATCTGCCCGTCGCCGGGAGCCGGGGTGTGGCTGCCCGCCGACAGCGCCGACAGCATCGCGAACGTCGTCGACGTCGCATAGCCCGCCGGCTGGACGGTGCGTGCGACCTCACCGAGATCCTTCACCACCTTGGACAGGTCCCCGCCGTTGCGCTGGATCAGGTTGGAGATCTGCGTCGCCGAGAGCGTGCCGGTGGTCAGCAACCGGCGCAGGTCCGGATCGGAGGACTGCAGGGTCGCGGTGATCAGGTTGATGCTGCGCGACCACGCCAGGATCTCGTCGGACTGCTCGGCCTGCGTCTGCAGGACCACGTTCGAGTTGTCGATCAGATCCACGGTGGCGCCGATGTTGTCCACCCCGGCCCGGGACAGTTTGCCCAGCGAGTCGACCAGCCGGGTCAGGTTCTCGCCCTGCCCGTTGAAGGCCTTGCCGAGTTCGGTGATCACGGTGTGCAGGTCGTCGACGGGGATCGACGAGGTGAAGTCGATCGCCGAGGCAACCACATCCTGCAGCGGCGGCGGCAACTGTGACTTGGTGATCCGCGAGCCGTCCGCGAGGTACGGCGCACCCGTCGACGTGGGCTGCAGATCGACGAACTGCTCACCGATCGCCGACCGGGAGGCCACCACCGCAACCGCCGACGCCGGGATGTCGGGGCCACCGGAGTTGAGTTCCAGCGTGACGTCGACACCCTTCTGGGTCAGCTTGAGCTGCCCCACCCGGCCGACCGGGACACCGAGATAGGTCACCTCGGCGTTGGTGAAGATGCCACCGGAATCGGGCAGTTCGGCGACCACCTTGTACATACCGACACCGGCGAGCTTGTCCAGCCGCGCGTACTTGGCCCCGACGTAGACGATCGCAACCAGACCGACGATCACGAACACGATCAGCTGGATCTTCGCGAGCTTACTGAGCATCAGCGCACCCCCAGCATCGACAGCGGACCGTCCAGGAAGTTCTGGCCGGGTTGCGCCGGCTTCGGGAACGACGCCGGGTAACGGCCACCGGACGGCGGCGTGTTGGGTCCGGGCCGGGAGTTCGGGGCCGGCGGCAGCAGTGTGATCGTCGGCCAGCCGTAGCGCGGACCGTTGCCCTTGTAATACGGGTTGTTCGGATTCACCGGCACGTTGACCCGCTCCGGCGGCGAGTATTTGGGTGTCCCCTGGCCCACACCGAGTGCCTCGAGCTGATTGAGCAGCCGCAGGTCCAGCGTCATGAACAGGTTGGTCGAGTCACCGTGCACGCCCGGCAGCAACCAGTCCGGGTACGGATGGGTCAGCATCAGTGGTGCCGCGGTGATCAGGTCCGGGGCGGCCTTGGCCAGCTGGGTGAGCACCGGCCGCAGCGCCTTGAGGTCGTTGATGAGCGACTTACGCGACTTGCCCAGCACGTCGGTGCCGACCTGACCGAGCTGGTCGAGTTTGGTCAGCAGGTCCACGAACTGCGGGCGCTGCTCCTCGAGGACCGCCACGCCTTCCGGAAGCTGGGCCAGGATGCGTTCGATCTGATCGGTCTGGCCGGCCGCCCGCGTGGACAGCGTCGCCAGGCCGTCGATCGCGCGGACGATGTCGTCGCGCTGGCGGTTGAGCCCGACGATGAGCGTGTTCGCCTGCTCCAACAGGCCACGGACCTGGTTGGTGCGGCCGTCGAGTGCCTTGTTCAATTCGGAGACGATCGGCTGCAACTGGTTGAGACCACCGCCGTTGAGCAGCATCGCGAGCGCGCCGAGCACCTGCTCGATGTCAGTTGCGGTGCGGGTCCGGGTCAGCGGGATCGGGGCGTCCTGGCTCTGGCGGGGGGCCGAACGATCGGCGGCCGGATCGTCGAGGGCGATGAACTTCTCACCGAGCAGCGAGGTCTGCTGCACGCTGGCCGTCGCCTTGTTCGACAGGTTCACCTCGTTCTTGACCTCGACGGTGACCTGCGCGAACCATTCGTCGCCGGGGACCTCCACCTTGGTGACGCGGCCCACCGGGATGCCGTTCTGTTTCACCATCGACTGCGGGACCAGGTCGAGGATGTTGTCGAACTGGATCCGGTAGGTACGCGCGTTGTCGCCGGTGTCGACGCCACCGGGCAGCGGGATCGACTGGATGCCGTTGCTGCCACAGCCGGCGATGACGACCACCATCGCCATCAGCACGCCGACCGCGCCGGCACGGCGCAGCGAACTGGCACGGCGTGCAGAAGCGAAGCGCCACGGGATGAACCGCATCAGTTGCCTCCCCGGGGAGTGGTCGACGCGGGGGTCCGCGGGGTCGTCGACGCCGGACGCGAGGACGGACGCGTCGAGGCGGGCGGCGACTGCAGATTCGGATCCGGATTCCCGGGACGGGTACCCGGAACCGGGTAGCGCTGCAGCTTGTTGTTGCTCATGATGCCGAACGGCAGTACCGGCAACAGCGGCTCGAGCACACCCTTCTGGATCTGCTTGCCGATGTTCTCGCACTGGCTGATGAACGGCCGCAACGTGTTGCTGAACTGGACGAACGCCGGGTTGCCGGGCAGCAGCTGACCGAGATCGAGCAGGCGGCACTGGGCACCGATGAGGTCCTGCAGATCCGGGACCGTCAACCGCATGGCGAGCGTGCCGGACTCCGCGTCGTAGGCGTTGATCAGGTTGTTGAGCGTGATCGGCAGAACTGTCAGGACCTCTTTGAGGGAGGTCTTGGTGTCCAGCAGCGCCTGCGTCGTCGGCTGCAGGTCCTTGAGCGTCTCACCGATCTGCTCGCGGTTGTCGGCGAGGAAGGTCGCCACGTCGCCGAGCGCGATCGACAGCTTGTTCAGCGACGCGGCGAGCTGATTGCGCTCGCCGGCCAGGAACTGGTTGAACGAGGCCATCTGCGTGTTGAACTGCCGGACCTGCGCGTCGTTCTCCCGCAACGCTGAAACGAACACGTTGAGATTCTTGATGGTGTCGACGAGGTTGCCGCGCGAATCGCTCAGCGTGGTCGCCGCACCCGACAGGTTCTTGATGGCGTCGCCGAGCTTCTGGCCGTTGCCCTGCAGGTTGGCCGCACCGGTCGCGATGACGTCGCTGACCGCCCCCTCCTTGTTGGCACCCTGGGGTCCGAGAGCCTTCGACAGGTCTTCGACGCTGCGATAGATCTGATCGACCTCCACCGGGACCAGCGTCTTGTCGAGCCCGAGCGTGATGTCGCGGGACGCCTTGGGGCCGCCCGAATAGGCCGGCGCCAGCTGCACGTACCGGTCGGCGACCACCGACGGGATGATCTGCACGGCACGCACATCGGCGGGCAGTTCGACGCCGCGGTCGACGGTCATGGTCACCTTCACCGTCTCTCCCTGCGGCTCCACGGAGTCGACCTTGCCGACGGCCACGCCGAGGACGCGTACGTCGGAGCCCTCATAGATGCCGACGGTGCGGTGGAAGGTGGCGGTGATCTTGGTGGTCCCCATCGAGGAGAACACCCACCACAGCGCACCCGCGAGGATCAGTGCCAGGATCAGCCCGATGACAAGGACCACGATGTGACGCGGCGTGAACCAGCGTCCCGGGCCCGAGGTCTGGGTGAGATCGGGTGCCGTCATCAGCCCGCCCCCGTTCCGCCGTTGTTCTGGAGCGCCTGCTTGTTGGGCGGGCGTGTGGTGTTCTGCTGCGGCAGCGCCGGCGGCAGGAGGTTGGTCACCACGGTCTCGAACCAGCGGCCGTTACCGAGCACGTTGGCGTAGAGCCGATAGAACGGCGCCATGTAGGTGATGGTCTGCCGCAGGTTGTCGTTCTGTCGCTTGAGCAGATCGTTGACGCCCTTGAGTGCGTCGAGTGCGGGCCCGATCTGCTGCTCGTTGTCGCGGACGATGCCGGTCAGCGAAGCGCCGAGACTGGTCGTGCTGGCCAGCAGCGCGGAGATGCTGCGCTGGCGGTTGTTCAGCTCGTCGAGCAGCTGACCCGCACCGGCGATGAGCCGCACGAAGGTCTCGTTGCGGTCGGCGAGGATCTGTGAGGTGTCCTTGGTGGCCAGCAGGAGCTTCTGGACCTCCTGGTCGCGGCTGGCGATGGTCTGCGACAGCCGGGCGATGCCGTTGAGCGCCGGGCCCATGTCGCCCGCGGTCCCGGAGAACGCATCGGAGAGCACCCGCAGTGACGTCGCCACCTGCGTGGTGTCGATACCCGGATTGCCACCGTTGGGATCGCCGGTCAGCTGCTTGGCAGCATCGGAGAACGCCTCGACGACGTCGTAGGGCGCCACCGTGTCGGTGAACGGCTCGTCGGGGTCGGCGGGCTCACTGCCGCGCGGCGTCAGCGAGAGGAACTTCTGGCCCAGGATCGTCTTGATCTGGATCGACGCCTGCGTCTGGTTGCCGAGCCAGGTGTTGGTGACCCGGAAGGAAACATCGACGCGGTCGCCGTTGAGCTTCACCCCGTCGACCTCGCCGACCTTCACGCCGGCCACCCGCACCTCGTTGCCCGGTTTGAGGCCTGCGGCCTCGGTGAACTTCGCGGTGTAGCGCGCCCCGGCGCCGACCAGCGGCAGCGATTGCAGATAGAACGACGACACGGCGAGCATGACGACGACCAGAAGGCCGATCGCGCCGATGCTGACCGGGCTGCGCCGACCGCCGAAGCGGCGATGCGGATGTGTGTTCTCCGGCGGGGCGTCGTTCTGGGAGCTATCGCCCTGCGCGGTGTTGTCCTGCGCGGTGTTGTCCTGCGGATCATTGTCGGCCATCGGTGTCACCCCCCTGGCTGTTCGTTCGCCCAGCAGCGGGTCGCCGCGCTGGTGTATAGCACATGATTGATGTCCGGCAACGGGATCAGCGGTTTGGTCAGCAGCGTCGACTTACCGTTGCCCGCGACGACGTCGATGCCGCACAGATAGAACTGGAACCACGATCCGAAGGTCGCCGCGCGGCCGATCTTCTGCAGCTTGACCGGCAGGTTCTTCAGGATCTCCTCGACATCGTCGTCGCGGGCGTTGATCTGGTCGGCCAGCGACTTCAGTCCGGCGATGTCACCCTGGATCGACGGCCGGGTCGCACCGAGGATGTTGGCGGTCACCGAGGTCAGGTTGGACACCGAGGTGATCGCCGAGCCCACCGAACCACGTTGCGCGGCAAGGCCGGTCACCAGTTTCTCGGTGTTGTCGAGCAGGCTGGTGAATTGGTCGTCGTGGCGGTTGACGGTGTCGAGCACCCGCGTCAGGTTGGTGATGAGCTCACCGATGACGGCGTCTTTGTCGGCCAGCGCATTGGTGAGGTCGGCGGTGCTGGCGACCAGCGAACTGATCGAGTCCTCCTGGCGGTCGAACACCTTGATGATGTTCTCCGACAGCTTGTTCACGTCGTCGGCCGACAGCTGCTGGAACAGCGGACGGAACCCGTTGAACAGCTCGGTCAGGTTCACCGGCGGGTGCGTAGAACGATCGTCGACGCCCTCGCCGAAGGTGTGTCCCTTCGACACCGTCTGGTTCGGGTCGCCCGCACCCCGCTCCAGTCCCAGATACCGCAGGCCGGTCAGGTTGCGGTAGCGGATGTAGAGCTGGGTGCCGGCCGGCAGGCGGTCGCGGTTGACGTTGAACTTCACCAGCGCCTTGGAGACCTCGTTGTCGCCCTCGTGCACGCGGACCACGTCCACGCTCTCCACCTGGCCGACGCGCACACCCGCGATGCGCACGTCGTCGCCCGGGTTGAGCAGCGTCGCGTCGGTGAACAGGGCCTCGTAGCCGGCGTCGCCGTCACCGCCGGCATTGGCGATGGTCAGCGCGAGGAGACTGGTCGCCACCACCGTCACCACGGCGAAGACGATCAGCTTGATCAGCGGTGCCACAATCGATTTCATTTGATGTCGACCTGCGCTCCCTGCAGCGTCGCGCCACCGATCATGGTGACCCAGCTCGGGACGTCCTTGGGATCGACGCCGCTGGTGGCGCCGTAGATCACCTTGAGCTGATTGACGTAGTCGGGGTCGTCGTACGGGTTGGAGCGAACCGTGCCCGCCGGCATGCCGCTGAACTGGGGCTGCGGCAGCGTCTTGACGGTGCGCGGACCGGCGTTGCGCGACGGCGGCTGGTAGCTGCCGTCAGCCAGGCCGCCGCCGGGGTACTGCGGGAACGGTCGGCCGTCACGCGCCGGCTCGTAACACACCGCCGGTGGGTCGCGGTCCAGCAGCCGCGGCTCGTCCTGGTTGGGCAGGTACCGTCCACGCGGGTTGACGAACTGCAGGTTCACCCGCACGCCCGGATTCTTGGTGCCCTGCCCGACGATGCGCCTCGACTCCGGGATCAGCCCCGCGAAGTTGCGGAAGGTGCACACGAAGGTCGGCGACTGCTTGGCCAGGCCCACCAGGAACGGTTCGGAATCGACGAACAGGTCGATGAGGTCGGTGCGGTTCTGCCGCAGCCAGCCGGTGGTGTCGGTCGCCGCAACCCCCAGGGTCGAGATCAGCGTCCGCAGATCACCTTGACGTTCGACGATGGTGTTGCTCGTCGTGCGCAGGTTGTCGAGGGCGTCGATCACGTCCGGCAGTGCCTCCGAGTAGGTCTGGGAGAAACTCGCGAGCCCGCGCAGGGTGCCCTGCAGCTCGGGCATGTGCTCATTGATGCGGGCGAAGATGGTGTTGAGCTCGTCGAGGGTGGTGCCGATCTGCTCCCCACGTCCCGACAACGCCGACGACAGCGACGTCAGCGTGACGTTGAGGTCCTGCGGCGGGATCGCCTCGAGGACCGGCAGCAGCTTGTCGAACAGCTCCTGGACCTCGCGGGCATTGCCGCTGGTGTCGGTGGCGATCGACGCACCGTTGGTCAGCGTCGGGCCGCCGGTGGTCTCGGGGACCTGCAGCGCCACATACCGTTCACCGAAGAGCGTCTTCGGGAGGATGCGAGCGGTGGTCGAGGCGGGGAGCTCGTCGGCCATCGACGGGGTGAGCCCGAGGATCACGTCGACGCTTCCGTCGGGCGCGGGTTCGACGCGACGCACCTCGCCGACCACCACGCCGCGCGCTTTCACGTCGGCGTTGGAGGGCAGCGCATTGCCCGTCGAATCCGTCTTGAGCGTCACCTCGGTGTAGTCGGTGAAGGAATTGTTGAACTTCATGATCGTCACCGTGAAGAACAGCGCGACGATGATGAAGAACACGAGACCGAGCAGCCGCCGGCGTAATACAGTCACCCGGCTAACCCCCTACTCGCACGGTCGTGGTGGTACCCCAGATCGCCAGACCCAGGAAGAAATCGAGGATCGCGATCAGGACGAGCGCCGCTCGTACCGCGTGTCCCACGGCCACGCCGACACCGGCCGGGCCGCCGCTGGCGTAGTAGCCGTAATAGCAGTGGACCAGGATGATCACGAACGCGAAGACCAGAACCTTACCGAAGGACCACAACACGTCGGCCGGTGGTAGGAACAGGTTGAAGTAGTGGTCGTAGGACCCGCCGGACTGCCCGTTGAACACGGTGGTGATCACCCGCGATGCCAGGTAGGCCGAGAGCAAACCGAGCACGTAGAGCGGGATGACCGCGACGAAACCGGCGATCACGCGGGTGCTGACCAGGAACGGGATCGACGGCACGGCCATGGTCTCCAGCGCGTCGATCTCCTCGGAGATGCGCATGGCACCGAGCTGGGCGGTGAAGCCGCAGCCCACCGTCGCCGAGAGCGCCAGACCTGCCACCAGCGGGGCGACCTCACGGGTGTTGACGTAGGCCGAGAGGAAGCCGGTCAGGGCCTGCGAGCCGATCTGGTCGAGGGCCGCGTATCCCTGCAGCCCGACGACGACGCCGGTGAATCCCGACATCAGCACCATCACGCCGATGGTGCCGCCGATCACCGCGAGACCACCCGATCCGAACGCGACTTCGGCGAGCAGGCGCAACACCTCGCGGGTGTAATGCACCAGGGTCTTGGGCATCCAGGCGAGCGTGCGCCCGTAGAAGGACATCTGTTCGCCGGCACCGTCGAGCACCTTCAGCGGCTTCGACAGCTGCTTACGCGCCTCGTACATGTAGTACTCGGGGCGGCTCTTGGCGATCGTCACCCCACCGTTGGCCATGTCAGCTCCCCTTCGGCGGGACGATCTGCAGGTAGACCGCAGTGATGATCAGGTTGGCCAGGAACAGCAGCAGGAACGTGATGACGACGCTCTGGTTGACCGCGTCACCCACGCCCTTCGGTCCGCCCTTGGGATGCAGTCCCTTGTAGGCGGCGACGACGCCGGCGAGCACACCGAAGATCGCCGCCTTGAGGGTCGAGACGTACAGATCGGGCAGTTGTGCCAGTGCACCGAAGGAGGCCAGATAGGCACCGGGCGTGCCACCCTGCACGACGACGTTGAAGAAGTAGCCACCACCGATACCGATGACCGCGACCAGACCGTTGAGCAGCATCGCCACCAGAACCATCGCCAGCACGCGCGGGACGACGAGACGCTGGATCGGGTTGATGCCGAGCACCTCCATCGCGTCGATCTCCTCGCGGATGGTGCGCGACCCGAGATCGGCGGCGACCGCCGACCCGGCCGCGCCGGCGATGAGCAGCGAGGTCACCAGCGGTGATCCCTGCTGGATCACCACCAGCACGCTGGCCGCACCGGTGTAGGACTCGGCGCCGAGCTGCTTGATCAGCGAACCCGTCTGTAGCGAGACGATCGCGCCGAAGGGGATCGCGATCAGCGCCGTCGGCAGGATCGTCACACTGGCGATGAACCACGCCTGCTGGATGAACTCCCGCCACTGGAACGGGCGCACAAAGGTCTGGCGTGCAACATCGACGAAGAGCTGGACGATATTGCCGGTCTGCTCAAGAGCCCCCGTACCGGCTTTTGCGATCCTGTCGACGCCACGCGTGGTGGCACTACTCATTCCTAGGTGGCCCGCCCTTCGTGACCCGGAACGTCACCACGATCGGTGTTGATGGAGGTGGTCGGAGAGTTGTCTGGCTTGACCCACTGCTGAGTGGGTGCGTCGCTGCCCTGGTAGTCCCCGCCCTGATACTGATTGCCCTGGTAGTTGATCACGTCGGTCTTCTGGTCGGCGACGGCGACGCCACCGCCCTGCTGTACCTGGGTCCACTCACCCGCGGCGTGCTGGCCACCGGGCTGCTGCCCGGTGTCCTGCTCGTGCGCGCGGGTCTCCTCGCGCATGCGATCCTCTTCGTCCATGGACTCGCGGATGGCGCGCTGGGCGTTCTCCGGCAGCGTCGGCAGCAGTTCCAGAACTCGTTCGCGGTGCCGGCCGATCGCCTTGCGTTCGGGCATCCCCGGGTTGGGCTGCACCTGAGGGATGATCTCGGAGAAATCGTCCTTGGTACCGCCACCACCGATACCGGCGGCCTGCATGGCCTCTTCCTGCTTCTGGACGGCCTCATCCTTCTCCTCGGACATACCGATCGGACCGAACCGATCACCGGAGAGGAACTGCTTGACCACCGGCTGATCCGAGGTGAGCAACTGCTCCCGCGGACCGAACATCACCAACTCCTTACGGAACAACATGCCGATGTTGTCCGGAATCGTGCGCGCAATGTTGATGTTGTGCGTCACGATCAGAATCGTCGCATCGATCTGCGCATTGATGTCGATCAACAACTGACTGATGTAGGCCGTACGCACCGGATCCAGACCCGAGTCCGGCTCATCACACAGAATGATCTGCGGATCGAGCACCAACGCCCGCGCCAACCCGGCACGCTTACGCATACCACCAGAGATCTCACCAGGCAGCTTGTCCTCGGCACCGGCCAGACCGACCAGATCGACCTTCTCCATCACGATGTCGCGGACCTCGTTCTCCTTCTTCTTCGTGTGCTCACGAAGCGGGAACGCGATGTTGTCATACAAACTCATCGACCCGAACAGGGCACCGTCCTGGAACAGCACACCGAACAACTTGCGGATCTCGTAGAGCTCCTTGGCCGAACACTTGGTGATATCGGTGCCATCGATGATCACCGAACCCTGCTCCGGATGCAGCAAACCGATCAGCGTCTTCAGAAACACCGACTTACCCGTACCGGACGGCCCCAGCAGAGCCGACACCTCCCCCGACGGCAGGGTCAACGTGACATCACGCCAGATGTTCTGCGAACCAAAAGACTTCGTCAGATTCGCGACACTGACCTCAACACCCACTACATCCTCCAGACGATCGCTGCCCCCTGCGGCGGCCCCATGATGCGGCCACACACGAACCGGTGACATTTGTGGTTGGGGTCACTCTAGCCGACACACAGCACCGTCACCTCCACCGGAAGAGTTTTCTCATCGTTGGTTCGCCGAGAAAGCTACCAGCCGGTAACCCTGTATGCCGCATGAGGGTAGCCCAAGAGCAGCCCGTGAGGGAAGTCCCGGCAACTCCGATGCTGTGACCGCCGACGCATCACTGCTGGTCACTTGTCCAACACCGCAGCATCGGGGTCGTCAGACGGCGTCGGCGACCACTTGTCCCGGACCCGCGAGAGCCGAAGCCACCACGCAGCGACGAGGACGAGCACCAGCCAGATCAGGGACAGATTGCCGTAGATGTTCTGCCACCACGACCAGTCGAGCTCGCGCAGATCTCGTTTGGGAAGGAAGAGATAGGGCCCGGGCAACTGGGCCAGCAGCCCCAGCACACCCAGTCCGAGGTAGACCCGATCGCGTGCCCGGATGCCGACGGCGAGGAAGACGACGATGAACACCGACGTCAGCACCCAGTGATGAATCCAGGCCGCCGGGGCGCCCAGCAGGGCCACCGCCGAGGCGGCCAGCAGACAGAGTTCGATCTCGCCACGGTCGGCGAGCACGCGGGCCAGGACGAGACAGTAGATGGTCGCGATGGCGGTGGCCAGCATCCACCAGTGCGAGCGGTCGGTCTCGTCGAGGCCCATTCTGGCCAGCACACCGGCGATGCCCTCGTTGTAGATGAAGGCCAGCCCGCCGATGCGGTCGGCGTCGAAGAGCGTCGACGTCCAGTACTGGTAGGAGTCCGACGGCGTGACGGCCCAGGCGAGTCCGGTGCAGGCGACGAAGCCGAGCACCACGTTCGCGGCGGCACGCCACTGTCGTCGTGCGAGGTAGTAGATGATGACCACCGCGGGGGTCAGTTTGATCGCCGCGGCGACGCCGACGAGAAGGCCGCGGTACGGCTCGAGTCTCGTCGGCCGTTTGGCGATGGTGTCGGCGACCATCAGCGCCACCAGCACGATGTTGACCTGCCCGAGGTCGAGGGTGATACGCACCGGCTCGAGTTGCAGGGCCACGGCCGTCAGGATCAGCGACCAGCCGACCGGCAGATCGCCGCAGCCCACCCGGCGCAGCAGCAACCGGATCATCCACCACACCAGCACACAGCCCACGACGGCCATCAGTACGGCACCGAGGCGCACCGGCAGCCAGCTCAGGGGCGCGAAGACCAGCGCCGAGAACGGCGGGTAGGTGAACGGCAGGAGGGTGTCGTTGGTGGGCGGCATCGAGCCGTCATAGAGCGCCCAGCCGTGCGACAGGAACTGGCCGCCGTAGCGGTAGATCTGAAAATCGACCGGCGGCCCCCAGTACTTGGTGGGTCCGATGTGAAAGAGCCAGGGCTGACCGAATACCCGCGCGAGGCCCAGGACGAGCACGACGACGCCGACGATGTTGAGGCGTTTGTGCGGACCGGAGAACACCCCGGCGACGGCGTTGGTCACGCGCGCAGATACTAGTGGGCTGCCTCGAACAGCAACGAACCCGGGACAGTCGTGCTGTCCCGGGTTCGTGCAGATCTCTCGTGAGAGAGAAGGTCTTACTTGACCGACACCTTGGCGCCGGCCTCTTCGAGCTTGGCCTTGGCAGCCTCGGCGGCGTCCTTGTCGACCTTCTCCAGGAGCGCCTTGGGAGCACCCTCGACGAGGTCCTTGGCCTCCTTCAGGCCCAGACCGGAGACGACCTCGCGGACGACCTTGATGACCTGGATCTTCTTGTCGCCGGCAGCCTCGAGCACGACGTCGAACTCGTCCTGCTCAGCGGCGGCCTCGGCAGCGCCACCGGCAGCCGGAGCACCGGCAGCGGCAACGGCAACCGGAGCGGCAGCGGTGACCTCGAAGACCTCTTCGAACTTCTTCACGAACTCGCTGAGCTCCAGCAGGGTCAGTTCCTTGAACTGATCGATGAGCTCGTCAGCGGTGAGCTTCGCCATGGGTGGCGTCCTTCCTATTCAAGCCCCACACGGGGTTGTGGTTATCCCCGTGGGGATGTTTGTGGTGCGGCGAACTATTCGCCGGCTTCGTTCTTCTTCTCCTGCAGGGCCGCGGCCAGGCGCGCCACCTGCGAAGCCGGCTGATTGAACAGTCCGGCAGCCTTTGCCAAGTTGCCCTTCATGGCACCGGCGAGCTTGGCCAACAGCACCTCACGGGTCTCCAGGTCGGCGATCTGCTCGATCTCCGCCACGGACAGCGAGCGGCCGTCCATGTATCCGCCCTTGATGACCAGTGCTTTGTTGTCCTTGGCGAACGTCTTGATCGCCTTGGCGGCCACCACCGGCTCACCTTCGATGAAGGCGATTGCGGTGGGACCGGTGAACAGCTCGTCGAGCCCTTCCACGCCCGCCTCTGCGGCGGCACGCTTCACCAGGGTGTTCTTGGCGACGGAGTAGGTTGCACCCTCACCGAGGGACCGTCGCAGTTCGGTGATCTGGGTGACGGACAGGCCACGGTATTCCGTGACGACCGTCGCCGTGGAGCCCTTGAACTGCTCAGCGATCTCCGCGACTGCGGCGACCTTGTCGGACTTGGCCATACTTCGCCTCCTCTCCTCATCACTAGAGTTGGTCGGGCCCAACCCGAGGCGGGGGTCATGCGAAGGCGGACGGCACACGTGTGCCGAAATGACGAAGCGCCCCGGCGCAAGAAGGCACGGGGCGCACAGTTCGCACGCAAGGCGTGCGGCAATGTTCCTCGTTCATCCTGCGTGGGCTGGCGACATCGCACCTTCGTCCGGAACTCGCGTCCCGGTGACCGACGGTCTCTGGTTGAACCGATACGACGCACGGGTGTGCATCACATCGCAGGAAAGGTTACGCCAGGACCATCAGCGACTCCAAATCGCCGCCTGCGTACCGGTCCAGGCCTATCCGATTGGATGGTTTTGCCGCCTAGCCACCCACCGTGACCTCGGGTTACGCGAACATGGCCAAAAAGTGGCCCCCTAGTTAGCGATCCGAGATCTGCCCTGAGTTATTCTTCAGCAACGGTGGGAGTGACCCAGACCACAGTGCACTTCGCGTCTCACGGCGCTCCTGCCACCGACACGAGGGGGTGTCGGTGTGCACTCGGATGATCGCCGACGACGAACCGGTCGACGGTGAAGCGAACCTGGTGTCACGGCGGCTCCCCAGGCAGGGCGATGCACCATGACGTACCAATTGGACACCGACGGCGCGCGCGCCAAGCCGCGCCGCTCCCTCGAGCCATCGCAACGGTCGCGCACCGCTGGGGTACCGCATTTCGGTGCCCTGCCCCTCGGTGATCCGACCGGCGGCGCCGACGGCATCCGCTGGCGTGAACAGGTCGACGGCGCGCAACTGTATCCGCGGGTGCACATCGACCGGGACGTCTCCATCACGATGAGCGACGGGGTCACCCTGCGCGCCACCGTGATCCGCCCGGCGAACCGCTTCGGCCAGACCGTGCTGACCCCCTACCCCGCCATCGTCAACATCAACCCCTACAACCGGGCCGCGATCGACGTCCTCGATCAGACGCTGCACGCCCCGGTCCTCGGCAAGGCGCTGCATTCGGCGTCGCGGTCGATCGACGCGACCGGCACCGCACTCGAGGGACTGACCACGCTCACCCAGACGGTCGCCGGTGGCGTCTTCGACGTCTTCGGCATCAACCGCAGACTTGTGCGCAGCGGCTACGTGCAGGTGATCGTCGATGTGCGCGGCACCGGCGCCAGCCACGGCAAGTGGGAGATCCTCGGCCCGCGTGAGCAGCAGGATTCGGTGGAGATCATCGACTGGGCGGCCACACAGGAATGGTGCGACGGTGCGGTCGGCCTCGCCGGCTGGTCGTACTCGGCGATCAACTCGCTGCAGGCCGCCGACAAGTGCCCGCCCCAGCTCAAGGCGGTGTTCGCCGTCGAGGGCTGCGACGACATCGTCCGCGACATCTACATCACCGGCGGCATGCCGTCGGCGTTCATCCCGGCCTGGCTGTCGGTGGTGAACGTACTCAAGTGGGTTCCCAACCCGGCCAACGTGATTCGTGACATCGTCCGCGGTGACGCCCTGCGCTGGGCCGCCGACCGGGTGAAGTCGCCGGCCACCGAGATCCCGTCGCTGCTGTGGGGATTCCTCACCGCCCGCGATGATCGCATCTTCGACGATCCCTACTTCGACGAGCGCGATCCCAAGGTGGATCGCATCGAGGCGCCCACGTTCACCGTCGGCGCCTGGCATGATCTGTTCGGCCGCAGCGCAACCGGCGTCTACGAGCGGCTGAACATGGAACCCGGCCGCAAGCAGATGGTCGTCGGCGACGGCTATCACTTCGACGTCGGATCCGGGTATGGCGGCAAGTTCGCCCCGCCGCGACTCGACGTCCTCGAACGCGCCTGGTTCGACCGCTGGCTCAAGAACCACCGCAATGGCATCGACTACTACGGTCCGGTGACCATGCTGCAGCAGGGCGGGGCCTGGACGTCGGGACCGAGTTTCCCGCGCACCGGCGTCCGGTCGCATCGGCTGTATCTCGTCGACGAACCATCGGAGTCGGCCGGACATGCCGTACACGACGGATCACTGAGTAGCGTTCCTGGCGTGGGGATCTCGTCGCTGCACATCCATCCCGACATCCGCGGCATGCGGTCGCGCGACATGACGCAGGTGACCGCTGGTGCCACCATGGCACTGGGCCGCTCGTTCACCCATGACGCGCGATCCCAGGAACGCGGCGCCCTCTCGTTCACGAGCGCACCCGTCGCCGAGGCCACCCCGATCAGCGGCGCGATGAACCTGCGGCTCAACGTCGCCACCACCGGACACGAGGCGATCTGGGCGGTCACCGTCAATGATGTTGCGCCGGACGGCACTTCGACAGTCCTCACCAACGGCGCGTTGTCGGCGTCCAACCGGGCGCTGGACAAGTCGAAGTCCACCTACTCCGAGGACGGCGCCCTCCTCGGGGCGCACCACTTCCTGTCCCGCAAGCGCAAGCTGCCGGTCCCGGCCGACCAGCCGGTGCGCATCGACGTCGACCTCGTCCCCACCGACGCCGTCCTCGAGCCCGGACACCGGCTGCGCGTGGACGTCTACGCGGCCAGCTTCCCCCGCTACCTCACCGTGGTCCCCGACCTCATCAAGGCCCGCGGTCGACGTCAGCGCCTGGTGCTCGACCCCGACCATCCCAGCTACCTGACGTTCCTGGCGGGCGACGGGATCGACTGAGCCGCCCCGAACTTCCCGCGTACTGATTTCCTTCCCGCTTATTGGATCCAATAAGCGGGACGGAAATCAATAAGCCGGAAGCGTCATCCGATACAGCGGTCCGCGAAGGCGACGATCTCGCCCGCCACCTCGTCTCGGATCTCCGGTTCGTTGTGCACCTCGTGCCGAAAGCCGGTGTACACGCGGGTCCGCACATCCGGATGACCGGATCGCACAAGCTGATTGGCGACCCGGTAGGCACCCTCGCCGAAGTTGGTCACCGGGTCACCGTCGCCGGCCAGGATCAGCACGGGCAGATCGGCGCGCACCGACGAGTACCAGCCGTCGGCGTTGACGGCGTCGTACAGGTCGATGAAGCCACGCACGAATCGCACCGACATCGGCGCCCCGAAGTTGTTCAGCGGGTCGATGGCGTGGTCGCGCACCACGTCGGGATCGCGGGCCACCCAGGCCGTCGGGCCCGAGCCGGGTGCGTAGCGGGAGATGAAGCCGTCGAACATCGCGACCACATACGCCTCCGACGCGGGGGCCTCGGCGTCGGACTCGGCGGCAAGCGCCTGCCGGTCGAGGATGTTGTCGATACCGTGGATGCCCGCGGCTATCCCGCACAAGATCAACCCGTCGACGCCCTCGCTGTCCCCGGCAACCAGTCCGCGGGCGATCATCGATCCCCACGAATGTCCGAAGATGACGTAGGGCAGGTCCAGATGTTGTTCGCGCACAATCGAACGCAGTGTCTTCTCGTCGTCGACGACGACCCGGTCGGCATCGTCGCCGGCATCAGCCCAGATGCCCGAACTCATCGCCGTCCTCCCGTGCCCGGCGTGATCGTCGGCCGCGACGACGTACCCCGCGTCGAGCAGCTTGGTGATGAGCGGCAGATACCGCCGCGAATGCTCACCGAGACCGTGGATGAGTTGAATGATGCCGCGCGCCGGCCGGACCGGCTCGTAGATCCAGCCGTAGATCGTGTCCCGTCCATTACTCGACGTGAACTCGACTTCGCGTAGTGCCATCGTGACCTCCTGAGGTGTCCTCGTGGCGTAACGCTAACAGCGAGTCGGACCTCTCCCGGCCGATTTCGCACCGGCGACCCGGCCCGTCAGCCGACCCCGCTGTCGGCAAGTACCACCCGATACACGAACCCGGCCTCGGGTCCCAGCACCAGTCCAACGAGTGTCGTGATCGTCTCGATGAAGCCCGGCCCGTGCGCAGGCCCCTCGGACTCGTCGAGATGGTGCGCGAGCTCATGCAGGACGACGAGTTCGCGCAATGCCCAACGGCCCTCTGCCGCATCGGGAATCGCGATCTCGGCTTTCGCCGGCGCATAGTGGGCCTTGCGGTTGCCGCGCCGCGGGCGCACCGTGACCGGCACCGCGGCGCGCCGGAAACGTTCTCGCACAGTGGCCATGGCCTGCACCCTGGCCACGTACTCGCGCACGGATTGCACCGAGGCGAACCGAGCCTCGACGGGTAACGTCAGCTCGGTTCCCGCCAATTGCACTGCGCGGGTCGAGGGCGCCCGCTCGAACATGGTGAACACCAGCTGTTCCGCGCGGTAGTAGGCGGTGCGCCCCGAGTCGCGCGGCGTCACGACGACGCCTTCGGCTGTCGCACAAGCATTCCCACCAATCCGAGCGCCAGCACCAGGCCCACTCCGACGAAGATGAGCACCCCGTCCCAGCCCGCGGAAGCGTACGCGATTCCCGACACCGCACCGAGCACCGAACTACCCAGGTAGTAGGCGAACAGATACAACGACGACGCCTCCGCCCGGTGACTGGTGGCCACCACCCCCACCCACCCGCTGGCCACCGAATGGGCCCCGAAGAACCCGGCTGTGTAGATGCCCATCCCGATGACCACCAGCACCAGGTTGTCGACGACGGTCAGCGCCAGCCCCACTGCCGCAGCGACGATCACGGCCGCCATGATCGCGCCGCGGCCGAAACGGTCGGCCCATCGCCCGGCCACCGCCGAACTGACCGTCCCCGCCAGATACAACAGGAACACCAGCCCGACCACGGCTTCCGACAGGTTGAACGGGCCGCCCAGCAGCCGATATCCGAGGTAGTTGTAGGCCGACACGAAGCCACCCATCAGCACGAACGCGCAGCCGAACAACGGCAGCAGACGCGGGTCCCGAAGATGCCCGCCCAGATGCGCGACGGTGGCCCGCACCGACACGTCCTTCGCCACGAAGTTCCTCGACGCCGGCAGCCGCGCCACGAAGTAGGCGGTGAGCACCGCGGACAACACTCCCACCGAGGCCAGCGCCGCACGCCACTGCACGTCGTCGGCCAGCGGCGCCTCGAGCATGACCGCCGGCAGCACCCGGCCCAGCAAGCCGCCCAGCGTGGTGCCGGCGACGTAGCGGCCCATCGCCTCACCGAGCGCGGCCGGCTCCACTTCCTCGGCGAGATAGGCCATCGCCACCGCGGGCACACCGGCCAGCGCCACCCCTTGCACGCCTCGTCCGACGAGCAGCCATCCCAGGCCCGGGCTGAGCGGCAGCAGCAATCCGACGACGGTGAACAGCACCGACGCCCCGATCATCATTCGCGTGCGCCCGATCCGTTCCGACGCCACGGCCAACGGAATGATCGACACCGCGATCGCCCCCGTCGTCACCGACACCGACAACGCGGCCCCCGCCGGTGACACCCCGAAGGCGTCGGACAGCTCCGGCAGCAACGCCTGCGTGCCGTACATCGCCGCGAAGGTGGTGAGTCCCGCGACAAAGAGCACCCGGGTGGCCCGACGATACGCAGGGGTGCCGCGACGCAGACGATCGGGCGGAGAGGACATCGGTGGCGATGATAGTGGCCCACCTACCGCCCGACGGTCGCGGATGCACAGGTGACGCCGCTGCCGGCGTCGTCAATGCCGGATATCGAGGCCCGCCTCGTACCATCACACGGCTGAGATCCTGCGACACATGGCCGCGTCCACCCGACGTTGACGTGCCCCGTCGGACATGATGATCGGACGCGATGATGGCGCTCGGCCACCGCGTGAAGGAGTCGTGATGCCTGCGCCCGAATCGCCGGTCGACGAGGAGTCCCGCCCACAGCCGGACTCCCGGTTCGGCCGGCTCGTGGCCCGTGCCCAGGCGATCGCGGTGGCGGTCATGGGGTTCGTCCGGGTGATGCCGGGCGGTGGTCTGCTGATCCGCATCCTCGGGGACATCGCACGCGGCAACATCACCGACCGGGCGATGACGCTGGCCGCACAGGCGTTCACCGGTATCCTGCCGATCGTCATCCTGCTGACCACCCTGCCGGGCAGTTCGGTCATCGACACGTCACTGGCCAAGCTCGGCATCCACGGCGGCAATGTCGACTTCCTGTCGTCGGCCGACACCACCACGGTCGGCACCTTCGGGCTGATCGGTGCGTTGATGACCATCGCCGGCGCCACCTCCCTGTCGCGGGCCCTCGGCCGCATGTACGTGTCGATCTGGCAGGTCACCAAACTGCCGCTGAAGGGTTGGTGGCGCTGGGTGGTGGTGATCTTCACCATCCCGGTGGCCGTCACCGTGCAGGGGATGTCGACCGATCTCAGTTCCAACACCATCTTCGGCGTCCACATCGACGACAGCGGACTGCTCGGTATCGGCCTGGTGATCGTGGTGACGTTCCTGATCTGGACCATCACCTGGACACTGGTGCCGCGCCTGCTGGTGTCGGCACAGGTGCCACTGCGTCTGCTCACCCTCAACGGCGCGGTCACCGGCGCGCTGATCACCGTCCTGATGGTCGGCAGCCGGGTGGTCATGCCGAGGATCATGAACAACACCACCCAGCATTACGGCACACTCGGCGTCGTCTTCATCGCCATCAGCTGGCTGTTCATCTTCGCCGGCATCCTGGTGGTGACCGCACTGGTGACCAATGCGGTGATCACCGACGACGGCGCGGTGGGCAGCTGGCTCCGCAATCTCGTCGGGTCCCCCACGCCCATGCCGAAATCCGAGTCGCCGCGCTGGTACCAGCCGACCATTTGACCGCGCGACCACGTTCTCGGGTATCAGGCCTCCAAAGCGCCTCGTGCACCGCCCAATTCGGGATCGACGCCGATCTTGGCGCGCCGCCCGGCCCGGTCCCCGGCACGACGCGCGGCCTCCGAATATCCGGCCGAGGCACTCGACGGACGCCACGTACCGCGCGCCCTGGACTCCGATCGGTAGAAGTCCTTGACCTCGATCTCCTTGTTACGCAAGGCGACCGCCGTCGAGCGTGCCGCCGACTCCGTCTCCCGTTCGTTCTCGATGGCCTCGGCACGCGCGGCATCCCGCGCCTCCGACAGCCGCCGGCCGATGCGTTCAGCGAAGGCCGACTGGAAGTTGAGCCGTGCCGTGATCGGCGACAACGGCTTCTCCTCGACGACCCGCCGTGTGTACCAACCACTCCGCTGGCTGACGACCCGCGCAAAAGTCTCACCCTTGTACGCCCCCGACCGCAGATAGCTGTCGCTGGCCGCGACCATCTGCACGATCAGCGAGGTGTAGAGCGTCTCGCAGGCATCGATGTCGGCCTCGTAGCCGTAGGCGAGCACATAGGTCGAATTGTGTGCCACGTCGACGGTGACGTCGTTGGCCCCGGCGATCGCGACGAACAGCTGCACGTAGGTACGCAGTCCACGTTTGCCGGACTCGCCGATGTGGATCTGACGGGCGATCGGCGGGGTCGTACGGCGGGCCGCCGGATCGTGGGCACGGGCGACCGCGAGATCGATCGACGACGCGGTCGCCAGCCGTTGGGCCGCCTGCATGAAGGTCTCGGCCTCATGCTCGTTGTCGGTGTTCTCGGCCTGCCGCAGAAGGGCGGAGATACGGGTGAGCAGCTTATCGTCGCGCATGATCCTTTAGACGCTACCGAAGCTGTTCCGGTTCCCTGGTCTCCGCTGCGCCGGCCCGCCACCGTCCCAGGTACCTTGCGGTCGGCGGGTTCATGTCCGGAACCCGTCGGGTCAGTTCTTCTCGCAGGCGATCCCGTCACCGTCGCGGTCGCTCTTCTTGTTGGCGTTGTAGAGATCCGCGTCGACGGTGAAATCGGTGACCGGGGTACCCGACGTCGAATCCACCGCCCCGGGTTTACCGACGCCGTGCGGATAGTCCTCGTGCATCGCCGAACAGTTGCTGTAGGTCGTGGCCGCCATGGCCGGAGCCGCCGCCAAAGCCGGTACGGTCACCGCGCATGCCATCGCCACCAGGGCGCCGCCGATCATCCGTCGGGGGTTCATCTTTCGCTCCTCGATTCTCCCCTCCGAGAAACGCTAACCCGCCGGCGCTGGTGACCGTGCAGCCTTGCGCAACGATCATCCGATCGCAGGACAGACGATCAGAGCCCGAACTTCGCCTGCATCTCCCGCAGCGTGCCGGCCGAGGCCATCAGACCGTCGTGCTCGTCGTCGGACATCGGCATCTCCAGGCGGGTCTGGGCGCCGGCGCGGTCGACGATGGTCGGCAGCGACAGACACACATCGTCGAGCCCTTCGTACCCCTCGGCGACCGTCGACACCGGCAGGACCCGGTGCTCGTTGTTGAGCACCGCCTCGACGATGCGCGCGGTTGCCAGACCGATGGCGTAGTTGGTGGCACCCTTGCCCTCGATGATCTTGTAGGCCGAGTGCACCACCTCGTGGTGAATGCGCTCGCGCGCCGCGGCGTCAATCGCCTGCCCGCCGGGCAGCGGCTTCCAGCTGAGCAGGGGCACACCGCCGATGCTCGCCGAACTCCAGAGCGGGATCTCGCTGTCCCCGTGCTCGCCGACGATGTAGGCGTGCACGTTCTGCACGGCGACGTCGCAGTGCTGGGCGATGAGGAAGCGCAGCCGTGACGAGTCGAGCACCGTGCCCGACCCGAAGACCTGACTGTTGGGCAGGCCACTGATCTTCAGCGCCGCATACGTCACGATGTCCACCGGGTTGGTCACCATGATGTAGATGGCATTCGGCGCCACCTCGATGACGCCGGGCAGAATGTTCTTGGTCAAACCGATTGTGGCCTCGGCCAATTCGAGACGAGACTGTCCGGGCTTCTGCTTGGCGCCGGCGGTGAACACCACCACGTCGGCGTCCGCGCACACCGAGACGTCATCGTCGCCGATGATGTCGGCGCGCGGCACGAACTCGAGTCCGTGCGACATGTCGAGCACCTCGGCCGTGACCTTGGGTGTGTTGATGTCCATCAGCGCGATGGTGCGCGCCACACCTCGGATGAGCGACGCATAGGCGACCGCGGTGCCCACCGCCCCCGCTCCGATGATTGCCAGCTTGGTGGGTCGGGCTTCCATCCAGTCACCGCCTGTGTCGTGGGTTTGTTACCGCCGGGCCTCCCGCACTCCGTTGTAGCCGATCACCACGACCGGCGCGTCCCGAAGCACGAACCCGACATCAACCGTTGACTTTCCCGTCAGGAAAGTGGAGACTACTTTCCATCCAGGAAAGTAGTCGGAGAGGAGGCACCATGGCCGACGTGACCCCCGAACAGGCCCGCGCCGCATTGGCGGCCGCCGAACAGGCCCGCGACCACGTCGCCGACGGCATCGGACTGCCGCGCGCCTACTGGTGGGCAATGGCCGCCGGCTGGGCGGCACTCGGCGCGATCGGCGAGTTCACCGGCGTGTGGGTCGTCTCCATCGCAACGCTGGTCTTCGGCGCCGGGCACGCCGCCCTGGCCTCCCGCCTCCTCGACGGTCGTTGCAAGAGCAGCCACGTCCAGGTCGCGAGATCGATTGCGGACCGGCGTATTCCGCTGATCGTCGTGGCGATCCTGGTACTCGCCGTGGTGTTGACCATCGCCCTGGCCCTTGCTCTGAAGGCCGACGGCCTCACACATCCGACGCTCTGGGCCGGCATCATCGTCGGGGCCGTCGTCGGGCTGGGCGGTCCGGAGTTTCTCCGGCTGGGACGACGATGGATCGGTGCATGACCGCCGACGCCTCCCCCGTCGCACGCTTCGACGACGTCATCCACCCCAGCACGCGACTCACCCTGGTCGCAACCCTAGCCGCCACCGAGTGGGCCGAGTTCGCGTACCTGAAAGATCAACTAGGGCTTTCGGATTCGGCGCTGTCCAAACAGCTTTCGGCCCTTGAGGAGGCCGGCTACCTCACCACCGAACGCCGCAGCACCGGGCGCCGTCGAACCGTACGCGCCCGCCTCACCCCGACCGGCCGCGACGCGTACGCCGGCCACATCGCGGCGCTGCGCGCCATCGTCGGCGACGCGCTGTGATCTGCCCTGACACCCCGGGGTCCGACTCGTGAAACGTGCAGTCGCGCGATGACTGAAATCGGGCCCCTGAGCGGCCAGATATGGATTATTCCAGAGGAGTTCCGTCAGGGGCCCGATCTCAGTCACCTCACCGACCGATACAAAGGTGCCCCCGACCGTGATGGTCGGGGGCACCTGTGCGGGACGGTCAGGCGATCAGGCCTGCGCCGGCTCCGCGAAGTTGCGGGTGACCTGCGGGTCCACCGGGATACCGGGGCCGCTCGTCGTGGAGACGGTCACCTTCTTGATGTAGCGACCCTTGGCGGCCGACGGCTTGGCGCGCATGATCTCGTCGTAGGCAGCACCGTAGTTCTCGGCCAGCTTGGTGGCGTCGAACGACGACTTGCCGATGACGAAGTGCAGGTTCGCAGCCTTGTCGACGCGGAAGTTGATCTTGCCGCCCTTGATGTCGTTGACGGCCTTGGTCACGTCGGTGGTGACGGTGCCCGTCTTCGGGTTCGGCATCAGGCCGCGCGGTCCGAGGACACGCGCGATGCGGCCGACCTTGGCCATCTGATCGGGGGTGGCGATCGCGGCGTCGAACTCCAGCCAGCCACCCTGGATCTTCTCGATCAGGTCCTCGGCGCCGACCTCGTCGGCACCGGCGGCGGTGGCCTCGGCGGCCTTGTCGCCGGCGGCGAACACGATCACGCGGGCGGTCTTACCGGTGCCGTGCGGCAGGTTGACGGTGCCTCGAACCATCTGGTCTGCCTTGCGGGGGTCGACGCCCAACCGGATCGCGACCTCGACGGTCGAGTCGGTGTTCTTCGACGACGTTTCCTTGGCCAGCTCAGCAGCCTCCAGCGGACTGTAGAGCTTGGACTTGTCGACCTTCTCGGCCGCGGCGGCGTACGCCTTGCTCTTCTTGCTCATTGCTCTGTTCCTTCTCCGCGTCACCGCGGGTGTGTGGTGCGGGCCGAGCCGGCCCTCCCACGGGGTTTGGTTCGTTGGTTGAGTAGCCCGAGGCGCTAGCCGAGGGCGCCTGCTCTGTTGGTTGAGTAGCCCGAGGCGCTAGCCGAGGGCATATCGAAACCTCAGCCTTCGACGGTGATACCCATCGACCGAGCAGTACCGGCGATGATCTTCGCGGCCTGATCGATGTCGACGGCGTTGAGGTCCTCGGCCTTGGTCTTCGCGATCTCGCGGACCTGGTCCGCGGTCACCTTGCCGACCTTCTTGACGTGCGGCTCGCCCGAGCCCTTCTGCAGACCGGCAGCCTTGAGCAGCAGTTTCGCGGCCGGCGGGGTCTTCAACTTGAAGTCGAACGAGCGATCTTCGTAGACGAAGATCTCCACCGGCACGACGTTGCCGCGCTGCGACTCGGTCGCGGCGTTGTACGCCTTGCAGAATTCCATAATGTTCACGCCGTGCTGACCGAGCGCCGGACCCACGGGCGGGGCCGGGTTGGCCTGGCCTGCCTGGATCTGGAGCTTGATGATCCCGGCGAGCTTCTTCTTCTTGGGAGGCATCCTTGTTCCTTGTTTGTTTCTTGCAGATCCACGTCCGCTGGAGGCGTGGAAGTTGTGTTCAGCTTGGAAAGCTGAAATGTCTCAGATCTTCTCGACCTGGTTGAACGCCAGCTCGACCGGCGTCTCGCGACCGAAGATCGACACGAGCACCTTGACCTTGCGCTGCTCGGCGTTGACCTCGGAGATCGAGGCGGGCAGCGTCGCGAACGGTCCGTCCATGACGGTGACCGACTCGCCGACCTCGAAGTCGACCTCGATGGTCGCGGTGGCTGCGGCAGCAGCTGCCTCCACACCCTCGGCACCGGCGCCCTTGGCTGCGGCCGGCTTCTTGGCCTCGGTCCGCGGCATGAGGAACTGCAGCACCTCGTTGAGCGATAGCGGCGACGGCTTGGAGTTCATGCCGACGAATCCGGTGACACCGGGGGTGTTGCGCACCGCGCCCCAGGAATCGTCGTTGAGATCCATGCGCACCAGGATGTAGCCGGGCAGCACCTTGCGGTTGACCTTCTTGGGCTGGCCGTTCTTGATCTCGGTGACCTCTTCGGTCGGTACCTCGACCTGGAAGATGTAGTCGCCGACGTCGAGGTTCTGCACGCGGGTCTCGAGGTTGGCCTTCACCTTGTTCTCGTACCCGGCGTAGCTGTGGATCACGTACCAGTCGCCCGGGGCGCGCCGCAGTTGCTTGCGCAGCTCCTCGACGGGGTCGACCTCTTCCTCAGGCTCGTCGGCAGCGGACTCATCAGTGGCGGGTTCGGCAGCGGCCTCGTCCTCGACAGCGGCCTCGGCCTGCTCTTCGTCGGCCTGCTCGACGGCCGCCTCACCACCCTCGACGGCGTCGGCTTCGTCTTCAGCAGCCTCGACCTGCGCTTCCACGCCCGGATCCTCGGTCTCGTCGACAGCACCGTTCTCGGCGTCGACGACGTCGACCGTGCCGATCTCGTCGGTGGCGGTCGAGTTGTTCTCGTTCTCCGGGGTGCTCACTGCGCCCACGCTCCTTTAGGTTTCTGCGATTCCGGTCGTCGTGGTCACCCGGCACACCCACCGCGGTGGATCAGCCGAACAGCCAGAGGACTCCCTTGGCGAAGGCGAGGTCGATGCCGGAGATGAACGCGGTCATCACGATGACGAACACCAGCACGACGATCGTGTAGGTGATCATCTCCCGGCGCGTCGGCCAGATGACCTTCTTCAGTTCCGCCACGACCTGCGTGAGGAAAACCCAGATCCGGGTGAACGGATTCCGGCTCTCCTCCGCGGGTACCTTCTTCTTTTTCTTGCGTTCCTTGACGGCGACCGCGGAGCCGCCCTCGGCGTCCGCGTCGTCTCCGTCGGTGACCGCACCCGCCGACCGTCGACCACGAGCCGAGCGCTTACCGGACGGACGCAACTCCTTGGCCGACTCCGCGGACGTGGTGTCCGCCTCGTCGACGTCGGTGGCTTCGTCGCGACCGTCGAGCTCCTCCGCAGCCGTCTCGGCCGCGGTGTCCTTCGCGGCTTTGGCTCGTGAAGCCCGGTCTCGCTTGCTCAACTTCGAGGTCCTCTCAGTCAACGTGTGCCCTTCACCAGGGCAGGGGCGACAGGACTTGAACCTGCAACCTGCGGTTTTGGAGACCGCTGCTCTGCCAGTTGAGCTACGCCCCTTTGTGACCACCGGGGTGATCACTGTCGATCGGCTCCCAACACAACCAACGCGCCACCCTAAGGGCAGCGCGCAAGTCAAGAGTCAACCTGACACTTCAGTGTAGAGCACGACGCGAGGTGAACCCAAAACAGCCCGGCTAGGCCGGCACGTGGACCACCTGGATGCCGGTGATCCCCTCGCTCCGCAGCAGCGCGACGGCCGCGTCGGCGGCACGCTTCCCGTCGAACACCCAGCGTATCGGGTCAGACGTAGCACGGATCTGCGTTTGCGCCCGCTGCACCATCTCCCCGGTCCCTGGCCAAGAGAGGGTGAAGGTCCCGGCCGAGGTCACCTTGGGGTCGTAGCCGCTGAACGTGGAGACGAGCACACCGTCGGGCGCCCGACCGTCAAAACGGGCGGCTCCGATCGCGATCATCAGATTCGACGCGTTGGCAGAGATGGACGAGTTGTAGTGTCGCGCCACGCTCGGTGCATACGGATCGCTCGCCACCCAGTCGACCCGGGCCACGGCGTTCGACGCCGCCAGGTTCGCATTGATCATCGTCGCGTATGTCCGCGGATCGAATTCGGTGAACATGTACTGCGTCCAGTCGTGGCGCCAGTTCCGCCGACCGGTCGTCGGCAGTCCCCGACACCGTGCACCGGTAGCGAACCGCGGTGTTGAACAAGACCGAACGCCATTCGTCGCACCGCGTTCCGACCGGCCTCCCGTTGACCTCGATTCGCGTCACGATGTGATTGGTCACCGACCCGCGTTCGGTGGTCCCCGGAAAGTCCGCATACAGCGCGTAATCCAGTTGGCAGGTGCCCGCGCAGGACTGCGTCACCAGGAACGAGTCACTTTGCCGACCCGACGGTAGCCGCAACCACGGTGCCGGTGTGCGAAGCATCTGTGGCTGCTCGGTGCGGAAGGTGGAGTACACCTCGTCCGGCGAATGGGACGTCGAAACCGTGAGATCGACGAGGGCCGGCGCCAATGCACTCAGACGTCCCCCGATCTTCGTCACACGGTTCCCGTCAATCGTGAACTCGGCCTCGCCCGCTGTGTACACATCACCGTCGCGTTCGACGGTCTGGGTCGACGCGGGCTCGACCCGCGCACCGGGTTCGGCGTTGGGATTGTGTTGGGGTTCCGGACGTGTGCCCCAGATCATTTGACTGGCAATCGCTTCGGGCGCGAGGATCTTGCCCAGGTTCAGGAATTGATCAGGGCCGAGTCGGACCCAGCCCCGGGCCATGGCGGCGTAGTCGAGGGGCCAATACTCGCTGACCGCCGTGAACTCTT
Organism: Gordonia bronchialis DSM 43247; assembly: GCF_000024785.1. NCBI lineage: Bacteria > Bacillati > Actinomycetota > Actinomycetes > Mycobacteriales > Gordoniaceae > Gordonia > Gordonia bronchialis. The sequence goes on along the minus strand of NC_013441.1, from coordinate 1,167,677 downwards.
CCCGCCAGTAGGCCTCATTGCTCTTACCGAACATCTTGTCGTCGAGCTCACGGAATTCCACCGTGTGTCCGGCCGTCTCGACCATACCGGCCGCATCACCCGCAGCGGTCACAGTGAAGTCACGCAGCGTGTAGACGGTGCCGTAGTCATTGACCGTGCCGTTGTAGGTCGCCGACTCCTGCTTCGCGAATGTTATTGCCTGATCGGTCAATTCGGCCGCGAGTTGGTCTGCCGGGGCGGCATCGTCGGGGCCGGTCGATCGCAGGACCAGCGCAACGACGACCGCTGCCACGACGGCGACGATCACGGCACCGATGAGCACGTTTCGACGCGTGTGCGTCCGCCGTGCGGCAGGTAGGAGAGGTCGGGCCTGCGTCGGCGCGTGCACCTCGCCGGAGCTCCGCGCTCCGGCAATCCGAGCCGCCGGATTCTGCTGCCCCGGCTCCGCGTCGCGAAACGGTGCGCTGGGCGGCCTCGTCCCGGCGGTGCCGTTCCCGACGCCTCCCGCGAGCGGTCCCGACATCGTCGGTGCGAAGCTGGGACCCGAACCCGGCGTCCCGCCCATCGTCGGGCCGGAGGGCATGGCCGAGGAAGCTGCGCGTTGGGGTCCAGAGATGGACTGCGGCGTGGATTGCGGGCCCATGGCCGCACCGCCTGTGTCTGCACCCCCAGTCGGGGCCGGGACAGACCCCGACGACGACGGTCCGGCGGGGCGCCGTACGGCCGGTGCCGGCTGCCGCGACGCCACCAACGCACCTTCGAACTCGGCACACGAGCCGAACCGCCGTCCCGGATCCTTCTGCAACGCACGCGCAATCGCATCCGCGACCCCCGCCGGCAGATCGGGACGCTGTTGTCGTACATCCGGCGGCGGGGCGTTGAGCTGGAGGTGGATGATATTCGCCACGCCCTTACCGACGAACGGCGGAGCACCGGTCAGTAGCTCGTAGACCGTACACGCCAGTGAGTACTGATCGGCCCGGCCGTCGATATGCGATTCCGAGATCTGTTCGGGCGACGTGTAATTCATCGTCCCGATGGTCAGATTGGTCGCCGTCAGGCCATGCGTCTCGTCGGTGGGCCGCGCAATCCCGAAGTCCGCCAACATGACCCGCCGCGGATTGGCCGTGGTGTCGATCAGGATGTTGCGCGGCTTCACGTCCCGGTGGATCATGCCGTGGCCGTGCGCGTGGTCCAGGGCCGAACCGACCGCTGCCGAGATCGCCACCACCGCATCGAGCGGCATCGGCCCCTCGGCGACGAGCAGATCGTGGGCGTCGACGCCCGGCACGTACTGCATCGAGATCCACAGACGGTCGTCGGCCTCACCACGGTCGTAGATCTTGACGATGCTCGGATGATCCAGACCCGAGGCGATGTCGGCCTCGCGACTGAACCGTTGCCGGAACTCGTCATTGCCCGAGTAATGGGGTGCAAGCACCTTCAGCGCGTCGTTACGCGGCAGACGCGGATGGGTTGCCAGGTAGACCTCACCCATCCCGCCGGATCCGAGGAGCCGCACGATGCGATAACCCGCGAAAACAGTCCCTGCATCGAAGGTCTTCTGCCAGCTCCGTCATCCGCATGAATCCGACCTTCGCCACAATGTACTCGGGTCGGACCCGCCCGGCCGGCCAACCGCCGGTTTACCACCCACCAAATGACCAGTCCGACAGTTGATTAGCGCGGCGAACGGTCACGGCACGGGCGGTAATTCGAACGACAGACCAGTAGATACTTTCGCGATTTCTCAGTCTATTTTTAACAACATGAATCGCAAACTCATCGCAGCAATCGGCATCACCGCATCATTGGCGGCCGGAGGAACCACCCTCGCGGCCGCGGGACCCGCCCAGGCAGCCACCAACTGGGGCGTCATCGCCTTCGACAACTCCGGGCGCACCAGCTACGCCGTCGACTACCCCTCCCAGCGATCCGCGATCAACGCCGCCAAGGCCCGATGTGGTTCGCACTGTGGGTATTTCGCGTTCTACAACTCGTGCGGCGCGATCGCCTACACCAACGATCGCCGGCACTGGCACTGGGCGAGCGGCTACCGCACCCCGCAGGCCGCCCAGAACGCCGCGCGCAGCGAACTGCCCTACCGCGGGTACGTCGCGCGGTGGGCGTGCACCACGCGTCCGCGGTGACCGACCGTCACCTCAAGCCCATCGGATACGACAAACCGGGCCCGATCGCGCCACAAGCGCAGATCGGGCCCGGTTGCTGTCGTGATCAGTTGAACTGGATCTTGGCCTGTGCGCGGCCGAAGATCTTGCGGTCGCCCTGCTTGGCGACGATGGCGATCACACCCTGGCGGGTCTCGGGGTCCAGCGACTTGACCTTGCCGGTGAAGTCGACGGCCGCGCTGTCATCGGCGGGCACGTACACCGGGCTGGTGAAGCGCACGTTGTACTCGCAGAACGCGGCCGGATCGCCGATGAACTCCGAGATGAACGTCGCACCGAGTCCCATCGTCTGCATACCGTGCGCCACAACGTCTTCCATACCCGAGGCCTTGACCAGATGATCGGAGAAGTGGATCGGGTTGGGATCAGCGGCCACGCCCGCATAGTTGGTCAGATTGCCGCGGGTGAGCAGGAAGCGCTTGGCCGGCAGTTCCTGTCCGACGGTCAGGGTGTCGAAGTCGATGGCCGCGTAAGCGCTCGGCGACTGTGTCGGATCGGGCTGGTCGTAGCGACCCGGCTCCTGTTCGACGGTCCGCCCGCCGTGCCCGACCTTGTCGACCTTCATCATCACGTGGTCGAGCGACTCGGCCAGCGCCGGATCGATCTCCATCCCGGGCCGCGCGGCGAGCGAGGTGTAGGTGGTCATCACCGGCTCGTTGCGCTGATTCCAGATGACGTTCTTGGTGACCATCAGGTCGATCATCTCGGGGCTGGTGACATGACGGAACGAGTCCAGCGAGACGTCGCACACCAGCTGATCGCCGACCTTCATCGGCTGGTGGTAGATCAGCCGCTGGTCGGTCTGCATGATCTGCCACAGGTCGTATCCGGTGACGACGTCCTCGAACAACCGGCGCTGCGCGATGATGCCGAGCACCGACACAAAGGTGGGTGCCGCGATCAGGGTGTCGTGACCCATCGCACGAGCCTGCGCCTCATCCCAGTGGGTCGGGTGGGCGTCCTGCACCGCGAACGCGTGCTTGCGAACCTCTTCACGACCGATCTCGTAGTAGTCGTCGACGGTGTAGTTGAAGCCCACCAACGACTTGGTGTGCTCGGCGATCTCCTCAGGCGTGAGTTTCGCATCGGTCTTCAACGCGTTCATGCGCTCCTCTAGATCAACGTCGGACAACTGAGCCATGACGGCTATCACCTCGTACAGAACTACCCGGGGTCTTCTACAGCAAAGACGGGCCACCTCGACAAGAGGCGGCCCGTTCTCACACTCGCGTCGGGCGAACCGACCGCGGAATCGTCAGCGCGATTCCTTATGAGCCTGATGCTTGCCGCAGTTCGGGCAGAACTTCTTGATCTCGAGACGATCGGGATCGTTGCGGCGGTTCTTCTTGGTGATGTAGTTGCGGTGCTTGCACACCTCGCACGCCAAGGTGATCTTGGGGCGAACGTCTGTGGAGGAGGCCACTGGATTGCCTTCTTTCGGGTGGTACGTGGTCGCGATCGGCGGTTCCCGGCGGGGACGGCGACCCTTTCGCTCGGTTCCGTTGTCGGATCCGATGTGTAGCGGTGGAGGGGCTCGATCCCTCGACCTCACGATTATGAGTCGTGCGCTCTAACCAGCTGAGCTACACCGCCCCGTTGGACTTGCGTCCAGCGAGCCCCCTGACGGAATCGAACCGTCGACCTTTTCCTTACCATGGAAACGCTCTGCCGACTGAGCTAAGGGGGCGTGCCCGATCCGCCTGTTGCCAGGCGTTTCGAGAGCCTTAACGAGGTTACACACCCACGCTCTGCGAGACCAAATCCCCGTTCAGAGGACCGCTCCCGACCAGATCGTGCGTGGGCTGACCACGTCAGTGGCAGGTATAGGATTCGAACCTATGTAGCTTGCGCGACGGATTTACAGTCCGCTCCCTTTGGCCGCTCGGGCAACCTGCCGTGCCGTTCCGCGCACCGGCGCACCGGTGTGAGAACAACGCCGTGAAGAATACAACGAAACTGCCACTTCGGCGCAAACCGGCTGTTCACGACGTCGGCGGCGGCACCGCTTCGTCGCCGATCCACGACGCGGACGCGAGGGTGCGAGCGGTCGGGAGCGACCGTCTACCCTGTTGCACATGGCTGATTCTTCATTCGACGTGGTGAGCAAGATCGACCGTCAGGAGGTCGACAACGCCCTCAACCAGGCGGCCAAGGAACTCTCCCAGCGCTACGACTTCCGCGGCACCAACACCGGCATCGAGTGGTCCGGCGAAGAGACCATCGTGATCACCTCCGACGCCGAGGAACGCGCCCAGGCCGGGCTCGAGGTGTTCAAGGAGAAGCTGATCCGCCGCGACATCTCGCTGAAGGCCTTCGACGCCGGCGAGGTCACGGCGTCGGGCAAGACCTACAAGATCAGCGGCAACCTGGTTCAGGGCATCGATTCCGAACACGCCAAGAAGATCTCCAAGAAAATCCGCGACGAGGGCCCCAAGGGCGTCAAGGCGCAGATTCAGGGCGACGAGCTGCGCGTGTCCAGCAAGAAGCGCGACGACCTGCAGGCCGTCATCGCACTGCTCAAGGGCGAGGACTTCGGCATCGCCCTGCAGTTCGTCAACTACCGGTAGTCGCCGCCGGTCCCGCGTCGGGCCATCTCGTGCAGGCGCGCGATGCGCTCCTCGGTGGGCGGATGGGTGGAGAACATCTTCGCCATCCGATCGGTGGCCCGGAAGGGGCTCTCGATCATCAGGTGCGACTGTGCGGCGATGTCGGGGTTGGGCGGCAGCGGCGCGGCCTGCACGCCGCCGGAGATCTTCGCCAGCGCCGACGCGAGCGCCAGCGGATCACCGGTCAGCTCGGCCCCGGACTGGTCGGCCTGATACTCCCGTGAGCGCGAGACGGCCAGCTTGACCAGCGTCGCCGCGATCGGCCCGAGCATCGCGATCAGGATCATCACCAACGGGTTCGGTCCGTTGCCCCCGCGGTTGCCGCCGAACGCGCCGAAGAACATCGCGAAGTTGGCCAGACCGCTGACGATCGCGGCCATCGCGCCGGCCACCGAGCTGATCAGGATGTCGCGGTTGTAGACGTGCGAGAGTTCATGGCCGAGCACCGCGCGCAGCTCCCGCTCGTCGAGCAGACGCAGGATGCCGGTGGTACAGCACACCGCAGCGTTCTTGGGGTTGCGGCCGGTGGCGAAGGCGTTGGGCGACTCGGTCGGGCTGATGTAGAGCGCGGGCATCGGCTGATGGGCCGAGGTCGCGAGCTCCCGCACGATCCGGTACAGGATGGGGGCCTCGACCTCGGTGACCGGCTGGGCGTGCATCGCCTTCAGCGATAGTTTGGCGCTGTTGAAATAGACGTAGGCGTTCACGGCGATCGCGACGACCACCGAACCCGCCAGGATCACCGGACTGCGGAACGCGGCACCGATCCCGACGATGATCGCCGACATCAACCCCAGCAGCAGTGCGGTCTTCAGTCCGTTGAAATGCATGATCCCTCGTTCGTTCTCGTCACCCCGCGGGGACGCGGGATGTCATCAGGTCAAACGAACCACGGTCCGAATCAGTTTCCGCGGCGCCCGGGGCGGGAGTTCGGTGGGGACCACTCAGCCCATCCGGTCGACGGTGTAGCGCACCAGCGACGACAACGCCTGGTGGGCCGGGCCGTCGGCCAACTGCGCCAGCTCGGCGTCGGCCTCGTCGGCGAACGACTGCAGCCTGGCGTGGGCCTGACTCATCCCCGACGACGAGCCGAGCAGCTCGATCGCCTCGGCGACCTCGTCGTCGTCGGTCAGCGGGCGGGCCGTGCCGTCGGCGGCCACCAGGAGCTGACGCAGCCGCTGCGACGACGCGTCGTCGGAGCGCAGTGCGTACAGCACCGGCAGGGTGTGCACCCCCTCGCGCAGGTCGGTGCCCGGCGTCTTGCCGGAGTCGCCGGTCACCGAGCTGATGTCGATGATGTCGTCGGACACCTGGAATGCGGTGCCCACCACGTCGCCGATGCGGGAGAGCCGTTCGACGTCGTCGGGTGTGGCCCCGGAGGCCATCGCACCGAAACGCCCGGCCGCGGCGATCAGCGAGCCGGTCTTCTCCCACACCACCCGCAGGTAGTGCTCGATGGGGTCCCCACCGGCTTTCACTCCCACGGTCTCGCGCATCTGCCCGGTGACGAGCTCGGCGAAGGTCTCCGCGATGATCCGCACGGCATCGGGTCCCAGCGTCGAGACCAGCCGCGAGGCCCGCGCGAACAGGAAGTCGCCGGAGAGGATCGCGACGCTGTTGGACCAGCGGGCGTTGGCGCTCGGTGCCCCGCGGCGCAGGGGCGCCTCGTCCATCACGTCGTCGTGGTAGAGGGTGGCCAGGTGGATCATCTCGACGACGGTGGCCGAGGTGATCACCTCGTCGGCGTCGGGTCGCTCACCGAACTGGGCGGCGAGCACCGCGAACATCGGGCGGAAACGTTTACCACCGGCTTTGGCCAGATGTGTCGCCGCCTCGGTCATCACGTCGTCCCCGGATGACAGTTCGGCGAGTAGGAGGTCTTCGACCCGCTGCAGCGACGAGCGAACCGTCTCGGCGAACTCATCCGAAACCAGATCGACCCCGGCAAATGTGGACTTCACGTGATCTACCGCTCCATCTCGTCGTCGGACGCTGCGCAACGGCGCTCGGCGTTCATGGTGCTGAGCCTATCGGCAGGCACGCACCTCGCGCCCGATGGGTTGTGTCCGGACGGGTCGTTCTCACGGGTCGCCGAGGGCATATTGCCCTCGGCGGCTACTGAGAGCGACCCTTCCGGACACGGTGCCGGTCGGGACGGGTCACAGCGCAGATGTCGTCGAGCGTTTCCGCCCACCCGTAGATGACGTCATCGAAGGTCACCCGGAACGGAATATCCTGCCTGATCAGTGCCTTTCGGTCCCGCATCCGATCCTTCTGATAATCCTCGAGACTCGTGTGATGCAGCTTGCTGTCACATTCGATGAGCAGGCGACCCACCTTGAGGTCGACGTGTCCCACCGTTTCGATCCTGGGCTGGACCTCCACGGCGAACCCCAGTGCGCGTAACCGGACGCGCACTATCGACTCGGTACCCGACTGTGAGCGGTGATCACACCGTTGCATGAGACGAATGATCGTTCTGGGCAGGTACGGCATCATCTCCTGTAAGGCGGGCACGTCGATCTTCCAGGTGTTCATCACAGAATCGGTGACCGCGATCCAGTCTTCGGCAGTCATACACCGTGCCGCGTATACCAGCGCGGTCGGCGAGAGATCGACGGCGGCGGTCACCGGTAGTGGCGGTCCGTAGCCCCGACAGAAACCGAGGTCGCCGCGGCGGCGTTTCGCTCCGCGGATGTGCGTGGTGCCGCTGTAGCCCGGGGGCACCCAGAACCCGTAGGCCGCGAGCGCCGACACGCAGCTCAGACAGCCGCCCTTGGATACCGCGGTCGCGGCGGCCGGCTCGGCAGTCGGCGTCGCGTACCAGCCGCGTGCCAGATGTGACAACGCTCCGGTGCGGACCATGCGTCGGATCTCGGTGTCCGTGAAATCCCGATCCGCGAGTTCAACTCGCGTATAGATCCCGAAGTCGCGCTGAGAATTGGGCTCGTCCATACATGTCAGACGCAGCGGGTGCGGATTCGGATCCGGGCGGGTCGTCCGCACGGGTCGCCGAGGGCATATTGCCCTCGGTGGCCGCTGAGGGCGACCCGTGCGGACACGACATACTGGTCTGCGTGACCAGTGAGGCGATTCCGGCCCGCGCCGACGTTCTCGTCGTCGGCGCCGGCCCGGGGGGATCGGCGGCCGCGGCGTACGCGGCCGCCGCCGGGCACGACGTGGTTCTCGTCGATGCCGCGGTGTTCCCTCGCGACAAGACCTGCGGTGACGGGCTCACCCCGCGTGCGGTCGCCGAACTCGACCGGCTCGGTCTCGGCCACTTCCTGGCCGATCGCCCCCGCATCGAGGGACTGCATCTGCACGGCTGGGGCGCCGACAAGCGTGTGCCCTGGCCGGCCGGGCGGTTCCCCGCCCACGGCAGTGCCGTCGCCCGCACCGAGCTCGACGATGCGATCCGCGCCTTCGCGGTGTCGAAGGGCGCGCGAATGATCCAGGGCGCCAAAGCAGTTGATGTGACGATGAGCGGCGACCGGATCGAATCGGTGACGCTGTCGTCGGCGGCCGGCACCTCGGCGGTACGGGCCGAGCACGTGATCGTCGCCGACGGCGTGCGCTCCGGGCTGGGCAAGATCCTCGGCCGAGAGTGGCACCGCGACACCGCATATGGTGTCGCCGCACGCGCCTACGTCCGGTCCGGACGGGCCGACGACGCCTGGATGGGTTCGCACCTCGAACTCCGCGGACCCGAGGGTACCCTCCTGCCCGGTTACGGGTGGGTCTTCCCACTCGGCAGCGCCGGCGACGGATTGCTGAACGTCGGGGTCGGGGCGCTGGCCACCTCGAAACGCCCGGCGCACATGCAATTACGTCCGGTCCTCGAGTTCTACACCGACATGGTGCGCGACGAGTGGGCCGTCGACGGCTCCCCCGTCCGGTTGACCTCGGCTCTGCTCCCGATGGGCGGGGCGGTCAGCGGAGTCGCCGGCCGCAACTGGATGCTCATCGGCGACGCCGCCGCGTGCGTCAATCCCCTCAACGGTGAGGGGATCGACTACGCGCTCGAAACCGGCCGTCTGGCAATCGAACTCATCGACGACACCCGCGCCGACCCCGACCACACCACCCGTTGGCCGGCCATCCTCGTCGACCACTACGGTCTGGCGTTCTCGGCGGCGCGGCGCCTCGCCGGGGTGCTGACCGTCCCGCAGGCCGTGCCCACCCTCGGCCGGCCGGGCATCCGCTCGGCACGACTGATGTCGATGGTGGTGCGCGTCATGGGCAACCTCATCACCCCCGACGACGCGGACCTGGTCGCGCGGGCCTGGCGCACCGTCGGCCGGGTGTCGTCGCGCATCGACGATCGGCCACCGTTCACCTGACCTGCAGTGATGTACAACACACCGGATAGGTGTGGTGACCACCGCCATGCAGTCAATGGAACGATCCTGATGATATGTTCCAAGCATGGTCATTGCTTCCCTCCGTGCCCGCACCGACCGCTACCGGCTTCGTGAGCAGATCGCGCGGACCGACGCCGACGCCGATCCGGTCGCCATCGCCCGGGCGCTCGGCACGCAGGAGTTCCCGTGGGGCATCACCCAGGCGCTGAGCTTCGCGTTGTTCCGCACCTACGCAGTCCCCTCGATCGGCGATCTTCTCTATCGCACAGGGCAATTCACCGGCGAGACACAGAAGCGCTACGACGACACGGTCCTGCTGCTCGACGCCCCCATCGAGTACGGCTTCGAGCACCCGACCGGGCGCGCGGCGATCCGTCGCATCAACCAGATGCACGCGATGTACGACATCTGCAACGACGACATGCTCTACGTGCTGGCTACCTTCGTCGTCTGCTCGGTGCAGTGGGTCAACGCCTACGAGTGGCGACGACTCACCGATCACGAGATCACCGGTCTGACAAACCATTACCGCCTGCTCGGCAAGCACATGGCCATCAAGAACATGCCGGAGACCTACGCGGGTTTCGAGAAGTTCCTCGCCGACTACGAGCGTGAGCACTTCGCCTACAGCACCGAGAGTCGCAAGGTCGCCGACGCCACGCTGGATCTGCTGTGCACCTTCCTGCCCTATCGCCTGCTGCCGCGAGGAGTGGTGCGCCGAATGTCCTTCGCGCTCATGGACACACCACTCCTCGACGCCTTCGGATATCCGAGCCCGGCGGCCGTCGAACGCGCCCTGGTGCGTGGCGGTCTCAAGGCACGCGGTCTCGCCATCCGCTGGTTCGCGCGTCCCCGACGTGCGCCGATCCACGGCCGGCAGATGCCGCAGGTGCAGGGCTACCCGCGCGGCTACCGCGTCGAGGAACTCGGCACCTTCGCGCCCGGGTGCCCGGTGTCCCATTCCGTCGCATCCTGACCCTCGCCACCGTCACCGGTGAATGTTCGACGGTATTCAGTTGGCGTGGTGTGCATTCGGCGACCGAAGTGATGTCGAAAGGTCACCGCGGACTCGAATCCGACCCGTGCCGAGATCTGCTCCACGGTCAACGACGACGACTCCAGCAAACCCAGCGCGGCCTGCACACGCTGGTCGATGAGCCACCGGATCGGAGTGGTGCCCGTGGCTTTGGCGAACTGCCGTAGATAGCTGCGCCGGGACAACGACGAGCGGGCCGCGAGATCGTCGAGCGTGATCGGATGGCGCAGGTTCTCCACCGCCCAGGCCATGCCGGCAGCGATATGCCCGTCCGCACCCGGCGAAACGACCGGGGAGGCGATGTACTGCGCCTGCCCGCCCGCACGGTGCGGTGCGACGACGAGCCGGCGGGCGACGTCGTTGGCGACCGCCGCGCCATGGTCGGTCCGTACGATGTGCAGGCAGAGATCAAGCCCCGCAGCGCATCCCGCGCTCGTGAGAACCGCTCCGTCGTCGACGTAGAGCGGGGCCGGATCGACCTCGACGGCGGGATAGCGATCACCGAGGAGATCCGCGTACACCCAGTGCGTCGTGGCCCGGCGGCCGTCGAGCACGCCGGCGGCGGCGAGTGCGAATGCACCCGAACAGATCGACACCAGGCGCGCCCCACCTTCGGCAGCAGAGCGCAGGGAGTCGACGACCTGCGGCGACGGATCGTCGGCGACGTCGCGGACACTCGGGATGATGACGGTGTCGGCGTCGGCGAGATCAGCCAGGTCGTAGCGGGTGCGCATCGTGGCCCCACCGATCATGCGGATCTCGCGGGTCTGAGCGCACATCTTCACCGTGTACCAGGGCTCGGGTGCCACGCCCGCGGAGAACCGGGCGGGCAACTCGGTGAGCCCGAAGATCTCCGCGGCCATCCCCGATTCGAACCCGGTCATCCCGTCGTAGGCGAGGATCGCGACCGTGTGCTCCTGAGTCATGTCACTATCTTATCGATCAGTGGCGCTAGTGCCACTGTTGGTCGGACACCCCGCAAGCACATGATCGGTACATGCTCTACAAACCGAATCACTCCCGACACACCCGCCACACCGCCCGGGCGCGGTGGGACCGCTTCATCGCGTGCGCGCCGATCCGGGCGCTACGCGACTTCGGGCGAGGTGTTCACATCGCCAACGGGATCGCCCATGGCGTGCGCCCCGACCCCGTTGACCTACTTACGCGCCGAGTGAACCGCCGCGATCCCGCCGGTCAGGTTCTGCCAGCGCACCTCGCCGAAGCCGGCGGCGCGGATCAGGTCGCCGAGACCGAACTGGTCGGGCCAGGCCCGGATCGACTCGGCGAGATACACATAGGCGGCCGGGTTGCTCGACACCTTGGTCGCCACCGCCGGCAGCGCCTTCATCAGGTACTCCATGTAGACGGTGCGGAACGGCCGGACGGTGGGGGTGGAGAACTCGCAGATCACCAGTCGCCCGCCGGGCTTGAGCACGCGATGAAGTTCACCGAGGGCACGCGGGACGTCGTGGACGTTGCGCAACCCGAACGAGATGGTCGCGGCGTCGAAGGAGCCGTCGGCAAACGGGAGGTTGAGCGCGTCGGCAGCCACCTTGGGAACGTCCCGCCCGGCGCCCGCCTTGAGCATTCCGAGCGAGAAATCGGCGGCGATGCAGTGCGCCCCGGACCGGCCGAGTTCGACGGTTGACACCGCGGTTCCGGCGGCCAGGTCCAGCACCACGTCGTCGGGGGTCAGCGCCAGCGTCTTACGAGTCACCTTGCGCCAGCTGCGATCCCGCCCGAACGACAGCACCGTGTTGGTGATGTCGTACCGTTTGGCGACGCCGTCGAACATCGCCGCGACCTCGGCCGGATCCTTGTCCAGGGTGGCCCGGTCGGTGCCTCCACCAGATCCCGAAGACGCTGCTGCCATGCGCCTCACGCTACCCGGCCGGACCTGCTCCCTCTCCGCCAGCCCATCGCCTGGCGGTAGTGCTCCACCAGTTCGGCGCACACCGCGGGCCAGGTCCGCGCCCGCACGGCGCTCACCGCCGCCCGCCCGAAGGCGGCGCGCACCGCGTCGTCGCGCAGGGTATTGATCACCTCGGGCAGCCGGGCCGAGAACTCCCCCGGTGCCAGCAGGTATCCGGTCCGGAAGGGCGCCACCAGATCCCGCGGTCCGCCGGCATCGGGTCCGACGACGGGCAGCCCGCTGGCCATCGCCTCCTGGATGGCCTGGCAGAACGTCTCGTGTTCGCCGGCATGGACAAAGATGTCGAGGCTCGCGTAAGCGCGGGCGAGGTCGGCGCCGCGCAGTTCCCCGGTGAACACGGCATGTGGCATCAGCCGTTCGAGCCGCGCACGCTCCGGACCGTCGCCGACGACGACCAGTTGCACCGTCAGGTCGTGGGCCAGCGACGCCAGCCGCTCGACATGCTTCTCCGGTGCGAGTCGCCCGACGAAACCGACGATGAGTGCCCCTGACCCGCCAGTCCACGTCGCGCGCAGGCGGTCGTCGCGTCGGGCGGGGGTGAACAGTTCGGCGTCGACTCCGCGCCCCCAGCGCCGAAGACGCGGGACTCCTTGCGCGGCAAGCTCTTCCATCGCGACGGCGGACGGCGCCAGGGTGAGGTCACACAGTTCGTGCAGGTGTCGGGTGTAGCGCCACGCCAACTGTTCGACGGCACCCAGACGGTAGGCGGCGGCGAAGCCGGCGACGTCGGTCTGGAACACCGCGACGGCAGGTACACCCAGCTTCTTGGCCGCCAGCGCCCCGGCGGCGCCCACCACGAACGGCGACGCCAGGTGCACCACGTCGGGCCCGAAGTCGCGTAGGGCGCGGTAGAGCACCGGCGCCGGCACCCCCACCGGCAGGGAGGTGACCCGCGGCACCCGCACCGACGGCACCAGGTGAACCGGGGTTCGACGCCCCACGATCCGCGGTCCGCTCGGCTGTCCGCGCGGGGTGTCCGGTGCGATGACGACGGCGGTGTGACCAGTGGTCTCGAGGTGGTCCACCACCCGGAGAACCGAGTTGACCACCCCGTTGACGTGCGGCAGGAAACTCTCGGCGACGATCGCGACGCGCATGCTGCCATCGTCGCCGATCCGTCTCACCGCCACCGGTGCGCACGCGTGACGAGTCCGCGAACTCGTGGTGAACTCCATGAGTGCCCGATCTGCTGCTGCTCAGCCGCTGGCTCGATACCGTCCCGGACTTCCTCACACCGCTGACCGGACCGGCCGCCCGAGTCGGCTTCGTGCCCACCGCGTCGATGATCTACCCCGACCGCGCGTGGGTGGATCTCGACCGCGCCACCCTGCGTGACCAGGGTTTCACCCCCGTCGAGCTCGATCTCGAATCGATGACCGCCGGCGAGTTCATCTCGGCGATGAGCAGTGTCGAGGCCGTCTTCGTCTCCGGCGGCAACGTCTTCCACCTGCTCGGCGTCCTGCGCCGCACCGGCACCGACCACCCGCTAGCCGACGCCATCGCTGCCGGGCTGCCGTACGTGGGGGCCAGCGCCGGTGCGGCGATCGTCGGCTCCGACATCGGGCCCCTCGCGCTGCTCGACGACCCCACCGAGGCCCATCCGCTGGAGTCCACCGAGGCACTCGGGTTCGTCGACGCCGTCATCGTCCCGCACGCCGACGGGCTGGTCGGCGGCACCGGCCCCGTCGAGCGGCTATGCGAACAGTACGGCCACACGCATCGTCTGCTGTTCCTGCGCGACGATCAGGCGCTGGTGGTCTCCGACGACGGATCGCGGGTCATCGACACCTGATCGTCGGAATCCACCTCCGGCTCAACGGTTTCCGCAGACTGATCGGGTTCGGCTGCCCGCGCCGCACGCCACCTGCCCCACCGGCGACTGAACTCCGCGACGAACACCATCAGCACCCCGACGATCAGCCAGCCGGCCACCGCGACCGACAGCCCGGGGATGATCGACAGCGTCGCGCTGCGCCCGGCCGGCCGCGCGAGATCGGGGTTGGTGCGGGCATATTCGACGCTGATGCGCTGACCTGAGCTCAGTTCGGTGGGATAGAGTAGGCCGAGATTGGGGCTGTAGAAACCGCCGTCGGGTGTCTGGAAGTAGACCTCGGCGTGCAAGGCGTCCGCGGACACGACATCGGCCATCACCGTGGCCTTGCTCGCGTTGATCGTGGCGTCGTTGCGGAAGCAGGCGGCGATGAGGACCAGCGCCATCACCGTGATCACGGTGCCGACGATGAGCAGCCCGATCTGCACGCGCCGCACGATCACCGGATTCATGGCAGTCAGGATAGCCCGCGCGGATCGCGCAGCCGCTCGGCGATCCGGGCATGCACCGTGCGCAGTCGCTCGCGGTCGGTGACGACCTCGATGACCTCAATACCGCCGGCGACCGGCGGCTGCGCGAGGACCGTCGACAACTCGGCGGTCCCGACCCGCCGGTGCGGCAGGTGAAAACCCGCGCACAATGCCGCCAGATCGGTGCGGTGCGGGGTCCCGAAGACGCGTTCGTAGCTGCCCGCGTACGGGCCCTGGTTGAAGCGCGGATCACCCTGTTCCAGCAGCCCGAAGATGCCGCCGCCGTCGTCGTTGGCGACCACGATCCGCAACGACGCCGGGCGCGGTTCACCGGGCCCGATGACCAGCCCGGTGGCGTCGTGCAGAAACGTCAGGTCGCCCATCAGCGCGACCGTGCGGCCCGACGACCCGGCGAGCGCCGCCCCGATCGCCGTCGAGTTGGTGCCGTCGATACCGGCCACTCCGCGGTTGGACAGCACCCGCACCCCGTCGCCGACGCGGCCGGCCAGGGCGACGTCGCGGATCGGGTTGCTGGCGCCGACGACGAGCTGTTCGCCGGCCAGCATGGCCGCGCTCACCGCGCGCGCCACGTGCAGGCCGGTGTCCGGGCCGGGCGCGTCGAGTTCGGCGTCGACGGCCCCGAGCACCCGTTGCTGCACCGCCGCACATTCCTTGAGCCATTCCTCGCGGGGTTCACCGGTGGGCTCAGCGCGGGTGCCGGTGGCGAAGACGTTGCCCGACACGTCGGGCCAGCGCGGGCCGGTGGTGAGGGCGTAGACCCGCACGGAAGGGTCGGCGAGCAGCCGCGACACCCCGCGGTGCAGGGTGGGCCGCCCGCAGATGATGGCCTGCTGCGGGCGCACCCGTTCCAGCGCGAGCGGATGCAGTGCCGACTGGGGATGCGGGGCGGTCGGCTCGGCGACGGTCGGGATGCCGGCGAGCTGCGGATGCACACCCGACCCGTGCCCGGAGACCACCACGGTGTCCAGGGACAGGTCGATGGGCAGCGGGACGTCGAGCTTGCCGACCGGGGCCTGCGTCCACGGCAACCCGCCGGGCCGGCCGGCGAAGGTGCCCAGGTCGTCGTCGGGCCAGACGTCGGGGTCGGGGACGAGCGGTTCGCGCAGCGGGATGTCGAACTGCACCGGTCCGGCATTGCCGGTACGGGCGCCGCGGGCGGCGGCGAGCACGCGGCCGACCGCCGAGCGCCACTGGCTGTTGGTGTCGAGGTCCTGCTCGGCCAGTCCGAGGCTGATGGCCGCCCGCACCTGGGTGCCGAAGATGCCGAATTGTTCGACGGTCTGATTGGCACCCGATCCGAGCAGCTCATAGGGCCGGTTGGCGCTGACCACCACCAGCGGTACCCGCGCATAGTTGGCCTCGAAGACGGCCGGACTCATGTTGGCGACGGCGGTACCGCTGGTCATCACGATCGGCACCGGTTGTCCCGACGCCACGGCCAGGCCGAGCGCCAGGTAGCCGGCCGATCGTTCGTCGATGCGCACGTGCAGCCGTAGCCGTCCCGCAGAATCGGCGGCGTGCAGCGCGAACGCCAGCGGCGCGTTGCGCGACCCCGGGCACAGCACGGCTTCGGCGACACCCCCGCGGATCATCTCGTCGACGATCACCCGGGCCTGCAAGGTCGACGGATTCATATGTCCCAGCCTATCGACGCCATCGGGGGCAGGGGCACGGCGGGAGATGACTGAGATCGGGCCCGTGAGGTCTCACCTCGGGAATAGTCCCGATCTGTGGTCTCCGGGGCCCGTTTTCAGCCATCCGCCGAGGGCATCGGCGTTGATGCCCTCCGCTGCGCCCTCCGGCTGCGTAGCATTCTCCGACGATGGGCTTCTACCAGGACCGAGTACTCCCGCACATCATCGACAAGACGTGCGGCATGCCGGCCCTGAAACCGGTTCGCGAACAGGCGTGCGCCCCGCTGCATGGCCGAGTGATCGAGATCGGCTTCGGGTCCGGCCTCAACGTCGCGGTCTACCCCGACGAGGTGGCCGAGGTGAGTGCGGTGGAACCCTCCGACGTCGCGTGGTCAATGGCCGCCGACCGCGTGCACGCCGCACCCATCCGGATCGAGCGTTCCGGCCTCGACGGTCAACGTCTCCCCTTCGAGAGCGGCACCTTCGACGCGGCGCTGTCTACCTTCACGCTGTGCACCATCCCCGACGCCGAGGCCGCACTCGCCGAGGTGCGCCGGGTCCTGCGGCCCGAGGGCGTCTTCGCCTTCCTCGAACACGGCCACGCGCCCGACGAAAAGGTCAGCCGCTGGCAGCGTCGGCTCGAACCGATCCAGAAGCGCGTCGCCGGCGGATGCCACCTCACGCGCGACATCCGTGGCCTGGTGACCGAATCAGGTTTCCGCCTCGTCGACGTCGACACCTTCTATCAACCCGACACCCCCAGGCCGTTTGGCTATCTGACCATGGGGGTTGCCCGGCCCGTCGTCTGAGCGATGATGCCCGGCGCTGGCGGAGCGGCCGGTGAGATGCGCTCCATCAGCCACCCCAGGGCATCGCCGAAGGCGGACTCCGCGAATTGCCAGGTGTGCCCGCCCGATTGCAGCGCGATCGAGCACTCGATGCCGACCCGCTCGGCGTCCGCACACAAGGTGCGGGCCGCGGGCAGCTCCTGGCCGGTATCGCCGCCGTCGCCCCGACCGCCGTGACCGTTGCCGTTCCCCCACCCTCCAGGTGGATGCCGTTGTCCGCCATGCGGTCTCGCATGTCCATGCCGAGCGGTCGAGTTGCTCTCGTCGAACCATCCGGCGACGTCGAGGTAGCGGCCGTGGCCGGCCATGACCTTGACCGGATTGAAGGCGTCGTAGGCGGCGTGGTTGCCGCCGAACAGGCGATCCACGGTCTGCTGGGGCGTGCCGGCGTTGGGTCCGATGTCGCCCGCGATGTCCTCGAAGGTGGCGAAGTCCTCGGGATGCATGACGGTCAGGTCCACCGCGCACGTCCCACCCATCGACCAGCCCACCACTCCCCAGTTGGCGGCCGACGAGTCGGCGTCGAAATGCGAGACGACGTACGGCCGCACCTCGTCGACGAGATGTGTGGTCATGTTGCCGCGGGGGCCGTCGACGCATTCGGTGTCGTTGTTGAAGCTGCCACCGACGTCGGGGAAGACCAGGATCGGCGCCGCCCCCGCGTGGGTCCGCGCATAGGCGTCGACGGTGCTGATCGCGTTGCCGGTGCGAATCCAGTCCGCCGGTGTGTTGAACTCGCCGCCGATCATCATCAAGCACCGGCAGCTTCGGCGGGGCCGTGCCGTCGAACCACAGCGGGGGCAGGTAGACGTATTCGGTGCGGTGGGTGAAACCGCTGATGTCCTTGGGCGTCGAGATCGCCACGACCTTGCCCTCGGTCATCTGCTGACCCGAACCACGCAACCGGCCGAGATCGGAGACGGCCACCTGATCGGGTAGCGGGCCGGCGGTCAGCTGGGACCACGCCTCCTGCACGGTCGTGAAGTACCCGACCCACTGGTTGAGCGAGACGCCGGTCGCGGCCAGTGCGGCGATCACGGCGAGCACTGCCACTCCGCGTCGCCACATCTGGGTTCGTCGCATGCCGACGACCAGCACGGCCACGGCGAATCCGCTGAGCCCCACCCACCACCAGAGTTGCGCCGGCGGCGGGTCGGAGGCGAGCCCCTCGGCATGTTCGGTCCGTACGGCGATGAGCACGCTGAGCAGCCCGACGCCCACGCACACCGGAATCCAGATCAGCCACCACCGTCGTGTCCGACGCGCGATCGCCACGGCGATCAGCACGATCGCGAGCAGCTCGACGGTCAGTGGAAGCCACCCGGTCAGCAGGGACATCCCGTCATGCCCATGTCGGTACACGGACCAAGAATCCACCGCGGAACTGTGAGGTTCCTACGTGTCGGCTCCGATTCGGCTGGGAAGAGGCCACCGTGTCCGATATGCGTGGCCGACGGGCTCACCCCTACCCTGGTGCCAGTGCGTCGTTGGATTCTGCTGGCTCTGCTCACCGGCGCCGCAACCTATCTTCTCGAGCTCCTCGACGTCGACGCCGCGCCCCTGTTCGCCGGGTTGGTGATCGCCGGTGTGCTGGCCATCGCCGGTATCTCACCTCGACCGCCCGGCGCGATATCCGACGACCCCGACGCCCCGGTCATCCCGCGCGGCTATGTGCTGGCCGCGCAGGGTGTGCTGGGGGTCTACATCGGCACCATCGCCGATTCCGACACCCTTTCCGGGCTCGGTTCGGCCTGGTTTCCGGTCCTGGTCATCGGCGTGGCGACGCTCGGCCTGTCGGTGGCCGGCGGTGCGCTGCTCGGATTGCACAAGCAGGTCGATCCGCTGACCGGGTCGCTCGCGCTGGTGGCGGGCGGGGCGTCGGGCCTGGTGGTGGTGACCCGCGAGCTCGGCGGCGACGAGCGCATGGTGGCGGTCATCCAGTATCTGCGGGTCGCGCTGGTCACCCTGTCGATCCCGCTGTTCGCCTCGCTCGTCTTCGGGCAGTCGTCGGCGGCGGTCACCGAGACGACGCCGTCGTGGGCCGATCAGGGGTGGGGCCTGGTGCTGATGGCGGTGTGCATGGGCGTGGGTATCCCCGTCGGACGTCTTCTGCACGTCCCGGCCGGTGCGCTGCTGGTGCCGATGGCGCTGGCGACCGTCGCCGAACTCACCGGCATCGCCGGCGACGCCGAGGTGTCGCCGATCCTGCTCACCCTCGGTTATGCGGTGATCGGCTGGCAGGCCGGACTTGGTTTCACCCTGCCGCGGCTGCGGGCGATCGGCCGCGTGCTGCCGTTCGCGCTGGTGCTGATCCTGGCGATCGGCGTCGGCTGCGCGCTGCTCGGGGTGGCGCTGTCGGCGTGGACGGGCGAGTCGATGTACGACTGCTATCTGGCCACCACACCCGGCGGCATCTACGCGGTGCTCGCGGCCGCGACCGCCGCGGGCGGCAACGTGGCCTTCGTGGTGGCCGCCCAGATCCTGCGGGTGCTGCTCATGCTGTTCGTCGCGCCGTTCGCCGCGCGCGTCGCCGCCCGGCATCTGCGCCGGCCCGGCACCGACGATGACGTGTGACCAACCTCCCAAGTAGGCTCGCGGTCATGACCGGGGAATCAGATCAGACAGGCGCACAGCAGTCCGACGCGACGGGTCGCGAGTTCGACGTCGTCGTCTACGGCGCCACCGGCTACGTCGGCGAACTCACCGCGCGCTATCTCGCCGACCACGCGCCCATCGGCACCAAGGTGGCACTCGCCGGACGAAACGAGACCAAACTCGCCACGGTCCGCAAACGGCTGCCCGAGCGGGCGCAGTCGTGGCCGCTGATCGTCGCCGACTCGTCGTCGCCGAGCGCGCTGGACGCCATGGTGGCCCGCACCCGGGTCGTGTGCACCACCGTCGGCCCGTACCTCAAGTACGGGGAATCGCTGGTGGTCGCCGCCGCGACGGCCGGCACCGACTACGTCGACCTCACCGGTGAGGTGCCCTTCGTGCGGTACTCGATCGACAAGGCACACGAGACGGCCGCCGCGTCCGGTGCCCGCATCGTGCATTCGTGCGGCTTCGACTCCATTCCGTCCGATCTCGGCGTGTACGCGCTGTATCAGAAGATCTCCGACGACGATGCCGGCCAGCTCACCGACACGACCCTGGTGATGCGCGCGATGCGCGGCGGCCTCTCCGGCGGCACCATCGACTCGATGCGGGTGCTCGCCGAGCAGGCCAAGGACTCCCAGATCCGACGCCTGATGCTCAACCCGCAGTCGTTGTCCGGCGGTCCCGGCGAGGTCCCGAAGGCGAGTCTGTCGTCGGAGCCCAGCGATCTGAACATCGTCAGCGCCAAGAAGGTCGACCCGTCGCTCCGCGGGACGCTCGCGCCGTTCTTCATGGCCGGCCACAACACCCGCATCGTCCGGCGCTCGAATGTGTTGCTGGACAACGCTTACGGGCCCGACTTCCACTATGCGGAGACGATGAACGTCGGCAGCATCCCGGCGGTCTCGACCATCACTGCCGGGGCGGTCGGCGTCGGCACCGGCGCCTTCCTGGGCGCGATGAGCTTCGGCCCGACGCGCCGCCTGCTCGACCGCGTCCTCCCCAAGCCGGGTAGTGGCCCGTCGGAGAAAGCAAGGGACAACGGCTATTTCGTCTCTGAGGGCTATACCCGAACCACCACGGGCCGCCGCTTTCGCGCTCAGATGCGGGCTCAGGGAGACCCCGGCTACAAGGCGACGGCCGTGATGCTCGGCGAGAGCGCTCTGACCCTCGCGCTCGACCGCGACAACCTGCCGCCGCGCACCGGGGTGCTGACCCCGGCCGCCGCGATGGGCGACGCACTGATCGGCCGTCTGCGGACCGCCGGATTCACCATCGAGGCAACCGAATTGCGCTGAACAGGCGCGGCCCTCGACGACGTCTGAGGTGCACCGAGGCGCAAGCCGAGCTATGCCTGGCCGGGATTGAGCTTGATGAACAGAGCGTCCATCTCCGCACACAACCGGTCGCCGTCATGCAGGGTGCCCTTGATGAACACCTTGCGGCCGTCGATCTTCTCCGCCCAGGTGTGGCACTGCAGCGGAGTGTTCAGCGGCGTGATGGACCGGTACTGCACGGTGAGGGAGGCGGTGCGACTGACGCCCTGAATGGCGACGGCGGAGGCGAATCCGCCGAGATCGTCGAAGGCGACCGCGATGTGGCCGCCGTGCGCGGCTTTGTTGCCACCGAGGTGGAAGTCGCGGAATGTGACACTCGCGCGCACGCCGTGGTCGTCGACGTCGTCGACGATGTAGGGCGGCAGCGTGATGTTGCCGCGGGACGGCAGGTCGATGCGGGTGCCGGACGGGCTGTGCCATTCGTCGATCCGGCTGGCGGCCAGCTTCTCGTTGATCGCCTTGAGCTCGTCGATGAGTTCGGCGGTGACCGCGTCCTCGGGGCAGGCGTAGCGGACGTTGTCCATGAGCGCGCGCACCTGTTCGCTGAACTCGCCGTACCGCGGGCCACCACGCTCGGTGGTGATCGCGATGTGCGCCCGGAAGCCGCCCTCGTGCGGATCCTCGTCGGCGTCGGCGGTGGGATCGAGCGGATCACTGATGTCACTCACCGGTCAACCGTAGCGAGCAAGTCGTTCAGGTATCCGAGCCGGGGCGCTGCGACAACGAGTCGTCGGGGACGAAGTCGGGTATCCCGCGGGGACCGCGTTCCTTCTCGTCGCGCAACTTGACGGCCCGGCCGACGACGAGGGCAACCACGATGGCCACAGCGAACCATGCCACCATCACGACCGCGACGATCGCCCAGGTACTCACTGCTTCAGCGTGCCACATGTCCTTAGTTCGATGGCGTGACAGCGAGGAAATCGGTCCACGGATACCGTCGTCGATGGCGGTCGGCGCCGCGATTATGGTGGTCCCTGAAGCCCCGCGCTGCCTCAAACGACGCCTCGCGCGCGTCGTGTTCCACCACCTCACCACCGACCACCACGCCCGCGCCGACACTTGCATTCCGACCGCGGCTTGACATAGGAGAAGCCCATGACCGCAGTGACGACCACCGGCACCAATCCGTTCGACGCCTCCCAGTGGACGGCGGTA
This sequence comes from Gordonia bronchialis DSM 43247, assembly GCF_000024785.1. NCBI lineage: Bacteria > Bacillati > Actinomycetota > Actinomycetes > Mycobacteriales > Gordoniaceae > Gordonia > Gordonia bronchialis. The sequence goes on along the minus strand of NC_013441.1, from coordinate 1,145,655 downwards.
CCCGGTTTCGACGATCTCACCGACATCACCTACCACCGCCACAGCGGAGATGGACGCGCCAACGGCATCGTGCGCATCGCCTTCAACCGCCCGGAGGTCCGCAACGCGTTCCGGCCGCACACCGTCGACGAGCTCTACCGCACACTCGACCACGCGCGCCGCTCCCCTGACGTCGGCACCGTGTTGCTCACCGGCAACGGCCCGAGCCCCCGCGACGGCGGCTGGGCCTTCTGCAGCGGTGGCGACCAGCGAATCCGCGGCCGGTCCGGCTATCAGTACGCCACCTCCCACGACTCCGACGTGGCGGCCGCAGGCGTGGAGGGCGTCGACGAGGTCCGCGCCAAGGCCGAGGGCGGACGCCTGCACATCCTCGAAGTGCAGCGCCTGATCCGCACCATGCCCAAGGTCGTGATCGCCGTCGTCAACGGCTGGGCGGCCGGCGGCGGACATTCACTGCACGCAGTCTGCGATCTCACCCTGGCCTCCCGCGAACACGCCCGCTTCAAGCAGACCGACGCCGACGTCGGGTCCTTCGACGCCGGGTACGGCAGCGCCTACCTCGCCAAACAGGTCGGCCAGAAGTTCGCCCGCGAGATCTTTTTCCTCGGCGAGGCCTATGACGCCGAGACCATGCACCGGATGGGTGCGGTGAACCGCGTCATCGATCACGCCGACCTCGAAGCCGTCGCCATCGAGTGGGGACGGAAGATCAACGGCAAATCGCCTACCGCACAACGGATGCTGAAGTTCGCGTTCAATCTCACCGATGACGGACTGATGGGCCAGCAGGTGTTTGCCGGCGAGGCCACCCGGTTGGCCTACATGACCGACGAGGCGGTGGAGGGGCGGAATGCGTTCTTGGAGAAGCGCCCACCCAATTGGGACGCATTCCCACACTATTTCTAGTGTGCGTCAGGATCGACAACAAGCTTCTGCCACGCGACAGCAGGATGTTCCCTGGTTTGTGCGACGCTACGCCAACTCGTCGAACACTACCAACGGTAGGTCCGGGCGACCGAACAGATAACCCTGGCCCAGGTCAAAGCCGAGCGCCTTGACCTCGGCAAGGACGTCGGCACTCTCGATACCTTCGGCTACCGTGACAATGCCCGTGGCCATAGCCATCTCGCAGATCGCTTGCACCACAGCACGATCGTGTCCGCCGGCGACCAGATTGGATATCAGCGACCGGTCGATCTTGAGCACATCCACCGGCAGGTCTCGTATGTAGCTCAGTGCCGAGAATCCCGATCCGAGGTCGTCAACACAGATCCGGCAGCCGATCGCGTGGAGTTGGACAACCGCTTGTGCAGCCGATGAATCAAGCGCGATCATTTGGTCCTCGCCGATCTCCACCCAGATCCGTGCAGGGTCGACTCCGTATTCTCGGATCAGATCTCCGATGTATTCCACGATTTCGGCGTCCAGCAATTGCTGACGGGACAGGTTGATGGAGACAAACGATGTCGGCCCGAAGCGTTGTGAAATCTGGGTAGCAAGTGCGGCAATCGACTCCCGAATGGAGTGCCAACTTATGGGAACAATCAAAGATGAGCTTTCGGCTTCCGACATGAACATCTCGGGGGTCACGATCGCCTCCGGAGCATCCCACCGCAGTAGCGACTCGAAGCCGCGCACCTCGAGATCATCGAGGCCGACGAGCGGCTGGTACACGACGAAGAAGTCATCGCCCTTCGAACTCCGAAGTCGTCGCACCAAATCCACCTCGTCGCGAAGCGCACCAAGCGTCAGCGGACCGGCGTATGAGGTCGTGAACTGTCGTCGAAGTGCATCACACAGAGCCGCGTCGGCATGAGCCTGCAGCTCATCAGGTGAATCGGCGGTGGGCAGATCGCCACTGTACGCGACACCCATGAGAGCATCGATGACATAGGCTCGGCCGTCCAAGGTCACGAGGTGGACGGCGGGCATTCGACGAAGAAGGTCAACGAGTTGCGTCCGCGACTCTTGCCAGACCATGGTGATCGCCCACTCGAAGTCGGTGTGTATGGCAATCGCGGCAGGGTTCAGCTGCTCCTGTAAAGAGGACATCACGCGGCCTGCCAGGCGCACGGCGACGTCGCGACCATAGGCGGCGGTCGCCCGATGGTGCGGATCGACCCGCACCATGATCACGACTTTGTCGCCTGCCCCGCCGCTCGCGGTACAGCCCCTCCGGCCGGTCGCCCCCACCAGGTGATCGTATCCCATGCTGCCGCGGGTTCGAGCCGGCGAGAGCGACCCTGCTCATGGCTCACACCCCATTCGACGACTGCGTTCATCGAGAGGAAGGAAGCCAGCCCATGGAGTCATCCGCCCATAGGAACGACCGGGTCAAAACACATCTGACCGCGCCGATTACTCGGGTGAATCTGATCTGTCAAATGCAGAACTGGCGCTCACCACAACTCAGGGCTGACACTTGTTTTGGCGGGGCACGCCTGCGCTGGGACCAGCTGGTGTACTTCTGGTCGCACGACCGGTGGTCAGGCCACCGAATTCACACTACCGAAGAAGGACACACTGATGACGATCGCGTTCGCCAGCGACATCCGCAACCATGTCGAGACCCTCGATGCAGCACTGACTTTCAGGGACACGGTCAGTAACACCACCCTCTTGGTGGCAACCCCGTCGTCGACGCCGACAGTGTGGGCCGACTACATCGACGGAGCGTATCGGAGCTATAGCGAGCACGGGGTGGTCGATGCACTCGAGTACGAGACGGTGCGCGACGGAGGGAACACTCGACTGTTCTGCGCGGTCCTCGATGACGACCGGGTGATAGGCGGGTTACGCATCCAGGGACCTTACAATCTGCCCACCGAATCTCACGCGCTCACCGAGTGGGCAGGACAGCCCGGCCAACGCCAGTTGATCAGGGCCATCGCCACACGTATCCCCGGCGGGTTGGTCGAGGCGAAGAGCGCGTACGTGGACACGTCCAGCCCGGCTGCGGCTCACGTCGCAGGTCTGATGGCGCGGACACCACTGATCGTGATGACATTGACCGGCTGCCGCTACGTGATGGCCACATCCGCCGATCACGTACTCAAGCGGTGGCAGTCCGGTGGCGGCCGGATCGACGGCGCGATCGAACCGACCCCCTATCCGGACAGCCGCTACCGTACTCGTGCGATGTTCTGGGACCGTACTCTCCTTGCGCAACATGCCGATCCCACGGTCTGGCGCCAGATGCAACGGGAATTCTGCCAGGTCGAGGCCGACCTCGAACTGGCCGCGCAACGTCAATCTCATGATGTCGTCGCTTGATCCGGCGATGGTCGGTGGCTATCGGCTCGGGTCGGCCGGCCACGTCGATACGACAAGACGCGGCAATGACCAGGACAGTCTGGAGTGTCCGGACGTCGGGGTCGGCGCCGGGCCGTACGTCACTGGGTCACGCCCAGAACACGCAAGAGTTCGCTGATCTGGTCGGAAGACAGTTCGTTCCAGCCCGAGGGCTCGCCGGGCGCGAGCAGCATGTGCTCGACGTCGACAACATGGCGGCCTGATGTCACCGCGCGGCCGCAGACAATGTTCCGGGCGACGGTGGCAACGAGCGCACCAGCCATCGCCGCCGTCGAACCCAGCTGCGGCCAGGAGGCCACACTGCGACCCAGCTGTGCTGCGGAAAAAGCCATGCGCGAAGTCAACGAGTCCCCGACGATGCTGGCAGCCATTCGCATCCGTTGAGCGGGGTCGGCGGCGTCACCCGCGTCGAAGCCTTCGCCTCTCCCGTGAAAGATCGGGTACTGCCGGTCGAGATCGTAACGCTCGATGTCGATGACCACATTGTCGCCCATGTCAGTGGCACTGACGACGGGAATCCCGGCGTTCCGTGCCCTCCGACGTAGATCGATCTTGGACGCCACATCGTCGATCTCCTCAATGATCACCGACGCCGCGGTCGTAGACAGTCCGAGGAAGGCGTCGGCGTCGGCCGCAACATATCCGGAAGGGAAGAGCTCGAGCTCGATGTAGGGGTCGAACTCGAGTACCCGACGTGCCGCCAAGTCGACCTTCGAGACTCCGATGTCACACACCGACCCCTCGATCCGATTGAGGTTCGTCGGAGCCAGAACATCGGGATCGGCCAGCCGGAACCTTCGCGCGCCGGTCAGCGCACACGAACTCAGGGCGGCGGACCCGACGCTCAGTCCGGCGACCCCGATACATCCCGTCGCCCAGGCCTCCTGCTCCGTGCCGGTCAACAGATGTCGGTTACGTGCCGTCTTCAACCGGTAGAACAATTCGGCGTCGGGCAGCCGCACAACAGTCGATCGCCACGGGAAGTGAACAAACCGGGAGTGGGCCGCCAGCTGCACCGGATCGTCGAGGTCGATCACGGTCGGCGGCGAGACCCCCGGGTCGACGTGGTCAAGAGCATTGAGTGCTCGAAGTTCGTCGGCCGCATATGCCCAGACGTCCACCTCGGGCACACCGGCGGCGCGCAGTTCGCTCAGGCGATGCTCGTCGTCGTCTGGGTGCAGGATCTCGATCATCTGTCGCCTTCCCGGAGAATCTCATCAATGCTGACGTCGCCGGTGACCTCCGCGGACGTCACGACGACTTGATTGCGCCCCGACCGTTTAGCGACGTAAAGAGAGCTGTCGGCGATGCCGAACAACTCGTCCATGATCGCCGAGTCGGAAACCGGTTTGTCGGCTCGGCAGAAGCTCACCGTAGCGCACACCGCGCCCAGACTGACTGTTGCCGCCACATTCTCGTCGACCGCAGTTCGCAGGTTCTCGCACTGCCGAGTCAGTTCCGCCACCCCGTCGGTGTGATCGATGATGACGAATTCTTCACCCCCCATCCGCGCTACCAGTGCCTGGGGTCCGACTGCCTTCTTCAACGTCTCGGCGATTTCGACGAGAATGGAGTCGCCAACCGAGTGGCCGTGCCGATCGTTGAGCTCCTTGAAGTGATCCACGTCGGCCTCGATGAATCCGATTCGGCCTTGGCCGGCTTCACTGGCGGACAACATCCCGCCCCAACTCTTCGCGAGCCCGCGTCTGTTGAGCACTCCGGTCAGTGGGTCGGTATCGCTCAGGATCTGCTGTTGCGCCAACGATCGCTCCAGTGACCAGCGCAGCGTCAGCACCAGGTAGGTCGGCACGCTGATGGCCATGATCACCGAGCCCTCGCTCACGACCAGCGGGACAACCCCCGTGGCTCGGTCCGCCACCACTGCGCAAGCCATTATCGCTGCAGTCAGCACGAACGCCACCACTGTTCGCAGCGGCGATTCCACCGCGGCCAGCGCGGGTATCACGGCAAGCAGAACGAGCACAGTATGAGCGGCACCGTTGTCGACTATCACCGCTGCCGAGCCCGCGATACCCAGCATGCCACCGAAGCTCAAGATGGTGAACCACACATCAGTGAGGGGACGCAGGAGAACCGTCAGGATGATCGACCCGGCCGTGTACACGCCGATGACGAGCAGCCACCTGAGCCCGTGCTCGACCACATTCTCAGGCCAGATATACCCGATGAGCAGCAGCGGAAGTGCGCCTGTTTCGCTGACGAGAACTGCTACGGTCCGTCGATCGAAACGCCGCTTCACTACCCCTCCACACCGTGTGCCGGCTCTCGCGATCGACTCAAGGATCCACCCCCGCAAGCGTTCCGATCCTTGAGCGTACGGTGCCCGAACCTATCACCCGCATTGATTGATAACACAGATCTGCCGGTATATTTATTATAGTGCGCAATCAGTTTAGTACGCAACACCACAGCCACGACCATTCCGACGGTGGGATCAGGAGGTTCCAACCGACTCCGTTACAAAGGCGCACTCGCCACGCGTGGCCCGATTCCCTCACAAATCTGGGAAGGCTCAGTCCGGAAGGCCAGGGCTCCCGACCGCGGCCACCACCGTGTCCATGATCAATTCGCGGATCACGACGTTGTACGAGGTGTGGTCGCCCACGACGCCGATGTGTACCCCCGGGGGCTGTTTCGCCGCCCGGATCGTCGCGTCGGCGCCGAAAAGGTGATTGAAGTAGGCGTAATCGGCCGGCGCGAACACCATCTCGACATTCACCGCCTCGGCAGCGAACTGGGCAAGGGCCGCGTCAGGGAGGTGTGGGATCACCGACCACCAACGACGCGGCATACGACGACGCACACGCAGTTCGATCCTGTTCCTCAAGGTCGCGAGGCGTTGTTGCGCATCATCGAGCCGTGAGGTCGCGTCGGCGCTGACCGCGGTGGCGACCCCCGCGATGCCAACGTCGGATCCGTAATCGGAGAGTCGGAATCGACGTTGCGGGCGCAACCGCCACATCAGCGGGTTCACCAGCACGACGGTCGAATGCCGATCCGGATGGGTACGCGCGGTGGCCAACGCCCCGTGCGCTGCCATCCAGGAACCCACACATATCCCGCCGTGCACCAGACGCGCCGCGACCGGTAGCTCCAGCGACTCGAGGACACCGCAACCTTCGTCGACGTAGGCTTGCGTGTAGAGGGGCAGCATTCGATCTGCGCCGCTGACCATTCCCGACTCGCCGACGCCGGGCCTGTCGAACCTGATGGCTCCGCCGCCGCTGCACGCAACCCGGATCGCGGTGTCGAACCATAATCTCGACGGCCCGGTCCGCACGTACTGCCCGAGCGAATGGGCGACAAAGATGTCCATCGGCGCCGCACGTCCGCCCATCTGCGTCCGCCACACCATCACCCCATCGTCGACAACGTGCACGCTGTTGACTACCGGACGCCCGTCCTGTGTCCGGGCGACGACGGCGCTTTGCCGAATATCTGGATCGGAAAAGCTGATCCTCGACTCCGAGGCGTGCTCGTCGATCCAGTCGACGACCGTGGTCACATCGCGTTCCGGAAAGGAGATCACCGCAGGATGACCAGGTTCCAGGAAAGGCTCCTGATCGCCGATTGATACGACGTCTACCGACGCGTGGTCGAACACCGCGCTCGGCGGCCCGCCGGCCTCCCGCTCGAGCACCAGTACAGCCGACGCACTCTCCGGCAACCGGTCCAGCTTCCAGGAACTCAGCGTCTGCGCCGCATCCGGGTGCAGGGATTGCCCAGCAATGTGTACCCGGTGGTCAGTCTGCGGCACCGGCTCCGACGACGCATGTGCCCAGGGCGTCAGCCAATCCGGGATCTCACCAACCATGTTGTACAGCACGGTCTTCGAACGAAGATAGGTGCGGCCTCTCATCACAGGGTCCCACAGCACCATGGTGTGCACCGACAGCTCTGCGGCGACCAGAGACAGCATCAGCGCACCCATCCGGTGCCCGACGCCGATCACTTCCGGAACACCGCATGAGCGCAGCAACTCCACGCCGGCACCGATACCCTCCAGCCACTGCCGCGACGCCCCCGGCGCGTCCTGCGCACCCGCAGACTCGCCGGTGTGCGGATAGTCGAAGCGCAACACCGCACACTCTCGGGCAGCCAAACGCTCGGCGAAATACTTGAACCAGCGAGTGGTCTCTGCCTGTTCTTTTCCCAGCGACGCGCACACCAGAACCCCGACGCGCACCTTTCGACTCCTCGGGACACTGAGCACCCCGAACAGCGATGCATCATCGGGTCCAAAGTACAACGGGGTGCTGGTCACCGAACCGGCGTCGATCTGCCCGACGCTTGGCCTTGTCATTGCCGAGGCAGCGCCATGGCCGTGCGGACCGAGAACGGCCAGGCGGCGACATCCGTGCCATGGGTTCGCAGCAGGGCGAGTGCAATCCGCTCCATTCCGAAACCGACGCACGCACTGTGCGCAACTTCGCCTGCCGCGGTGGTGATCCCGAAGCTCTCACCGAAGTGGTCCTGGTGGCAGTTCGCGGATACCACAGCCGTGGGTTCACCCGCGTCACCGTAAAGCGACACCACCAGTTCTGTTTTGAGACTCTCCGAACGCTGATTGGCGGCCAGCATCTTGCCGGCCCGCCCGAAGAACGGGTCGTTGGCGGGGACCGCCTGCGCGTCGAGTTGCAGCGCGGCCAGAACATCCAGGGCTCTGGGCACCCACGAGTCACGATGGGCGCGGGCGCCTTCGGCGTCGCCGACGTAGACGAATTCGTGCATTCGGAAGGCCTGCATCCGCATGGGGTCGATGGAGGGCTCGTGTCGGAAGCAATAGCCGTAGACATCCATCAGTACCGCGCTGTCCAGTCGGCCGGCGAGACCCGCATACGACGGATGACACGCCGCGGAGACCAGCATCGTCCCGGCCGGTGCGAGATGCCCGTCCCAGCTGAGACCGTTCTCCCGGTCGGCCAGCAACGCGCGGTGCGCCTTGTTGTCACCGAGGAACGTGGAGATGGCACCGGTGAGATTCGGGAAGGACGCGATGTAATCGGTTTTCTCGAAGTTGGCCCGCGGGAACACCGGCGGAAACCGCAGCACCCGGGGAGTCGAGCCGTGTGCCGCAGCCCCGGCCGCCCGGACGGCATGGTCGATGCCCTCGACGATTGATTCGAAAACACCACTTCGACCGTACAGTCCGTCGATTCCAGTTGGGATCAGGAGGCCTTGGTCGATCAGGGTTTCGGCGAAGTCACGCCGCAGCCCATCGAGGAGGTCAGCGCTGTCGGTGGACGGATTCGGGTCAGCCATGTGTGCCTCATTTTCATGGTCATCACTGCTGTCGAGCAGCGCTGGTCGAAGGTTCAAGACTGACCACGGTAGGCGAGAACCAGCTGGGCGTTGCTCGCCCGAATCCGGTCGTTGGACACCATCACCTGCGGACCATAGGAGTCGCGCAGTAGGCGACCCATCGAAGCCGCATGATCCTCGCGATATCCGTTGATGCCACAGATCGCGAGTGCTCCGGCCACCACATCGACCACCGCGATGGAGGCACTGAGTTTGAGGTTGTTCATCGCAATGGCGAAAGCGATGGTGGGCTCTTCTTCGTCTGAGGCCAGAAACTCGGTGTAACGCCGGATCTCGGCATCGACTGACGATTCCATCCGCTGGTGGATGACCAGGAGATCGGCGAACTTCGTCGCTTGCGGAGTTGTGATACCGACGCTCTTGCGCGCTGCAGCGCGAACCTGCCCGCGGGTTTTGGCGATCGCGGCATCGGCCAGACCCAGCCACGCAGAGGCCCACAGGATATGCGAAGCCGGCAGCATGGTGTGCGCCGAAATCGAAGAATAGGGCACGGGCACCACGTGTCGGGCCGAAGTCTTCGTCTTCAGGACGAACCCTGGACTGCAGGTGCCGCGGAAGCCGAGTGTGTTCCACTCCGAGGTCTGGGTGAGCTCGGTGTCGCCACTCGGGCAGACCACGAGGACCTGATCCGACGGCCGACTGTCCGGCGTACGCCGGGCGGTGGTGCAGATGTAGTCGGCCTCGGCGCCATAGGAGATCACCGGGGCATTCTTCTCCAGCACGATCTCGTCTCCGTCGGAGACCACCGCGCAGGTCGAGGACCCGGTGTCCCCTCCGGTGGTGATCTCGGTGGTCGACGAGGCCAACAGCGCCTCGGACTCGGCGATTCGCCTGGTCACATCGGCAATCTGGCCACGATCGGCATGGAAGCGCAGACTCAGCGCTTGCGTGTGGTGCATCGCGAACACCATCGCCGCGGAACTGCACGCGAAACCCAGTTGCCGGGCGACCCGGGCGAGCTCGGCGATGCCCGCGTCGCGACCGCCCAGCGAGGACGGCAACGACGCCGAAAGCAGGCCGGCGTCGCGCATTGCGTTCACTGCCTCAACCGGAAACCGGGCCTTGGTGTCGACGTCCGCGGCATTCTCGGCCGCAGCGGTCACCGCTGTGGAACAATCGAGGTCACCCAAGGCAGGCGAGGTCGATGACATAACAGATTCCCCTCTGGGGCTCCCCAAACCTGGAACAACGCAGCGCCCTTCAGTGGAGAGCTACATATCTGACGATCTAATGCATCTTGAACGCGTGTCTGCACTCAAGTCAAGAAGAAGTGCACTGACTGCAAGTCCCACATCGCCTCACCCGAAAGTATCTCTGTGATGGATATTCAGCCGATTCGTGACGTTCTCCGCCAACACGGAAAGCTGGCCGTCGACGCCGAGACGATTACCACTGATGCCGACCTCTTTGAAGCCGGCCTCACCTCCCATGCGAGCGTCAACGTGATGCTCGCGCTCGAGGACGCCTACGAAGTCGAATTTCCCGACGAGGCACTCAAGAAAACGACCTTCGCCAGCATCGACAACCTGTCGGCGGTCATCGCCCAGCTCCTAGACCAAGCCGCGTGATCGCGGACATCGCCACAACCGGCTCACCGGTTGGTATCTCAGCCGCCGCAGACGGGTATCAGCCACACGCTGCGCACGCGCCCGACCGCATCTGGCAGGAGACCAACTGCTATCTCGATCTGTGGATCGAGGTTCTGCACGCGCTCGGTCACGACCCCGTGCCGTCGTTTGTCTGTGCGCTCTCCGCCGACCACGACGGTGCGCAGTGGAGCTTTCTCAAACCCGCGCCTGAGGATCTGCGGACCATGTACGGGCTCGAGGTCGCCGAGGAGACGCTGTGGCGTCCCGTGCTCGACACCGTGTGCAGCGGTCCGCAACGCGGTCTGCTGCACACCGTCGAGGTCGACAGCTGGTGGCTGCCGGACACCGCGGGCACCGACTACCGAACCGGCCATGTGAAGACGACGATCGTCCCGGTGGCCGTCGACCGGGACGCCCGGTCACTGACTTATGTGCACAATGCCGGCGTCTACGAGCTGTCCGGTGAGGACTTCGCGGGACTGTTCGCGCCTCCGGAGCTGCCACCGTACGTCGAACAGATCCGGCGGGTCGGCCCGGATCCGGGCAATCGGGTCGATCCCGACCTGATCCGGGCCGTTGCCCGACGCCACCTCGATCGTCGGCCGCCGGGGAATCCCGCTGCGCGCCTTGCCGACTCGGTCCGCGACGCCCTCTCCTGGCTGCCGGATGCCGACATGACCACCTTTCATCTGTGGTCCTTCGCAACTCTGCGTCAATGTGGCGCCACCGCAGAGGTCGCCGCGGATCTCGCCGATCTCCTCGCCCGTGACGGCCTCGACACCACTCCGGCCGCCGAACGCCTGCGTGCGGTGGCCCTGACCGCGAAGACGGTCCAGTTCAAGATGGCTCGCGCGGCCCGTGGTCGCGCAGTCGATCTCGACGATTTGTTGTCCGCGTTGACCTCGGACTGGCTGGCCGGAATCGATCTGCTCGACCAGGCTGTCTGAGCAGTGGTCGACGCGGAAGAACTGACGGCCTGGCGATTGGTGCGCACCTCACCCGGCGCGGCGACGACACCGGCCGAGTTGTCCGCCCTCGGACTGCCCGGACTCGAGGTGGTTACGCCGAGCCCGGTGGGCGCACTGCTCGAGGATTCCCCCTGGGCCGGCTGCGATGTGGACGCCTACGACTGGTGGCAGTCGGCCACCCTCACCCCGGGGTCGGCCGCGCTCGTTCGCTTCGACGGAATAACCTGTCCGGCAACAATCTTCGCCGATCAGGTGGCTGTCGCCGAGGTAGAGTCCATGTTCCTGCCGATGACGGTGACCATCCCGGCAGGCACCGAGCACATCCATGTGCGGTTCGACTCGGTGACCCGCTGGCTGAGAACGCGACGGGGTCGCGGACGGTGGCGCTCCACATTGGTTGCGGCGCAGGGACTGCGCTGGTTGCGGACCTCACTGATCGGTCGCTCACCGGTGTACGGGGATCTCCCCCCGATCGTCGGCATCTGGCAGCCGGTACACCTGCACCGCGGTCCGGTTCTCGATGACGTCTCCGTTACCACGAAGGTCGACGGCCGGGTCGCGGTCAACCTTCGGTTGGTCGGCGCCGATGATACCCGCGGCACGGTGCCCGTGGTGCGAGCCCGGATCGTCGACGACACCGGGATCGAGGTCGCCGCTGCCAGTTCCGCGGTCGGCGTCGGAACGACTGCGGAGTTGCGCATGTCAGTGCGCAACCCGGTGCGCTGGTGGCCCGCCGGTTACGGCCCCGCCTACCTGTACCGCCTCATCATCGACGTGGACGGTCGACGGGCCGCCGACCGACCGCTGGGCTTCCGGGACGTCACGGTCGATCGTTCGGATGGCGGATTCACGCTGTGCGTCAACGGAGTCGAGGTGTTCTGCCGGGGCGCCACCTGGGCGCCACTGAACGCGGTCCGCCCGTCCGCCGACGACCCCGAGTCCCTGACACGGGTCGTCGGCGAGTTCGCCGCCGCGGGCGCCACCATGCTGCGTCTCGTCGGCGGCCTGGTTCCCGAACAGCCCGAGTTCTACGATCTGTGCGCCCAGGCCGGAATCCTCATCTGGCACGACGCCATGCAGGCCACATTCGATCCGCCCGAGGAGATCTCCCGGACGATCTGCGCAGAGGTGGGCGCACTTGTCGACAGGCTCTCCGGCAATCCCGCGCTCACCGTGCTCAGCGGCGGCAGCGAAACCCAGCAGCAGCCCCAAATGCTCGGCGTCGACGCCGCCTCCCGCCGGATGCCGATACTCGATGAACTGTTGCCGGCCATGGTCGCCGACCACTCCGACGCGGTCTTCGTCCAGTCGAGTCCCACCGGTGCCGCGCCGTCCGCCGACGACGCCATCGATCCGGCGTCCGGCGTCGCACACTGGTTCGGCGTCGGCGGCTACCTCCGACCGATCGAGGACGTGTATCGCGCCCGGGTGCGATTTGCCGCGGAGTCGCTGGCTTTTGCCATCCCACCGGATGACGCCACGATCGAACGCGATTTCGGATCGCTCACCGTGGTGGGTCACCATCCGTGGTGGAAGGCGGGCGTACCGCGGGATCGCACTGCATCCTGGGATTTCGAAGATGTCCGCGATCACTACGTCCGTGCGGTATTCGATGTGGACCCGCTCGCGATTCGTCGGGTGGACCCGGCCCGCTATCTCCAGCTCGGACGAGTGGCGATCTCGGCGGCCATGGAGTGCTGCTACCGGTACTGGCGTCGCGCGGATTCACGGTGCGCCGGCGCACTGGTCTTGAGCGGCAAGGACATGGTGCCAGGCGCCGGCTGGGGCCTGCTCGGTGCGGACGGTTCCCCCAAGCTGCCGTTGTCGGTGCTGCGGCGCGTCTGGGCTCCGGTCGCAGTACTCCTCTCCGACGACGGCCTGTCAGGACTGCGTGTCGATGTCTACAACGACGGGCCCACCCCACTCGACGCCGATCTGACGCTCCATGTCGGCCAACACGAGACCCACGTTGAACCCGTCGCGTTAGCGCCGCATTCCGCCCTGCACCGCAGCGACCAGCAGCTCACCGGCACGTTCACCGACCTCAGCCATGCCTACCGATTCGGGCCGGCGGTCACCGATGCTGTCGAGGTGCGACTCACTGCGACGGACGGCACGCCGCTCGGTCGCGACGTACTCGTGGTGACTCCACCGCGCTCGCCGGTTCGGTCCGGGCTACACGGGCGAATTCGCCCGGATGCCGCTGGAGCCGATTGGATCGTCACTGTGTGCGCGCCGGTTTCACTACGTTACGTCTGCCTTGACGCACCCGGATACTCGATGAGCGACAATTGTTTCGGCCTCGTCGGAGGTATCGGCCACGATGTACGGGTCACCGCGACGAGCACCGACCGCAGCCGCCGTCCACCCCGCATCCGCATCTCGTCTGTCGATGCGCTCGACTCCCCGTTCGCTGAAGGGCCGTTATGAGCATCACCATCGGCTGTGATCTGGTGGCGTTGAGCGAGATCGAGGAATCAGTGGCGGCTTTCGGCGACCGATTCCTGCATCGGGTGTTCACAGCCTCGGAGCTCGTGGCATGCGGTGGCGCCCTCCGCACGCCACGGCTGGCGGCCCGATTTGCGGCCAAGGAAGCCACGATCAAGGCTCTCGGACTCGTCGATGTGGCAACGCCGCCTCGAGACATCGAGGTGCTCACCGGCCGCGGCGGCCCACCCGAACTCCGCCTCCACGGCGCGATCGCCCGTCTGGGGGCCCATAGAGGTTGGCGCGATGCGACGGTGTCGTTGTCACACAGTCACTGTCACGCGATTGCCGTCGTAGCGGCCGAGGTCGATTGATCGTCTGTCGGGGCCGAAGTCGCGAGGCGCATCACGCAGACCGATAACGCAACCATTGCGGTGGAGAGCATCGACATCTGCGCGAAACCCCCGACGTCGAGGATCATCGAGATGGCCATGACCACCAGCACCGCGGCCAGAAGTCCGGGCACGATCTCGGCCAGTGGGTCAAGTGTGCCACGTAGGCGTACAGCTGACCTCATCCCGGCGATCAGGCCGACAACATAGAAGACGACAAGGGCACCGAGGCCGATGATGCCGACCTGCATCAACTGTGCCAGGTAGTCGTTGTCGAGCACCGGCTGCACCCGGACGTCATAGGTGCCCGAACCCTGACCCAGCCAGACATGATCACCGAAGTGTTCGGCAACATATCCGCGACCGTATGACCGGGATTGCAGAGACGCGTCCTTGGACCCACCGGATACGACGTCGATGAGCTGACGGAGCAGCGCGAGGTTGGCCAGCCACGCAGCGGCCAACACCACGGCGCAACCACCCAGCACCACCAGTGTTCGTCGCAGCGGCCAGTAGCACCCGAATACGATGACCGCGATGATCACTCCGACCAGCGCCGACCGTGAAATCGTCGCCGCCGCACCGGTCAGCAGGACCAGGGTCGCCAACGCCCAGGGCTGCCAGGCGACGCCCCGTCGGCGGGCCTCGAAGGTCAATGCCACCGCGACAGGGGCCAGGACAGTGAGCACCGAACTCAGCTCGAGTGGGTGTCCGGCGCTCCCCTGCGGGCGTACCACACCCTCACGCATCAGGTTCGTCACCAGTTGAGTGTCCGTGTAGCGCAAACCCGGCACCGTGATCAAGGCGGCGAGGTCTTTTCCCGTCGCATAGGCGATAAGCCCCGCGAGAGCACTGACACTGCCGCCGACGACGAGTCCGCGCAACACCAGAACTATCGACTCCCGAGTGCGGATGAAAGCGACGATCACGACAAACGCGGCCAAAGCGGTGACCGCGTCGCGCGTCGCGTACCAGGTGAGGGTCAGGTCGGTCGCGTTGATCGCGCCGTTGGTCGCGTTGGCTGCGGACAGAAAAATCGAAGCGGCGAGCGCGAGTGCCGCGGCGGTGGGCCACAGCGGAACTCCGCGGATCAACCGCATCCAGTACGGCCTACCCGACACCACTCCCGCGATCAGGATCAGCAGGCCGAGCACGGCCGCCACCCGCGACGGTGGCAGACCAGTCGACAGCGGGACCCGGTACCCCTGCCGCATGGCGAGCAGCATCGCGCCACTCACACTCACCAGCGTGGCGGCGAGATGCTCCGGGTCACGCAGCCAGGTCCGGAACTCGTCCAGACGGGCAGCGATCGTCACCATGCGCTCCCTCGCGCCTCGGTCGCGGGCGCGGTGTGACGGGCCGACGCCGTAGACGGAGCCCACGTTTGCGGCTCCCTGGTCTCGTCAGTGGCACCGTCACCCGTAACACTGTCATTCTGGGCACCGTCGGAGTCTGAGCTGCTTGTACCGGAGTCGTCGTGGCCGGGTTCATGATTCGCCGAACCGCCCGGCGGTTCATACTTGCCGTTGTCCGTGTCATCGCTGTCGTCCACAGTGCCGACCATGGTCTCGCCATGTCGTCCGCGAACGAAACGCCACACACCAAGGCCCACGACGATCAGCACCAACCCGAGAAGGACGGCCGCCACAGCGGCCATTCCCGCAGCACGCAGACTCGACACCGGCATCACCTGCGGTTCGGTGGGCTGCACGAGAACGACCGCATCCGCCAGGGTCGACTGCGTCACACCAGCGTGTGTCTGGATGCGGCTGAGCTCCTCATCTGCGAGCACCATCAGCTGCGCGACGACATCCCGTGTCGCCTGCGCGTCAGTGCCCTGCACCGTGAACTGCAACTGCGAGGTGGGAGCCGGATTCACCACCGACTGGTCGTAGCGCACCTGCGCCTGGTAGTTCACCACCGAGGGTGCTTGTTGATGAATCCGCTCGACCACGTCGGGCGCTGCCATCCGGGTGCTCAGTGCCTGAGCCAGCTGAGACATGTTCTGGTCGAGGTTCACGAACGGATTCATCGTTGCCGACGGGTTCCCCGCGCCGGGCGGGATGATCAGCACGATGCCGTCGGATTGGTAGGTGGGCTCGGCACGCCCTGCACCGATCACACCGCCGACGGTTCCCACTACAAGCAGGAACATCACGATGAGCGCCGTCACCACACGGTGACGGCGCGCGAGTGTCAGTATTCTCACGGGCACCTCCCTGGCCGATGCGATGCCACCGAATCGGCCGTCACCGCTGATTGCCGATCCTGCATCCCACGGCTGCGAGATTTAAGAGTACCGAAGAGCAGGGCGAACATCCGCTCCGCCTGCCGGCACTTCGACCGATCGCCCGAAGGCGCCGCGTCCCTCGAGGCCACACAACCCGCTATTCCGCGCTATCATGAATCGCGTGTTTTCCATGAAGAACGGTACCGGGGGGCACTGGAAACGCAACATGACACTCGCACTTCTACTCGTGATCGTCGGATCGCTAGCCGGTTGCGCGAGTCCTGCGAATGACGTCGGATCGACAGACCACGTCCGCTCGTCACGCGTTTTCGAGAACGACCCCACCCTCACCGCGCAACGAACAGCGCTGCCCACGCGCGCTTTCACGGCGACGGCGTTCAGCCAGACCCGTCAGTGGTTGCGAGACCATCCCCACGATCCGCGCACCACGGCCCTGCGCGCGGCGCTGGGCGACAAACCGGATACCTTGTGGCTCACCGGGGATTCGCGCGATCTGCCCAACCTGACCTCGATGCTTGCGACAGCGCGCAGTACCGGGACCACGCCGGTCGTCGTCCTGTACAACATTCCCGGCCGCGACGACGGATTGACCGGTCCCATCAACAATCTCACTTCGACCGACTATCTGACCTGGGTCGGCGGTGTCGCATCCGCAATCGGCAATACCTCGGCGATCGTCATCGTCGAACCCGACTCACTATGGTTGGCCGATCGACAGTTCCGGGCGGACCGTGCCGGGTTCGACAGACGAATGCAACTGCTACAGAAGGTAGTTACGCGCCTCAACCGAAATCCTGGAACCTACGTGTACCTCGATGCCGGAACCAGTTCGGGTTCGGTGACACCGGAACGCATGGCGGCACTGCTGCGCGGTGCAGGCGCATCCGAACGGACCGGATTCGCGGTGAACGTCAGTTCTTTTGCCCCGACTGCGCCGATCACCATCTACGCGCAACGCATCCGCGCAGCTCTGATCGCTACCGGGACGCCCGATCCACGTTACGTCGTGGATACCTCACGTAACGGAAACCCCCAGTGGGACAACGATACCTGGTGCAATCCGCCCGGACGCAAGATCGGCTATGCACCTCGTGCGAATCCACCCGCGGCCCCCCCGGGTCTCGATGCGTACCTGTGGGTGAAGGCGCCGGGTACCTCAGACGGGTCGTGCGGTGTGGGACAAGGCAGCTCAGGTGGCGACTTCCTGCCTGCGGTGGCATTTGCGATGACGCGCTGACTGCACCGGTTGGCACCGCAGACATCTTTCGAAAGCAGTTCGTCTTGACTGAAACACCCACGCCGGACAAAGGTGCAGTGATGGCCGATTCCGGCCACACCGCTGGTCGGATCGGCCGCGCATTCGGCCTTCAACTGTTCGGCCGCGTCTTCGGGACGCTGGCTTCGCTGGCGACCGTCACCTTCACCACCCGCTATCTCGGTCCAGAGGACTACGGGTACCTGACGGCGGCTGTGATGTTCATCACCCTGTGGGCCGCATTCGCCGATCTGGGCTTCAGCGAGGTCATCGTCCGTCGTGTGACGGATTCGCGGCTGCGCGAGCGGCCGTCGGTGGAACGTCTGGTGGGGATCAGCCTCGGGTTCGCGGTGGTGTGGTCTCTGCCGTTGTCGCTGATAACGCTCGGCGTAGGACTCGTCGTCTACCGTAACGATCCGCAGATCGCCAAGCTCCTGCTCATCACGGTCGGTTCGCTGGCCCTGACCACGCTCTACACCTCCTTCGACGCCGTCTTCAAGGTGCATCTGCGATATGGCGCGGTGGCACTCGCCGACTTCGGTGGCCGCACGTTGTCGATGGCGATGACGTTGGTACTGGTCAGCCAGGGAGCCGGACTGGAGTGGTTTGCCGTGGTGCAGCTGGTGCCGCCGGCGGTGAATCTCGTGTTGATGGCCTTTGCGGCCGCGCGGCTCGGTCAAGTGAGGCCACGTTTCGAAATCTCCGCGACCCGCAGCCTGCTGGTGGAGAGTTTCCCGATCACCGTCGTGCTCATCATCGCCGTTCTCTACTGGCGGATCGACGGGGTGCTGCTGTCGGTGCTGTCGAGTGCCGATCAGGTCGGGCATTACGGACTCGCGTACTCACTGGCCTTCCTGGTGACGATGGTCTCCGACCTCCTGCTCGCCTCTCTCTTGTCCACGGCCACGGCACTCTTCGCCTCAGATCGGGACCGATTCGCACAGATCGTCGCCCGCACATCGCAGATCATGTACTTTCTCGCCGTTCCGATCGCGGTGGTCGGTCCCATCCTGGCTGCGCCGATCATCACGATGATCAGCTCTGACAGTTTCGCCGACGGCGCGCCGGTACTGGCACTGTTGTTCGTCGCCGCCGCCGTCACCTTTCTCAACAGCGCCGCCAGCCAGGCGCTCTTCGCCGCGCACGATCAGCACTTCTTGATGAAGCTCAACGCATGCACCCTGGTGTTCAACATCGTCGCCAACGTTGCGCTGATACCGCATTTCGGCGCCCGTGGCGCCGCGGCTGCACTGGTCGCCACCGAAGTCCTTGGCCTCGCCTGCAGCCGCTGGCGGCTGGCCAAACGCGGACTTTATCGCGAACCCATCGGGTTCATTCTGCGTTTGGCGATCCCGGCAGCAGCCGCGGGCGTGACGGCATACCTGCTCTGCGACCTTTCACCGCTGGTCTCGCTGCCGGCCGCCGCCGCCTGCTACGTCGCCGTCAACTTCGTCGTCGGGCCGGCCAACAAACGATTCGTCACAACGCTACGGGCGTCGTCAGATCAGCACGTGGAAGGGGCGTCATGACCGGCACCGAGCCAGCTGGGGCACAACGCGATTTCGAGGTTCTGATCGTCGCGTACCGGGGCGTCGATGACCTGGCGGCGGCCATCACCTCCGTCCGCAAGCACCTTGACGACATCACCATCCGCGTCTGGGACAACTCCGGCCCAGAACACCCGGCGGTGGCTGAATTCAGTGCCAGCCACCCCGACATCGACTGGCATCTCGGGTCATCGAACATCGGGTTCGCCGCCGCGGTCAACAAGCTGGCGGCCCTGAGCAGTTGCCCGTACCTTCTGCTCCTCAACCCCGACGCCACGCTCCTGGGCCCACTCGAGCGGACCCGCGAACTCATCGGCTCCGACCGCGTCGCCGCCGTCGCACCGCTGATCACGGATCCGCACGGAGGTGACAGTCCCGCTGACACCCGCCCGTGGGATGTGGCGCATCGGCGGGCCGGGGTGGTCCGTGCGCTCGTCGACTACGCCTGGTACTCGCCGCGTCTGCGGTCGACCCCCTTCTCGTCGCTGTATCCGTCCGCACCGACCGAGGTGTCGGGATACCTGACCGGGGCGTGCCTGATGATCTCGCGCGCAGCGTGGAACGAGGTCGGGAGTTTTGACGAGGAGTTCTTTCTGTACGGCGAGGAAGCCGACTGGCAACGCCGCGCGCGACAAGCGGGATGGCGTCTTCTCCTCGCCAACGAGCCAGGCGTCTCCCACCACGGACACGGCACCGTCAGCGACGACCCGCGCGCCGGACTGCGGTCAACAGATCTGTTGCGTACCGGGATCGCACGGAACCTCGATCGCGCCGCGACCGTGCACCACGGCGATGTCTACCTGGCCGGAACCTCCGTCCTGGATCGGGTGCAGCGTTCCCGTCGCCGCGACCGTGCCCGTTTGAGCGCGATCTCGGCGACCGGTAAGCCCGCCGTCATATTCACCGTCAACCGACTGGGATACGGTGGCGCAGAACGGCATCACGTGATTCTGGGGTCCGAGCTGGTCCGCCGCGGATACCCGGTGACCATCGTCTGTATGCAGCGCTTCGGTCCGCTGGTCGCCGAGATCGGCCACGACATCCGTGTGGTCCGGCAACCGTGGTGGGCGCCCATGGTGGATCTGCCCGACCCTCCTGGTGACCCTCGAGGTGGGGTTCGGGCGATCCTGATCAGCGGGGACACCAACACGGAAACCGGGTTCGGCACGCTGTGGCGGGCCGGTCATCGCGATCGACGATGGCTGGCCGCCTCTCACTCCTGTCCCACCGATGACGGTCCCACCTATTCGGCTCTCCTCGCCCGAGCCATGAGCCGGGCCGACAGCTTTGTCGCCTTGTCACCGGCACATTGGACCGAGCTCGACAGATTCCTTCCGGCCGGTGTCAAGCACGTGATCGCGCCCAACGGAGTCGTCAGCGCAGCCCAGGTCCAGCAAACACCGCCGGCACGGGTGCGAGACCACGGCACCATACGGTTGGTGATGCTGGCAAGAATGGTCGAGGCTAAGAACCCGCATATCCTCACCGCAGCTTTGGCCCGCATTCCCGATCATCTCGACTGGACTCTGGACATCTTCGGCGACGGACCCGACCGGGAACGTCTCGAGGCGATGACACCAGAGCGAGTTCGTGATCGAATCCGTTGGCGCGGATGGTCTCCCGGCCCCGATCAGGCCCTCTCCGACGCCGATCTGCTGTGCTCGCCGAGCGGAAACGAGGCCTTTCCGCTCGTGATGCTCGAGGCGATGGCGCGTGGCATTCCGGTACTCGCCACCCGCGTGTGCTCCGTACCCGACATCCTCGATCACGGAAACGCCGGGATCCTCGTGAATGAGCCGACCATCGACGCATGGGCAGCGGCGCTCACCGAGACGCTCGAAGATCCCGCTCGTCTTCCGACGGTCGGGGCCGCCGGAAGATTGCACATGTCCGAGCGATACACCATCGACGCAATGGCAGACGCCTACGAATCCGCTTTCGACGGAGTCAGCTGATGCGCATCCTCTGGCTGTCCCCATGGTTGCGGCCACTGGCGCGGTGCTATGGCGAGGAACTACGAGCGCAGGGTGACGAGGTCCTGCTCATCACCTCTGATCAACACCCCGAGCCCGTCGGCACTCTTGATTGGGAGGTCGTGACCGACCCGCGGCCGAAGTCGCCGGGTACGTGGCCGGATTTCGCCCGCATCTATCGCCGCGCAAGAGATTTCCGTCCCGACGTGGTGATCACCGAATTCGTTCGCGACCCGCGATGGCTGGCACTCGGCGCCCTCGCGCCCCGGGTGAACTTCCGTCACGACGATCAACCGCACGGCGTCGACGAGGAAAGGCCACGATGGGAGCGCGCGATCTTCGATCGGTGGGGTGCCTCGGCTCGACGTACGATCTGCTTCAGCGACTATGTCGCGACCCGTCTCGGCGGCGTACTCTCGACGCAGTCGATCGGTGTCGTCCCATTGTCGAGCGACCTCCCCGACAATCTCGCCGCCCACCCCGAAACCGCTGATCGGCGAGAGGATTTCGTCCTCATCGGCCGGCTCAACGAGTACAAGAACCTGCCGACCGTGTTCGAGGCGTGGCAACGGCATGTCACCGGGCCCGGATACCAGGGCGACACCCTACGGCTCTATGGGAGCGCCCCCACCCCTCCGCGTCTGCCCAAAGCCGCCTGGTGGAACGGTGGCCCCTACGACTATCACACCGTGGTGGCACCGCTGCGCAGGGCCAAAGGGTCGGTGGCGCACTATCGTCTGGCCACGCAGAGTGGTGTGCAGGTGCTGTCCATGCAACTCGGCGTGGCTCCGATCGTCTCCACACACGGTGCCCTACCCGAGTTTCAGCCCCAGATTCCGGCACCGATCGATCGCGACGACATCACGGGTCTGACGGCGGCCTTCGACCTATTAGCCGATCCTCGAGCGGCCGCCGCGGCCGGCGAGGCCGCCGCGCGCCGTTATCGTCGGGACTTCGCCGCACCGGTGGCCGCAGCGGCCCTTCGTCGCGAATTGCTCCTCGTTGCAAAGGAACACCATCGATGACCCGTTCAGAAGCGCGCCGCCCGCTGCGAGTCCTCACCGTCGGCCCGGGCCCGGCCTCAGAGGTCAGCCGGGGCGGAATGGCAACTGTGATGACCGAGATGCTTCGCCTCGGCCAGAGCTCACGTTCCGAGGTTCGACTCTCTGTGGTGGTGACACACCTGGATCACGGCCTGGTCCGTAAACGACTCGTCGGCCTGGCCGGGATGGTCCGTGCCGCGCTGCGGGTCGCGTCGGGGCGCGCCGACGTCCTCCACGTCCATCTGGCTCATCGAGGCTCGGTGTTCCGCAAGTCGGCACCGATCCTCGCGGCCCGGCTGCGCGGTATTCCGGTGGTCATGCATGCGCACAGTTACAACTTCGCCGCGTGGTATCGCGCGACGAGTCCCCGTGTGCAGTCTCTGACCCGCCACGTCCTGCGGGCCGATCGCTGGCTCGTATTGGGCAACGATCTGGCCGACGAGTACACCGAAGTACTCGCATTGGACCCAGACCGCGTCGAAGTGCTGCACAATCCGGCACCGAAACCACATGTGGTCACCCCTGATCCAGAGGCGCCGATCCTGGGACTCGCCCTCGGCCGGTTGGGAGAACGTAAGGGCACCTTCGATGTGATCGCGGCGATCAGATCCTTGAATCCGGCGACCCGCGCCCGCCTACGGGTGATCCTTGCCGGCGACGGCGAGGTGGACCGGGCTCGCGCCCAATCCGCCGATCTCGACTGTGTGGAGATCCGCGACTGGGTGGGTCCCGCAGAACGCGACGACCTTCTGGCCCGCGCCACCTTCTTCCTCCTGCCCAGTTACGACGAGGGTCTGCCGATGGCGTTGTTGGAAGCGATGGCCGCCGGGCTCATCCCAGTGGTCTCCCCGGTGGGCGCGATCCCCGACGTCGTTCGCAACTTGGAGAACGGAATCCTGGTGTCTCCCGGCGACATCGACGCCACTGCGAAGGCCATCGGCATGATCGTGTCGGACCGGGCCGGTGCCGCGATGTTGTCCAAGGCGGCTGTGGCGACTGCCGAGCAATTCGGCGTCGAGGGTTGGCACGACGCCCTTCTGCGAGTGTGGACGCAAGTCGTCGAGGCCAGGGAGGACGGTCGATGACCCGACGAGACAGGTTGTTGGTACTGGGGTATCACAACATCGAGGGAACCTGGTGCTGGCCGGCCAGACCGCGAATGGGTGAGCGGCGATTTGGCGAACAGATGCGGATACTGTCCAGGGTCGCCACCGTCGTCGATCTGAGATCGGCACTCGACACCCTGGCGTCGGGAAGCGCCCTCCCACCGCGTGCGGTGGCACTCACTTTCGATGACGGTTACCGCGACAACCTCACCGTGGCCGCTCCCATCCTTCGTCGGTGGGGTATGTGCGGCACCATCTACTTGGTCCCGGGGCTGCTCGACCGCAGTGTCCACGCGTGGTGGGAACGACTCGGCTGGGCCATCGCCGGCACCGCGGCCAGAACGCTTCATTACGACGGTCGGGAGTACCGGATCGGCGATCCGGCACAGCGGCTGTACGCCCAGCGCCACATCGAGGGAGACGTCAAGCACCTCGATCATGCCACTCGCACGGCCCGGATCGAAGACTTGGTCGACCAGCTCGCACCGACCACCCGCTACGGGGCGGATCGTCTGTTCCTGGACTGGGATTCGGCCGCAGATCTGGCCCGTGCGGGTCTCACCGTCGGATCGCACACCATGGAACATCCGATCTTGGCCAGGGAATCCGCCGAGACCCAACGCCGCAGCCTCACTGAATCCAGGCAGATCCTGCAGGATCGGCTCGGCGACGAGGTTGCCACCCTGGCGTATCCGAACGGAACTCGCGCAGACTATGATCCAACGACGCTGCAAGCCGTCGCCGATGCCGGCTACTCGTACGCGGTGACCACCTGGGGCGGCCGGGTCAGCTGTGCAGACCCCCCATTCGAGATCTCACGGCACCTCGTCTCGCCAGATATGTCACCGATGCGCTTCGCCGCCTCCCTCGCCAAACGTTTCCTCCGCGACTGACGCGGGCCCGTCGCAGCTCTGGGTGGCGGTAGGCGGCCGGCGTGCGATTTCCTTGGCCCGCGGCCCAGCGAAAACCGCGCCGGCCGGCACATCGGTCACCACCGTGGCGTTCGCACCTATCACCGCATCGTCGCCGATGGTGATCGGGCCCAGCACCACAGCGCCGGCACCGATGGTGACCCGATCCCCGATGGTCGGCTTGCCTTTTGCCATATGGCCCACAGTCACCTGCTGATTGATCCAGCAGTCGGTTCCGATCCGAACGGCGTCAACTCCGGTCGAGAATCCGTGTTGGATGAACAGCCCGGCGCCGATGTCATCGCAGCCGAAGACCAGCGATGCCTCGCCCGGCCAGATCACGCGTAGCGGGAACCGCACAAAGAATGACAGGTGCCGGAGCCGATAGTGAATGAGGCTGCGGAACTCTTTGAGACGGGTCACCATAATCGCGAAACGATCTCGATCGGACGCCTCGAGCAGCGCTGGATCGGCCAGGCATTCCACCCAACGAGACATTTCGCGGACGACGAGATCCTCGATACCGGCCTGTCGGATCACAAAGAGCAAAGGCAGACTGTAGAGGCGAGAAAACCACACGGGCGGTCCATAATTCATCGTGTCATAGCTTACAACACGAATGCCGGGACTCACAGAAACGATTGAGGTAGGGCGGATAGGCTGTTCACCGTGTTCTATTCTCCTCGCCACTTCCTGAGCACTGCTTCGCTTGCCGTCGTCGCAGCGATCGGCCTGGCCGGTTGCGTACCCGTGGACGCCCCCGCCACCGAGCTGATGGCGACCCCGCTGGCCACTCCCCAGTCGGCGCAGGCCCGGGCCACCGCAGGCGATATCGTGCGCGTCACCTCGGCGGACGCCGGAAGTCTCGGCTCGACCGACTTGGTCATCTATCGATCCACCGACGGTGCCACCGGCACCGCGACCAAGGTCTCGGGTGCATTCTTCCTGCCGCCCGGCACACCGCCCCCGGGCGGCTGGCCCGTCGTCGCCATCGGGCACGGCACAACCGGTCTCACCCCGGACTGCGGACCCACCGCATCGCCGACCGCCCTCGATCAGGTCGGTCCGGTGAAGATGCTGCTGGACCGCGGATTCGCGGTCACCGTCGTTGACTTTCAAGGACTGGGGATTGCCGGCGAGTCGGACGGGGCATCGGCTTCGGCGCCGGCGCACCCGTATCTCGAGCCACGGTCGGCAGCATACGACCTGGCCGACTCGGTCCGGGCCCTGCGTACCATGCACCCGGGCCTGATCAGTAACCGATGGGCCGCGGCCGGACACTCGCAGGGCGGGCAGTCGGCTTGGGCGGCAGCTGAACTGGCACCCCAATACGCCCCAGAATTGCGACTGGTGGCGGCCACCGCCCAGGCCCCAGCAGTCAACCTGCGCCGCCTCGGTGTGACCTCGGACGGGACCTTCCTGGCCGGTGAGGACTGGCTCATGCCATTGCTCATCACCGGATTGTCGGTATCAGCGCCACAACTCGATCGGTGGGCCTACCTCCGGGGCAATGTGCGCAATGATCTGCCCCTGCTCATTTCGTGCGTGCCGGGCGACGCCGATCGTCGGCAGGCGGCCATGGATTCCATCACCTCCGAGGATGTGTCACCGGCCGACGACGTAGCCGAGACCAAGCTCGCCGATGTGCTGCAAGATTATTCGCTCCCACAACGCAGGACCGCGGTGCCGATGTACATCCTTCAGGGCAGCGTCGATCCGGTGGTCAACTCGCAGTCGACCACCACCGCGGTCCGACAGGCCTGCACCCTCGGCAGTGACGTCGAGTACCACATTCTCGACGGCCGCAATCACGACATCGGCGACGACATGTCCGGTTATGACTGGCTGCAGAAGGTCATGAACGGTACCGCACCGCCCACCGTCTGCACCGATCACTGACCCGCTGGACAGCACGTCGAACCGGGAGTCGGGGCTACGCGGCTCGTCCGACCAGACGCAACAGGTAGGCGGCGTCGGCTGCGTAGCGTCGCACGAGGCGGCGGGGTTCACTGGCCGCCCGGTAGAACCACTCCAGCCTCATCCTCTGCACGAGTTCCGGAGCACGCCGGTTGACACCGGAGCTGTAGTTGAGAGCCATCCCGAGGCACAGCACCCACCCGAAGCCCGTCAGCTGCGCGAGATGGTCGGCAAAGTACTCTTGTTTGGGCACACCGAGTCCGACGACGACCACTCCGCCTCTACCCGCGCGGGACACCCGTTCCAGTAGATACGTTCGCGCCGAATGATTCTCGAGCTCTTCGGGCGGTGCGGGTTCAAGGTGCACTCTCCATCCGAATGCCTGGGCGCGTTGGGCGAGGTGTGCCATCGCCGTCGGATCGCTGCCGCCGACAAGGACCAGCGGGCGGCCACCTCCGTCGCTCCGCAGCAGTTCCTCCATGAGGTCGGCGCCGCTGGCGCGTGTCACCTCCTGATCGGCCTCGCGGCTGAGCAGCCAGGCGATCGGCCAGCCGTCCGGCAGCAGTGTGTCCGCGGACGAGATGATCCGGCGCAGACGAGGATTCGCCTGCATCGTCCGGCAGATGTTCAAGTTCGGCGTGATGACCAGCGACCACGACGGCGGACAGGTGGTCGCAATCTCCTGCGCAAGCGTCCTGACAGACCGGATGTCGAAGGCGAGTTCTGCTCCGGCAATGAACAAGCGGATGGTATTCACGCCCGCTTTCGAAGTGGATGGGTCGTCGAACTCGAAAGTGCGCGATGTCATGGCTTCCGTCCCGTGGGCTGATGGATTCAGGTGACACAAGAGTGATGTCCGGCGGACCGGCTCAGTAGGCGCCGTCTTTACCGATGACGGCGCGGGCCGTCCGCCACAGGATCACCAGATCCTGTGTTGCCGACCAGTTCTCGACGTAGGAGAGGTCAAGTCGAACCGACTCCTCCCAGGACAGGTCGGAGCGCCCGGAGACCTGCCACAGACCTGTCATCCCGGGTTTGACGAGCATTCGGCGGGCAACCCGGCCGTCGTATTGCTCGACCTCCTCACGAAGCGGAGGCCGGGGTCCGACGAGGCTCATCGAACCGTCGACGACATTGAACAGTTGCGGAAGTTCGTCGAGGCTGTACCGGCGGATGAAACGACCCACCCGGGTGACGCGCGGGTCGTCTCGCACCTTGAACAACACTCCCGCACCCTCATCGACGGCGGCGAGTGAGGCACGCATGGAATCCGCGTCGACCACCATCGACCGGAACTTCCACATCAGGAATGGCTGGTTGTTCAACCCGATTCGGGTGGCGCGGTAGAACACCGGTCCGGCGGAGTCGAGTTTGACGGCGACGGCGATGGCCACCAGCACCGGCAGGATCATCAACAGCAGGAGTGTGGCACCCACGCGGTCCACAGTCGCTTTACGGAACTTGGTGGCGCCCTGGTATGTCGGTTTGTCGATGTGCAGCAACGGCAGCCCGGCAACCGGGCGCAGCATCATGCGCGGACCGGCGATGTCGGCGACTCCCGGTGCCACCATCATCTCCACGTCCATACCCTGCAGGTTCCAGGACAGGTCCTGCATTGCACTGTGCCCCAGTGCCTCCGCCGAGGTGATCGCCACCGTGGTGGCGCCGCAGGCCGCAACCGCAGTGGCAACGTCATCGAAGCCGCCCCAGACCGGCACACCGGCGAACGTTTCGTGGCGGCCACCGAAGCGCGGCAGGCACACGCCGATCACCTCGAAACCGATCTGCGGATTCTGCTGCAAGCGTTTCACGAGATGTTCGGCCGACGCGGATTCGCCGACGACGAGCAGTCGCTCGAGATTCTCGCCGCGGGCACGTCGGCGGGTCAGTCGGCGCCGCCACAGCAGTCGCGAGGCGAGCAGGCAGACCGTGCCCAGCGGCAACGCAATCGCGAAGAAGCCACGCGAGACATCGAGTTGGAAGGCGAGCGAGATGATGGCGAGCAGGCCGAAGACCGAGAAGCAGGCAGTGAGCACACGGCTGTACTCTTGCGGACCAGAACCGAGGACCCGACGATCAAGCGTCTGGCACGCACGCATCGACACCAGCCAGCCGCCTATCAACGCGCCGGCTACCACGACCATGGGAATCCGTGCGGTCGTGAGCGTTTCGCCGGGCGCATTGTTTCCGAACCGCAGCCACGACGCCGCCGCGACGGCTGCGACGATGATGAGGGCGTCGGTCCAGGCGAGTGCGGCCAGATACCGATCTGTCCATGATGTGGACCGCCAAGGCAATACCTCCGCCAGCACAGCGCGGCGTACGCCGCCCTCCCCCATCGGCGCTGAAGTGTCCCTGACGGTCGACCAGCGTGTGTTCACCATTTCCCCACTAGTCGAGTGTGTTCTTGCGCAACACCAAGCCGGCGTCGCACCCCTGCCATGGTTCGCATCCGGCAGTTCCCCCAACGACCGGACTTGACTACAGAAACTCAGGAACCAGCCATGCTGAGAATCTGATCGACCCCATGCCCCCTCTGTCACGAACGTCGCGTCCGATCCCGGCGCTTGTGATACGCACGCGACTTCTGCCATGGGTGGCGGCCGAACGCGTCCTCCTCACTCCTCCGTCAGGGGAGGCGTCGCCGACCGCCAATCACATTCGTCGTGAAACGAAAGGGCTGACCGATGTCGACGGTAACCGGGCCATCGACAATCTACAATCACGTGAAACGGATCATTTGACATAGAGAGGTTGTCAATGCAGGAGGATCAGCCCTTGCGAGATATTGACCTACGGCGCCTTCGGATGTTCGCTGCCGTGATGGAGGCGCCGAGTATGCGTGTCGCCGCAGCCGAGCTGTTCATCAGCCAGCAGGCGCTGTCCTCGTCCATCCGCGAGCTCGAACGGCAATTGAAGGTGACACTCTTCGACCGGTCACCTCGCAACCTGACACCCACTCCGGCCGCCGACATTCTCTATCGAGGCGCCGTGCCACTACTTGCGGCAGGCAAGCAGTTGATCTCGCAGGTTCGCCACGCCGACGATCCGACTCCTTTCGTGATCGGCCACTCCCCCGACCTCGCGCCGTCGGAAGTATTCACCGTGATCGAGCCTGTCGTACTCGACAACCCGTCTGCCCCGATCGCGGTCCGAGCGGTACACCCCCATGACATGCGTGCCGAATTGCTCTCCGGGACAATTGATCTTGCCCTTCGTCGAGGTATGTCACCAACCCCTGACCTGGCGACAACCGTCATCACGCACCACGCACTGCGGCTCGCGGTGACCGCAACCCACCCGTTGGCGACCGCGGATCGGGTGGACCTCGAACAGATCGCTGATTATGAACTCGTGGTGTGGGGACCCGAGCATGAAGCCTCGTACACGGATCTTCTCGTCGAGTTGTGCCGACGGGCGGGATTCGAACCCCGGGTGATCGTCTCGACTCTCATCGGAACTCCTCCACACACCGCGGTCATCGCCCATCCACAGGCCTGTGCCCTGGTCACCAATGCACCCGGATGGCTCTATGACAAGCGCATCCGAATCGTGGAGTTCAACGACCCGCCGTTCGCCCCGGTCCGCGGACTCTGGTTGCCCGGCACGTCCTCCCCGATGCGCCGTAAGATCCTGGCAGCGTTGGAATAGCGGTCTACATCACATCTCACCGGCACATCCACCGACATTCTTGGGTTGGTCCACCAATGGCTGGACCGGCACCATCTGCCCGCGGGGGTGGCTCGTCGTAGGTCAGTACCACCGTCACCACCGCCTCGCCGGGCGGAATACGAACCACCGTGGAGACGCACATACGCCAGGTGCCACCACAATCGGTCTCCAGAACGATTGCGCGGCAACAGCTCCGAGCAGTGCTGTCACCGCGGTCTCCCGACGCGCCAGATGGCCGAGCCGGCGATCAAGAAGGCCACCACGGACAGGAGATCCGACTCGGTGAGCCCGTGCTGAGAGTTGACGCTGTACAGCACCCGCCCCTCGAGTGGTCCGTTCCAGAACAGCCACGCAAAACCGAGCCCGACGAGGACCGCAGCCGCCGGATAGCCCGGCCGTGCCAGGCACCACGCGCCGGTGACGATGAGCAGATTGAGAAGAACAAGGGCGTAAAACAGACTCGGGTGCTCCATAGTGGGTGACGCGGCCATCCGATCAGTATCCCGAACGATTCCGTGCGATGAACATGTCCGGTTTCGGCAGCTGCGCGCCGGGCAGGAGACAATCGTGCACCGCCCGACACACCCATCAGTACAGCAGCTGCGGGGTTGCCACGATCGGACTGTGCCGCAGACAACACCGCGCTGCGCGACCACCGAGAAGGCGATCGTGCAGCGCGAGGGTTGATTCGGTCAGTGAGCCGCTTCGTATGCCTCGATGATGTTCTGCGGTAGACGACCCCGCGGCGCGACGTCGTAGCCGGCGCCGATGGCCCATTCGCGGATCTCGGTGGTCGGCGAACCCGACTTCGACGACGTACTCGGGGCGCTTGCGGTGCGGGCCGCCGTCGGCCGTTTGCGTCCACCCACGCGGGTCGACACGTCGAGCAGCTTGGCGACGGTCACCTTTCCGTTCTCCACTTTGTTCAAATTGGCCGTGGAAACGTCGAGCTCATAATCCACGCCCAACCACGACCACGAAACCGTGTGCGCATCATCGGAATCGATCTGGTGGCCGTCGAGGTCGTCGACAAACGTCACTTTCTGGATTTGCCATGCGTCCACGTTAACCGATGATCTGGGCGACACCGTTGAACGACCGTCGGTGCGCCGCGTGAGGTCGCTTTTCTCCGATTCCGAATACCGGTTTGCGATCGCACATATCGTGTCGCGAACAGCGCCCGCGGACATCCCGGCTGATCACCCGGGAACCACGGGATGCCCTGTTGTGCACGTGGTTTGGGTTCAGCCCGTCGAGCAGCGAGGGACCTGCGGGTCACCCGCCGAAGATGTCGCGGAGAACTTCGGTTTCGGCGACGCGCTCCTGGTGCGTCGGGGCAACCGACGACGTGAGGATGCAGGTGACGCCGGCCTCTGTGAAGGCCGCCACACGTTCGGCGACCTCCGAACGCGAACCGATGAGCGACATCGAGGTGACGAGGTCGTCGGGCACCGCGGCCGCGGCTTCGGCCTTCTTGCCGTCGAGATAGAGGTCCTGGATGATCTTGGCCTCGTCGGCGTAGCCGTACCGCTGGGCAAGGGTGTTGTAGAAGTTCTTGCCTCGCGCGCCCATGCCGCCGATGTAGAGGGCGGCGTGGTGACGGACGAGTTCCCGTGCGTTGTGAAGTGCTTCGGCGTCGTCGGAGATGCGGGCGGTGGCCTGCACGACGATGCCGAGTTCACCGAGCGACGGGTCGCGCTTGGCCTTGCCGGCGGCGAGTCCCTCACCGAAGGCGTCGTTGATGCGCTCGGGATGGAAGAGGATGGGCTGGAACTCCTCGAAGAGTTCGGCGGCCAGTTCGGTGTTCTTGGGACCGATCGCGGCCAGCAGCATCGGAATCCGCTCGCGGACCGGGTGATTGATGATCTTGAGTGACTTGCCCAGGCCGGAACCGCCGTGCTCCTTGTCCAGGGGAAGGGTGTAGTGCTTGCCCTGGTAGTCGAGCTTGTCGCGACGCCACACCATGCGGCAGATCTCGGCGTGCTCGCGGGCACGGCCCACCGGGAAGTCGTACTTCACGCCATGGAAGCCCTCGATGACCTGCGGGCCCGACGCCCCGATGCCCAGCACCGCACGGCCGCCGCTGATGTAGTCGAGGCCGGCCGCTGTCATCGCCAGGTTGGTGGGGGTGCGCGAGAACATCGGCAGGATCGCGGTCTGCAGTTCCATCTTCTCGGTCTTCGCGGCGATGTAGCCGAGCTGGCTCACCGCATCGAAGCTGTAGGCCTCCGGGACCGCGATCCGCTCCACACCGGCAGCTTCGAAATCGGCGAGATTGTTGATGGTCTCGCGGAAATCGCCTGCGTAGTTGATCGGCATGCCCAGCTTCATCGATGTCATGAGAGCGGATTCTTCCACAGGGACAGCCCCTTGCCGAGACCCCGCCCGAGCGCTCGATCGCCCGCGGCAGGTGGACGGTCAGAATCGGAAACATGAACAATGGGTGAACATCGCCACCACCAGCGGAAACACCGAGGAAAAATCGGACATTTCGGACTGCGGTTTTTAGGCGGTTTCGGGCCCGGCGTTGCATGATTATGCCCATGAGCGCAGAGATGCTGATTTTGGTGCTGTTGGTGATCACAGCACTCGGCTTCGACTTCACCAACGGCTTCCACGACACCGGCAACGCGATGGCCACCTCGATCGCGACGGGGGCTCTCAAACCCAAGGTAGCCGTCGGATTGTCGGCCATCCTGAACCTCGTCGGCGCGTTCCTCTCAGTCGAGGTTGCCGCGACCATCACCAAAGACGTCCTCAACATCCAGCAGACCTCCGGTGAGGACAAAGGCGACATCATTGCCGGTCTCACCCCCATCACCGCTCTGCTGATCATCTTCGCCGGCCTCATCGGCGGCATCCTGTGGAACCTGTTCACCTGGCTGTTCGGCCTGCCGTCGAGCTCGTCGCACGCGCTCTTCGGCGGCCTCATCGGTTCGGGTATCGCGGCCATCGGCCTGTCCGGCATCAACTGGCACGGCGTGTTCTCCAAGATCATCGTGCCCGCGCTGCTGGCCCCCGTGATCGCCTGCCTGGTCGCCGCCTGCGGCACCTGGATGGTCTTCGCCATCACCAAGAAGATCGCCGAGTCGCGTAAGGAAGCGGGATTCCGCTACGGCCAGATCGCCACCGCATCGCTGGTCTCGCTGGCCCACGGCACCGGCGACGCCCAGAAGACGATGGGCGTGATCGCGATGGCGCTCATCGTGACCGGCCACCTCGACGCCTCCACCATCAGCCACGGTCTGCCGTTCTGGATCGTGTTCTCCTGTGCCGCAGCCATCGCCATCGGCACCTACCTGGGCGGCTGGCGGATCATCCGCACCCTGGGCAAGGGTCTCGTGGAGATCACCTCCCCGCAGGGTATGGCTGCCGAGGCGTCGTCGGCCGCGATCATCCTGACCTCGAGCGCCGCCGGCATGGCGCTGTCGACCACGCAGGTCGCCACCGGTTCGATCCTCGGATCGGGCGTCGGCAAGAAGGGCGCGCAGGTCCGCTGGGCCGTGGCCGGCCGCATGGCCATCGCCTGGGTCACCACGCTGCCCGCAGCGGGCGCGGTGGGCGCGGCCTGTTTCTACCTCGCGCACCTGCTCGGCGACCTCAGCGGTGCGATCGCCATCTTCGCGGTCCTGGTGGCCGCGTCGGCGTACATGTACTGGCGCGCGCAGCAGAACAAGATCGACTCCAAGAACGTCAACGCCGATTGGGATGAGTCGACCGACTCGATCATCCCGCCCGCCGACGACGCGTCGCAGGCCAAGCCGACCGCGGTCGCCTGAGCCCACGCACATCTGAAAGGACTGAGTACTCGATGGACATCGTCGAAGCGATCGGCAAGGTTCTGATGGTCGGACTCGTGCTCGGGGCCGGGCTGCCCGCCCTGTTCGCCTACGGTCTGCGACTGCATTCGGTGGGCAACGGCGACGAGAACGCCGACGGCACCCTCAGCGCGCCCCACCCGGCCCTCAAGGTCGCGAGCTATCTGGTGTTCGCCTTCGTGGCGTTGGTGATCGTCACCGGCATCCTGTGGATCACCCGGCAGACCATCTACTACTACACCGACATCAAGATCTTCCCCTTCGGCTACAAGTAACCCGAGTATTCCCAGACCGGTAGAGAGGTAAAGCATTGCCGTCACCGTCGTTGTTCGAATCCGCCGTCAACTGGATCCGCGCCGGTTATCCGGAGGGCGTGCCGCCCACCGACTTTCCGCCGCTGCTGGCCCTGCTGGTGCGGGTGCTCGATGAAGAGGAGGTCACCGACGTCGTCATCCGCCTCGCCCGCGAGCACGACATCGACACCCCGCTCGACAGCGACCGAATCCGGGCCGCGATCGCGGAGGTCATCAACGATCAGCCGACCGACCACGAGATCAACCAGGTGGCCGCCAGGCTCGCCGCAGCCGGCTGGCCCCTCGCCGCTCGGCCGCGAGTCGACGCCCCCGCGTGAGCCCGTCGACCGCAGCACAGTTGTCGCGCTGACCAGTGCAATCGGACCGGCACCGACCATCGGGTCGGTGCCGGTCGCTATACAATGGCCGTCGATGGCGGGGACACGTCGCGCCGACACGAGGGGAGAGACCGTGGACCGTCCGCAATTCCTCAAGCGGGTTGTGGAGTGGCTGCGCGCCGGATACCCCAACGGGGTCCCGCAGGACGATTACATCCCGCTGGTGGCGCTGCTGCGCCGCCAACTCTCCGACGCCGAGGCCGAATCGGTCTCGACCGACCTGATCCGCGAGTCCCCGCCACCACCGGAGCGCATCTCCAAGATCGACGCCGGGGTCAAGATCACCGAGATCACCCACGAACTTCCCCACGAGGCCGACATCGCGCGGGTGCGGAAGCATCTCGAGGCCTCCGGCTGGCCTTTCGACGACGAGCCGCTGCCGCCCTATCCGACGTCGGATGCCCACGATCCCGATACCGACGATCCCGATACCGATGGGGACGACTCCTGAAAGTTCTACGCACCCTGGAACTTCCCGCCGGCGTCGACGTCTTGCTCCGGCGAGATCAACTGGCTGGTCTCTGCGACGCGTCGTCGGATCAACCGGCCCATCTCCCGGTCCCCGACGACACCGTTTCCGCACAGCGTCTCGCCGACGCGCTAGGTGCGGGTGAACCGATCGACGACGACATCAGCCTAGTCATCTCCACCTCCGGCTCCACGGGAACTCCCAAGGGCGCCCAGCACACGCCGGCGACGCTGTCGGCGTCGGCGCAGGCAACCGCGGCCCACCTCGGCGGCCCGGGCAATTGGCTGCTCGCGCTACCACCCCACCACATCGCCGGGTTACAGGTGCTGTTGCGTTCTCTCGCAGCCGGTTTCACACCGACGGTCCTCGATGTCGGCGACGGTTTCGATGTCGATGCGTTCGTGCGGGCGGTGGCGGAGCTCGACGGTCCGCGTCGCTACACCTCGCTGGTGCCCACCCAGCTGATCAAAGTGCTCGACTCCCCCGCCGCGATCGCCGCGTCCCGCACACTGGATGCCATTCTGGTGGGTGGTGCCGCGACGCCGGAACCGTTGCAGCGCAGAGCCTTCGACGCCGGGCTGCCGATCGTGCGGACCTACGGGATGAGCGAGACCGCCGGTGGCTGTGTCTACGACGGCGTGCCGCTACCGGGTGTCGAGATCCGCATCACCGACGCCGACGACGCCGGGATCGGGCGCGTCGAGCTGGCCGGCCCGATGATCGCCCGCGGGTACCGCCACCTGCCCG
Source organism: Gordonia bronchialis DSM 43247 (assembly GCF_000024785.1). Taxonomy (NCBI): domain Bacteria; kingdom Bacillati; phylum Actinomycetota; class Actinomycetes; order Mycobacteriales; family Gordoniaceae; genus Gordonia; species Gordonia bronchialis. Next base: position 1,110,224 of record NC_013441.1, on the reverse strand, counting down.
ACCATCCGGCCTTCGCGACGGCCGGGTGGTTCCGCACCGACGATCTCGGGGTCATCGCCGACGGCGTGCTGCGCATCGTCGGGCGCGCCGACGAGGCCATCTCCACCGGCGGACTCACCGTGGTCCCCCAGGCGGTGGAGGCCGTCATCGTCGACGACCCGGCGGTCGCCGAATGCGTCGTCGTCGGACTCCCAGACGATCGGCTGGGCGAGAAAGTCGTCGCCTTCGTGGTCACGCGGCCCGGAGAACGGCTGGACGCCAAGCGAATTCAGGGTCTTGTCGGTGAGCGGCTGGATCGGTTCGCGGCGCCGCGGGAGATCGTCGAACTCGATGCATTGCCGCTGCGGGGTCCGGGAAAGGTCGACCGGCGGGCGTTGCGGGCGCGGTCGTCGTAGCCCCGATTGTTCGCCGTGACACCATGAATCCGTGGCAACCCCAACTCAGTGGCTCCAAGGCGCTCGACCGCGAACCCTGCCCAACGCCATCGCTCCCGTCGTCGCCGGCGTCGGCTCCGCGCTGTGGCTGGTCGGCGGGTTCGGTGAGATCTCCTGGTGGAAGGCGGCACTGGCGCTGATCGTCGCGCTGGCCCTGATCGTCGGCGTCAACTTCGCCAACGACTACTCCGACGGCGTCCGCGGCACCGACGACGACCGCGTCGGACCGATGCGGCTGGTCGGGTCGGGTGCGGCGAGTCCCGGCGCGGTGAAAGCAGCCGCGTTCATCTGCTTCGGAGTGGGCGCGGTATGCGGGCTGATCCTGGCGATCGCGACCGCCTGGTGGCTGGTGGTGGTGGGTGCCGTCTGCATCGCCGCCGCCTGGTTCTACACCGGTGGCCAGCGCCCCTACGGCTACATCGGACTCGGCGAGGTGGCCGTATTCACCTTCTTCGGGCCGGTGGCCGTGCTCGGCACCCAGTTCGTCACCGCCGACCGCATCGACTGGGTGGGCGCGGTGTGCGGCGTCGCGGTGGGCGCGATCTCGTCGTCGGTGCTGGTGGTCAACAACCTGCGCGACATTCCCAGCGACACCGAATCCGGCAAGATCACCCTCGCCGTGCGGATCGGTGACGCCCGGACCCGCATTCTGTTCGGCGTGCTTCTCGCGGTTCCCCTCGTGGCAAGCGTGGTGCTGGTCGCTGCGACGCCGTGGGCGCTCGTCGGACTTCTCGCGGCGCCCCTGATCGTCGTCGCCTATCGCCCCGTGCAGGCCGGGGCGACCGGCCCCGGCCTGATCCCGTCGTTGGGCAAGGCCGGGCTGGCGATGCTGGCGTGGTCAGTGCTGACGGCGGTGGCGCTCGCGGTGGGGTGAGTGTGGGTCGAGTCTGAGGATGTGGGTCCCGTTCGGGAATGTGGGTGCTGCAGCACACACATTCTCGAGTTGGACTCGATGAGTGGTTTCACGCAGCAAATGGGGGAACCGGCAAGCTTCTCGGCGCGTCCAACTCATCATGCAGGCATTCCCCACCGACACCCACGGTCTCATCCATCGCACCACGCTCATCAACATCGGCTTCACCGACGACGACATCCGCCGGGCCGTCAAGGCGAAACGTATCGGGCGGATCGCGCGCGGCGTCTTCGTGTACGCGGGTGAGCGAACCGCCGAAGAGTGGCATCGTCTCAAGGCGCTCGCATCGAGGATCGGCCAGGCGTCGAAGGTTCCGCTGACCCACCAGTCGGCCGCGACGGTGCTCGGACTGGCCATGCTGAAGCCGAACCTGCGTCGGGTCCACACCACCGCCGGGCGCGGACATGGTTTCCGGACGGACAGGCAGCACTGCCATGTTGCCGAGCTGGCCGACGACCAGATCATCCTGGTGTCCGGTGTCTGGGTCACCTCCATCGAACGAACCGCCGTCGACGTCGCCTGTACCGTCGGGACTTTCGCCGAAGCGTTGACCATCTTCGACTCTGCACTGCGCGCGGGGGCCGATCGGGAGGTCATGCGCGCGATGCTCAGCGGCCGGCGACGCGGGATCGGCCGCGCTCGGCGGGCGCTCTACTACGCAGACGGGGCGTCGGAGAGTCCAGGCGAATCGTGGAGTCGTGCACAAATGATCGAAGCCGGGCTTCCGATGCCGCGCCTGCAGCGTGAGTTCGTCGACGAGGACGGAAACGTCGTCGCCCGCACGGACTTCGACTGGCACGAACTGCTCGTCGGCGAGTTCGACGGCAAGGTCAAGTACGCCAAGCTGCTACGTCCCGGTAAGGGCGTCACCGAGGTGGTTGTCCGCGAGAAGGCGCGGGAGGACACGTTGCGTTCGATGGGGATCATGGTGGTGCGATGGATCTGGGCCGACCTCGAGAAGGGCACCGTGGTCGACCTCGTGCGCAAGTGGCTTGTTCACGTCAAGCTGCTCGCGGCCTGACACGACAGATCGAGCCCAGCCGGTGAATGTGGGTGCGCCAGCACACACATTCCCAAGCTGGGCTCGATCGGTCGGTGGGGATCAGACCCCCGCCTCCACCTCCGGCAGTGACGCCAGCACGGCGGACTTGAGGTCGTCGGCGTTGGCGGCCGAGTCGATCACCGCGCGCGAGGCGTCGTCGGCGGTATCGATGATGCCGACGAGCAGGTACTCGGCGCGCAGCTGACGGTCGCCGCGCTCACGCGCGAGTTCGACGGCCCGGCGGAACGCCTCGCGGGTGTCCTTGGCGAAACGTGGTCGGGAACCGCGACCGCGGGGACCACGTCGACCGCGGCCCTCTTCCCACGGCCCGAACGGACCGCCAGGGCCGAAGCCCGGTCCGAAGCCCGGTCCGAATCCCGGTCCACCCGGCCCGAAGCCCGGACCGAAGCCCGGTCCGAAGCTCTCCGGATCGAAGCCGCGACGCGGATCGTGCCCACGCCCGCCGCCGGGGCCACGATGACCCCGACCATGGGGCCCGCAACCGTCGGGTCCGCCGCGTCGGCCGCGTCCCCGACCGCGTGGTTCGCGCTCACCCCAGCCTTCGCTGAGATCTTCGCCGAACCGGTCGCGGACCGCCGAGCGCAGCTTGTCGAGGTCGATTCCGATGCCGCGCAGAGCTTCTCGGTCCTCGTCATAGCGTTGGGCGGCGGTTTCGGAGTCCGTCGACTCGTCCGCGGAGCCGGACTCCTCGTCGTCGCGCTGGGCGTGGAACGCCCGTACCACCTCCCGGGCTCCGGTCAGCGTCAGCCCCTGATCGCCCAGGAGGGCGAACAGCGGACTGCGTGCGTTGCAGAGCATCCCGAGGATCAGGTGGTCGTTGCCGAGGTGGTTGTGCTCGAGGTCCGTGGCCTCTTGCATGGCCAGCCCCAGCATCGTCTTGTCGTCTGATGTGAATCTTCCGAACATGGTGTTACTCCTTCTCGGCCCACGCTATCCGCGGGCCTCGCGTTGTGAATGTTTCTGATGCACGGCCTGGCGGCTGATCTGCAGGACTTCCGCGATCGCCTGCCAACTCCAGCCCGCGGCGCGGGCGTTGGCCACGTGGATGTCTTCCAACCGATCGGCCAGGGTGCGGAGGGCACGGACCGCGGCGAGTCCTTGCGCCGGATCGCCACTGGTGGCGGCGCCGGTCAGGTCGCCCGAGGCCTGGTGTGCGGTGGTCTCGTCGTGCATATTGTCAGGTTATCTTGACGAGAGTGTTGTGTCAACATTTCTTGACACCCGTACTTCAGCACCGACGACAGTCGCGGACCCACGTAGGAGGTGTACACCAGCGCCCCCGACAATGTCGTCAGCCCGGTCTGATCGAGTACGGAATCGACGGCCGGACGGTGATGACGTTGCGCCCCCGGGATCTGCCACCGTCGTCGGTGTGGGTGCTCGACGAACCGTTCTTCCTGGTGCTCAATCTAGCCGTCGGAGGTGAATGGCCGGGACCGGTAGCCGAAACCTCGCTGCCGGCAACCATGTTCGTCGACTGGGTGAGGATGTACGCATGAGGTCTCGGCTCGTCTGCGCACTGGTGTACTGGCTGGGCGTGGTGGCCACGCTCACCGGGTGCGGTTCGGCGCCGGCGCCGTCGGGGTTGTCGGCAGGCATCGTGAGCGACGACCTCGGAAACGGACTGCGCACCTACCGACAGGAGGACCTCACCCCCGTCGGCATCCTGGTCTGGTTTCACGGGATGGACTCCGACGGAACGGAGTTCGACCACGACCCGCGTCAGCGACACTTCGCCGAACCCTTCCTCCGCACCGGTTGGGTGATCGCGTCGGCCACCGCGGGCGGCAATTCCTTCGGCAACGACGCCGCGCTGCGCGACTACCGCAACCTCATTGGTGTCGCGCAGACACGTTATCGCACCGGATATCTCGTCTTCGCCGCCGAGTCGATGGGGCGATCGCAGCACTCCGGCTGATGGCCGAACCCGCCTACCGGAACGTCCGATCGATGGTCGGGATATCCCCGCTGACCGGTATCCCGCCCACTCTGCGCGGTGTCGACTTCATCGCCGACGCCTGGGACGGCCCCGTCCCCGACCGCGCCGACCCATTGTCCTTCTACCCGAAACGGTTTGCCGGCAAACGCTTCCGGTTCTTCTACTCCCCCGCCGACACCGTGGTCCCCACCGGTGCCGACGCCCGCGCCTTCGCGATCAGATTCGGCAAGGTCGCCGACGTCGAGCTCGTGCAATGCCGGGGCGATCACGCCGACCCACCTGCTACCAGGGTGATGATGCGCTCACCTTCGTCGGGCGGACGTCGGGCTGAACCTCGGCACCGGCTGAGCCGGCCCCCTTTTCTGCTGGCCGAGCCGCCCCGTTCCGCCCACCGAGCCACCCCTTTTCTGCTGGCTGAGCCGCCACGAGCCGCTAGACGAGAGGCGTGTCGAAGCCGCTGGTGAGACGAGAATGCCGGTACCCGAGTATGTTCCAACAATGGGGGCTCAGTGGTTGCGAACATCGTTGTCGCACCGATGGTTTCGACACGCGGCGGCTCGTTCCTCGCCGTCGCGGCTCAACCAGCATATGGGGAGGCGGCTCAACCAGCAGGTGGGGAGGCGGCTCAACCAGCACGTGGGGGACAGCGTCAGGCGCCCCAGGTACCGGTCGCGAAGAACTCATCGAGGATCGCGGTCGCCGGTGCGAGGTCGAAGCCCGCCCCGGTCAGCCAGTCATCGTCGAAATAGGTTGTGCCGTAACGGTCTCCGGGATCACAGAGCAGGGTCACGACACTGCCGGCGCGTCGATCCCGGACCATTTCGGCAACGAGGGCGAAGGCTCCCCACATATTGGTGCCGGTGGAGCCGCCGACACGGCGGCCGAGGCGGTCACTGACGCAGCGGGCGGTGGCGATCGACGCCTCGTCGGGGACGCCGATCATGCGGTCGATCACCTGCGAGACAAAGGAGGGTTCCACCCGAGGGCGGCCGATCCCCTCGATCCGCGAGCCGGCCTCGGACGTGAGTGTGCCGTCTCCGGATTCGAAGGCGGGCAGGAACACCGAGTTCTCCGGGTCCACCACGCACAGCCACGTCGGATGCCGGCGGTAACGCAGATAGCGGCCCAGCGTCGCCGAGGTCCCGCCGGTTCCGGCGCCGACGACGATCCACGTCGGGATCGGATGCTCCTCGTCGGCCATCTGAGCGAAGATCGACTCGGCGATGTTGTTGTTGCCCCGCCAGTCGGTGGCGCGTTCGGCCATCGTGAACTGGTCGATGAAGTGGCCGCCGCGCTCGTCGGCGAGACGCAGCGCCTCGGCGTACACCTCGCCCGGACGTTGCACGAAGTGACAGTGACCGCCCTCCCGCTCGATGAGGGCGGTCTTGGCCGGCGAGGTGCTCGCGGTCATCACCGCGATGAACGGCACCCCGATCAGCTTGGCGAAGTAGGCCTCGCTGACCGCCGTCGAGCCCGACGACGCCTCGATGACCGGCGTGTGTTCGGTGACCCAGCCATTGCAGATGGCGTAGAGGAACAGCGAACGGGCCAGTCGGTGTTTGAGCGAGCCGGTCGGATGGGTGCTCTCGTCCTTCAGATACAGGTCGACCCCCGCCTCGGCGCCGTCGGCGGTGGACCATCGCGACCAGCCGGGGAGTTCGACGCGCAGCAGGTGGGTGTCGGCGCTGCGTCGGGCGTCGGCCTCGATGAGCCGGACGGCGTTCTCCGCCCACGAGCGGTCGGTGCGGCGATCGATGTCGCGGGTGGGTTTCACCAGCCGGACCCGCTGGCCGTCATTTGGCGCCGCGCAACCGCGACTGCAGGTCGTCGTGGCGGCGCTTGCGATCGCGGTCGAGGGCCGCGATCTGGCGGTTGACGCGCAGACGCAGGCTCTTGAACGCCACCATGCCCAGCGGAAGCGCGATCAGCACGCCGAACACGGCTGCCACGTACAGCGGGACGTCGACGCCGACGAGCCGGGCGCCGAAGATGATGATCGCGGCAACCACCACCACCAGCGCGAGTCTCGCGAAGGTGTAGGCGAGCAACGCCAACACGAGCGATCCGGTGCTCGCATGTTCGTCGGCCGTCGGGTCGGTGTCTGCCGGCTTCCGGGGCCGGTCGGCTGCAGCACTCACGACCTCCAGCCTACTGGTGCCGATTCTGGTGTCTGCAGGTCACAGGGTTCTTTGCCAGCTCTTTACCTTCTACTGACGGTTCGAGTACCTGGGCGATTTGCGTGTATTCATGAAACAACCCGTTCGCCAGGGCGGGTTCGCCGAACACCCACGGGCGTGGACATCACAGAGGGGAAGACCGTGACCACAATCAATACGGCACCGAATGCAGCTTTCATCACCCCGGGATTGGCCAGCCAGCACACCCTGACACCCGGCCAGGTCGCGTCGATGTTCAATGTGAACCCGAAGACCGTGGCCCGCTGGGCGACATCGGGCATCCTGGGCTCCATCCGCACGCCGGGCGGGCACCGTCGTTTCCGCGAAGAGGATGTCGTCGCGCTGCTCAACCGTCGCTCTCACTGAACGACACCCCGCCCACCCGCGCACTCCCTCACGTACCCTGGTGATGGGAGGTTGCCATGACATTTCTGTTTGCCGTGATCGGCGTGATAGCCATCGGGTTCTTGTTGTGGCGCGCCTTCGGGCCTCAACGCGACGAGGCGGACGGCGGGTCGTCGGGCGGCGGCTATCCGCGCGGCCCCAAGGGACCCGACGACGATCCCGATTTCCTTCGCGACCTCGACAATCGAACCCGCGGAACCAACGGTTCCGACGGCGACGAGGCCTGATCCGATCACCGACTTTCTCCCCACTCGTGGCGTCGTGACGTCGTTTGCCATACCTCAGGGTAGGGTTGACTTCTCCGAAACGCGCGAGGAGGTGTGGCTGGTTGACTCCCCGACAGTCAGGTGGATCTGCATCCGACGACGATCTCAGTTTCGCCGACAAGCTCGGCGCACTCTTCGAGCACAGTCGAGACGAGAACGGCGTCAGGTACACCGGTAAGAAGGTCGCCGAGAAGGCCAACTCCCTCGGATACTCGCTCTCCGATGCCTACATCTCCCAGTTACGAACCGGTAAGGCGCGCACGCCGTCGTTCCGGACCGTCGAGGCCATCGCACGCGCCTTCGACGTGAGCGTCACCTATTTCCTCGCCAATCCCGACGAAGACGTCGAGCGCGTCCGCAGACAGCAGGACTATGTGGATCTGCTTGCCGTGACCGGCAGCCACCTGTCCGGGATCGATCTCCGCGCGATCTGCCCGGACACCATCGACGTTCTGATCGAACTGCTCAAAATGGTGAAGGCACAAGCCATCGACAACCAGGGCGCCGGCAACCAGGGCGAGGGCACCCACCCGACGCCCTGAGCCGCTCGCTCAGAGACCGGCGTAGGAGTGCAGGCCGGAGACCACGAGATTGATGATGAACAGGTTGAACAGCAGTGCCACGAACCCGGCGACGTTGATCCAGGCGGCGGCGGTGTTGCGCCAGCCCGCCGTCGCGCGGGCGTGTAGGTAGGCGGCGTAGATCACCCACGCGATGAACGACACCGTCTCCTTGGGATCCCAGCCCCAGAACCGGCCCCAGGCGGCCTCGGCCCAGATGGCTCCGCAGATGACGCCCAGACCGAACAGCGGGAAGCCGAAGACGACGCACTTGTAGGCGAGACGATCGAGGGTGTCCGCACCCGGGATGTGGGCGACGATCCGGCGCAGCGAACCACCGATTCCCTTCATCCCGGTGCCGTCGACCAGATCCGCGTACGGCTCGCCGCTGTAGGGCTCCTTGGTCGCGGAAACCTGTGCGCCCCAGCGCATCTTGATCAGGTACAGCAGGCTGGCCACACCGGAGACCAGCAGCACACCCGACGAGATCGAGATGATCGAGACGTGGATGGCCAGCCAGTAGGACTTGAGTGCGGGCACCACCGGCGCGGCCTGGGTGTAGAGCCAGCGACCGGCGATGAACATCAGCAGCGTGACCGGCAGCAGCACGAAGGACAGCAGCGGCCGATGCTCGGGTTTACGCAACACGACGATCCCGGCGATCACGCAGGCCGCGCACGTCAGCGAGATGAACTCGTACATGTTGCCCCACGGGGCGCGATCGGTGGCGAACCCGCGGGTCACGATCGACGCGACGTGTGCCAGCAGGCCGACGATGACGACCGGGTAGGCCATGTTGCCGAGCTTCTCGCCGAGACTGCGTCGTCGTGCCTGCTCGATCTTGCCCGGCGTCCGCGGGTCGGCAGTGCGACCGGCGTCGGCGCCGACGGTTGCCCCGACGAGGGCGCGGTCGGCCAGGCGTCGGCTGCGGACCGCGGCCAGCGATCCGAGGAACAGCACCATCGCGAGGACGTACACGGTGATGGCGGTACCGAACAACAGGTCGGAGTAGCGTGCCAGCGTCTCGTCGACGGGTGCGCCGTCGACGGTGGCGGCGATGTCGGCCGCACTGCTCATCGTGTCGTCCTCTCCAGATTCACAACCGGCAACTTCACAACCGGCCGATTCACAAACGGCGGGGGCGGAAGCGTCGCGCTGCCGTCGTACCGTCCGGATTCTCGCTCACCAGATCGGCTGCCTGCTCGGCGAAACCCTCGCCCCAGCCGGCCTGATCGGTGCGGGCCAGCCCGGCAATCTCTACTACAGTACGTCGTTCACCGGGGACCGGCACCAACCGGGCCCAGATCCGCCTGCGCCGGACCAGCAGCGACACCAGCAGTCCGCCGAGCATGGCGATGGCGCTGACCAGCACCCAGTTCTGCGCGGGATCATGGGACACCTGCACCGACACCCAGCGCTGATAACCGTCGAACCGCACCGAACTGCCGTCGGCCAGCGGGGCGGACTGCCCGACACCGAGGTTGACCCGTGCCTGCTTGACCAGCCGGCCCTGTTCGATCAGCTGGCGGTCGAGCTGATAGGCGTTCTGCGGGCGCCCGGTGTCCAGGCCGGTGTCGCCCTTGTAGATGTCGATCGCGACGACCGGGTTGTTGGGCACCGGCGACGACGACGTGACCAGGCCACCGTGTGCACCCGTGAAATTCGCGGTGGGCGCGAACAGTCCCTCGATGGCGATCTGATTCTTGCGGCGCACGTCCTCGTCGGGGTACAGCCCGGCCGGGGTGTCGAAGCGCACCGCCCCCGACGACATCATCGTCGACAACTCGTCCGGCACGAACGGCACCGTCTGGGTGCGGGTCTCGCCGCCCGGGAAGGTGACGGTGAACGTCGGGGCAAAGCCGTTGCCCAGCACGTAGACCCGGTCGCCTGCGATGCGCAGCGGCTCGTTGACCCGCACCGACGCGGTGTTCCAGGTCGCCGGGTCGCCGGGGTGGGGACCCTCGCTGTAGCGCACGGTGGCGTCGTACATGTCCGGCTGGCCGCTGGGCAGGAAGGTCGCGGAGAACTTGTCGATGCGGAAACAGAACGGCGACAGGTCGGTTCCGTCGACGAGGCTGCCGGCCCGGAACGAGTCGTAGACGGCGGTCGAGTTGTTGCACAACGACTGCTCACCGTCGGCCACCAGGCTGCGGGTGCCCTCGTAGCCGTAGAGCTTGCCGACGGCGATGGCCACCAGCAGCGCCAGCAGCGCGAAATGGAAGACGAGGTTACCGAATTCGCGCAGATAGCCCTTCTCCGCGGAGACCTCGACCACCCCCGCGCCATCGGACCCTAACCCGTCTGAAGACGGCCGGGTGACGACGATGCGACGCCACCCGCGTAGCCGGCCGTTGATCCGATCGGCGATCTCCTCGGGTGTGCCGTCGACGGTGTGTTCCACGTGCCGGGGCAGGCGGGACAGATTGCGGGGCGCGGCAACCGGTTTGGCGCGCAGGGTGCGGACGTGCTCGATCATGCGCGGGGTCAGGCAGCCGACCAGCGACACGAACAGCAGGACATAGATCGCGGTGAACCAGGCGCTGGAGAAGACGTCGAACAGCTGTACCCGGTCCATCCACTCGCCGAGAGTCCCGTGATCGGCGATGTACTGCAACGTCTTCTGCTCGTTGAGTTCCCGCTGCGGCAGGAGTGCGCCCGGGATGGCGGCCAGTGCCAGCAGGAACAGCAACACCAGCGCGGTGCGCATCGAGGTCAGCGACCGCCACAGGTTGCGCAGCGGCCACAGCACCCGCCGCTTGGCCCAATGCGGTTTGCGCACATCCGGTCCGGGCGCCGGAGCACCGGCCGGAGCGTGTGCGACGTCGGTCACCTGCTCACCTCCCTCATATCGGCAATTCGGTGTCGGAGATGAATGCCTCACGCACCCAGATGGTGAACTGATCCCACAGGCCGGTGACCAGGGCGACGCCGACCAGGATCAGCATGATCCCGCCGAACACCTGGATGGCCCGGGCGTGGCGGCGCAACCAGCCGAGGCTGCGCAGCGCCCAGGCCGACGAGAACGCCAGGATCACGAACGGGATACCCAGACCGATGCAGTAGGCGATGATCAGCGACACCCCCTTGGCCGCGGTCACTCCCTGTGTGCCGGTGGCCGTGACGATGATCGCCGACAGCGTCGGCCCCAGGCACGGTGTCCAGCCGAGAGCGAAGACGGCCCCGAGCAGCGGGGCGCCCACCAGGCTGGACACCCGGCGCGGATGGAATCGGTAGTCGCGCTGCATCATCGGCACGAGCCCGATGAACACCAGACCCATCAGGATGGTGATGACCCCACCGACCCGTTGCAGCACTTGATGATTGAGCACATAGGTCTGGGTGAACCCGAAGACCGTCGCGGTGGCGGCGACGAACACGGCCGTGAAGCCGACGACGAACAGCGCGGCTGCCATCGCCACCCGATGACGACCGGCTTTGGCGGGTTCGCCCGCGGTCATCGCCGGCGCCTCCGCCCCGACGAGACCGGCCAGATAGGAGAGGTAGCCGGGCACCAGCGGCACCACGCACGGCGAGGCGAAGGACACCAGTCCGGCGAGCAGACAGGCGGCCAGCGCCAGCAGCAGCGGACCGGAGAGCACCGTGTTCTGGAACGTCTCCCCCAACGCGGCCAGCGGCGCGCTCGGCGACGCGGCCAGGATCATCGGCTCGGTCACGGGCGCGCGCTCCCGTCTTCGGCGACGACGCGGGCCACCTGCGCTCCGAGTTCCTCGGCGGTGATCGACTTGATGAACACCACCGCGGGCCGGTGCTCGCGGTCAAGGATCACGGTCACCGGCAGCACCGGCAGCGGGATGCCGAGGTCGCCGACGGTGGCGCCGGGATAGTCGTAGATCGACGGGTAACCGACGTGACGGTCGGTGACGAAATCCTCCGCGGACTGCCGGTCGTCGCGCAGGTTGATGCCCAGGAAGTCGACACCCTGGGTGCGGTAACGGTCATAGACCTGCTCGAGGTCGTCGTACTCGCTGCGGCACGGGCCGCACCACGACGCCCACGCGTTGATCACCACGACCTTGTTGGCATAGCGCGGGTCGGTGATGGACAGCGGTGCGCCGCCCAGGAGATTCTCCCCGGAGACCGGGCCGATGGGTTTGCGGTCGGCCGGGTCGTAGGTGATGACGGTCTTGCCGCCCGGTGAGACGAACTGGAAGGTGTCGCCCTGGGCGACCGCGTCGTCGCCGGTGCCACATGCACCGGTGACGGCGACGACGACGGCCAGCAGCAGCGCGAGGACCGCCACCGAGCGGCGACCTCGCCGGGCAGTACCCACACTTCTCACTGGAACCGTCACTTGCTGATGAACTCCGCTCAGGCCCCGGTGGCCAACGGATCCGACGCCCCGGCAGGCTCGGAGTAGATGATGTCGACCAGCGCGTCGTCCTCGTAGATGAGGCTGGTCAGCGAGGCCAGCGAACACTGCCGGCGACGGGGATCGTGCCAGAGACGCTGGCCCTCGAGGAATCGGCGCAGCGTGTACACCGGCAGCTGGTGGCTGACGCAGACCGCCTCGTGTCCCTTGGCGGCGTCGCGGGCCTTGTTGGCGGCGGCCAGCATCCGGTGGGCGAGCTGGATGTAGGGCTCACCCCAGGACGGTGTGAACGGGTCGCGCATCTTGGGCCAGTGCCGCGGCTTGGACAACGCGCCGTCGCCGACGGACACCTTGAGTCCCTCGAAGACGTTGTCGGCCTCGATCAGGTCGTCGTTGGTGATGATCGGCAGGCCGTGGGCGGCGGCGATCGGGGTGGCGGTCTCCTGCGCGCGTTGCAGCGGCGACGCGAAGACGGCGGTGACGTCGTGGTCGGCGAGGGCGTCGGCGACCTTGCGGGCCTGGGCCCGGCCGGTGTCGGAGAGCCGGAAACCGGGGAGTCGGCCGTAGAGGATGCCGTCGGGGTTGGCGACCTCGCCGTGGCGCATCATGTGGACGATCGTGTGCATCAGGCGGTCTCCCCCGGGTTGGTTGCTGCCGCGGCGGCGCGCGCCGCGGCAGGCAGGGCGTCGGCGATACGTGCGAAGGCGTCGTCGTCGAGGGCCGCCGAGACGAACCACGCCTCGAAGGCGCTCGGCGGCGCATAGACACCCCGATCGAGCAGGGCATGGAAGAACGGAGCGAAACGCCATGTCTCGGTGGCTTTCACGCCGGCATAGTCGACGAGCTGGGTCTGTGGGTCCGGCGTGAAGAAAACACTGATCAGGTTGCCGGCCTTCTGCACCCGGTGCCCGACGCCGGCCGCCGACAGCGCGTCGGTGAACAACTCACCGAGCCTGGCGGCGTTGGCGTCGAGGGTCTCGTACACCCCGACGTCGGCGTGGCGCAGCGTGGCGAGTCCGGCAGCCACCGCGACGGGGTTCCCGGACAGGGTCCCGGCCTGGTAGACGGGTCCGGTGGGTGCGAGGCGTGCCATGACGTCGGCGCGTCCGCCGAACGCCGCGGCCGGCAGTCCACCGCTCATCACCTTGCCGAAGGTGTAGAGGTCGGCGCCGACGCCTTCGATGCCGTACCACCCGCCCGGGCTGACCCGGAATCCGGTCATCACCTCGTCGATGATGAGCAGCGCACCGTGCCGCGCGGTGAGGTCGCGAAGTCCGGCGTTGAATCCGTCGCGGGGCGCGATCGCGCCCATGTTGCCGGCGGCGGCCTCGGTGATGACGGCGGCGATCTCGTCACCGAACTCCGCGAAGGCCGAGGCCACGGCGTCGAGGTCGTTGTAGGGCAGCACGATGGTGTCGTGGGCACTCGCACCGGTCACGCCCGGTGAGGTGGGCAGACCCAGGGTCGCGACGCCGGACCCGGCGTCGGCGAGCAGGGCGTCCACGTGACCGTGATAACAGCCGGCGAACTTGATGATCTTGGTGCGGCCGGTGAATCCGCGGGCCAGCCGGATGGCCGACATGGTGGCCTCGGTGCCGGAGTTGACCAGCCGCACGCGCTGCACCGGGTCGACGCGGTCGATGATCTCCTCGGCGAGTTGCACCTCGGCCTCGGTGGGTGCGCCGAAGGACAGTCCGCCTTCGGCGGCTTTCTGCACGGCTTCGACGACGGCCGGATGAGCGTGGCCCAGGATCATCGGTCCCCAGGAACAGACCAGGTCAACGTAGTCGTTGCCGTCGGCGTCGGTGAGATGGCAGCCGGCCGCGCGGGTGATGAAGCGGGGTGTGCCGCCGACCGCGGAGAAGGCGCGGACCGGGGAATTGACCCCGCCCGGTGTCACCTCGGTTGCCCGCGCGAAGAGCGCGGCGGACTTCTCGGGGCCGGTCGGGGTGCGGGTCACGGCCTCCAGTGTTCCAAACGGGGCACAACGGCCCAAATCGTTCAGGCGGTTCTCAGCTTCTCGGCCCTCACCGCAGCACCGTCGCGACCTGGTCCGCGATGGCCTCCTGACCACGAGCATTGGGGTGCACCGCACCCGGTCCGCTGGTGGTCATCGGTTCGATCCAGCGCTCAGGGCCCGCGCAGGCGTCGTGTCCCTCCGACACCGCTGACATGTCGACGTAGGTCGTGCCGGTCTGCTGCGCGGCCCGCCGGACAGCGTCGTTGAGTGTGGCCTGCAGTTCGCGCAGATAGCCGACGTCACCGGCGGCCACCTTCATCGTCGGATAACACCCGCCGGTGGCCGGCAGGATCCACGGATAGCCGACGATGAGGACCCGCGCGCTACGCGCCTTCTGGTGTACCGCGCGCAGGGCGGCCACCAGGTCCGGGTAAGTCGTGGTGGTGATCGGTTGCATGAGGCGCTCCCCGTAGCGGTCACGACACGGTGAGCCGGTCGGGTCGTCGTCGGCGACGTCGCGGCAGGCGCGGATCGACGACGAGTAGGTGTCGTTGTCGTTGCCGCCCATCATCATCGTGACCAGGCCGGCGTCGGGGGTCAGTGCGTCGAACTGCGGTGGGACGCCGTCGTATTGGGCGTCGGCGAGATCGGCGGTGTCGGCGCCCGCACAACTGGCGTCGGTGAGTCGATAGCCCTCCCGCTGAGCGAGGATATGCGCGAAGTTCCGCGACGACCGCTGACACAGGAACGGCGATCCGGCCGCCAGCGGGGTGACGCCGGTACCGGCGCCGTAACTGTCGCCGAGGTTCACGTAATCCACGGCGCTGGAGGTCTGACTGGGTGTGCTTGTGCTACTCGCCGGCCGGTCGGCGGATTCGCCGGTGCCGCAGGCGACGAGGGTCAGTCCCAGCAGCGCCGCCGCCGCGGTGGCCGGAACCCGAGTGCGGAGCCGACGGGTGATCACCGTCTCAGCCTACCGATGGGTGGGTGGTGGTGGCCGGGCACTCCGAAACCTGTTCGGGCGCAACTCTTGTGGTTCCACTCTGTGTCTCGTGGTGCTGTCGTGTTACACGAGTGTCATTTGTTACCCGTGTTGCAGGTGTTACTGGATCGAAACCTGTACGGTCGTGCTGATCGCTACTCTCGTGATCATGCGTGTTCGAAAACTCGTGTCCGCGCTCGCGCTGACAACCGCCCTCGCCACCGGTGCCGGCGGCGTCGTCGCAGCGCCTGCCCAAGCCGCCCCCTCGTCGAGCACCGATTTCGGCAGCGTCGACTTCGGCAGCTCCGAATTCGGTACGCCCAACAGCCTTTTCCTCTGGCAGGGCGTGCTGACCCGCTACATCGTGGTGCTCGGCGCCAAGATGGGCACCTTCGGGCAGACGCCGGCGATCCTGGATCGCCGGCTGAATGTAGCTGCGCGCCTGGCCAAACAGCATCCGTTCAACCGGATGGTGGTTTCCGGCGGAAACACCTGGTGGCTACCGGTTTCCGAAGCCCAGTTCATGAACTTGGGACTTCTTCGACGCGGAATCCCGATGTGGCAGATGGTCAATGAGGGCCGCTCGACCAGCACCGTGCAGAACGCGACCTACACCGTCGGCATGCTCAAGGCCATGGGCGCCAACGGCGCCGTCATCGTCACCAACGGGTTCCACATGGGCCGGGCGCTCAACGACTTCCGGGCCGCCGCGCGTAAACAGCACGCCCGCATCGAGTTTCGCGCCGCGTACGCGTAGGGGTTTCGGCGCGTCGGTCAATAGAAACCGCGTGTCTCGTCGAAAACCGTGTTTGTAAACGCGGTTTCTGACGGGAAACGCGGTTTCTGTAGGTCGACGCGCTGGGGGTGGTAAAAACATGCCCCGGTAGATCATTGGTGACCGAATACCGGGCGACAGAGTTGTTCAGTCCTCACGACCGTCGACGATGGCCTGCATGTGCGGATCATGCGGCCGTCCCGCCGCCTTCCCGGCAGCCAACGCCAAGCGCGCGGCCGCCCGCCGCACCTCGGACACGGGAGACGGTGGCGTGGTTGCCGAAACCGAACTACCGACATCCTCGCGACCGTCGATGATGGCCTGCATGTGCGGATCATGCGGCCGACCAGCGGCCTTCCCGGCAGCCAACGCCAAGCGCGCGGCCGCCCGCCGCACCTCGGACACGGGCGGAGACCCCGATGCGACGCTGCCGCGCTGGGTTCTCGTCATGGCTCCTCCTCTGCCTCAGTATGCCCTCCACCTGCGACGAAGTCATCAGAGTTGGTTTCACGCAGGAGTAGATGAGCCAGATGCAGGAAGACGTCGGCCTCGGTTCTGGTGATCAACGGCGAAGACTGCAGCCTGGCCAACACATCGAACCCGACTACCCGCGCCGTGCCGTTTTCTCAGACAGAACATGATCCACGGCCCAACTCGCGCGTCGCCACCATTCGGCTCGGCGATCGGCCAAGGTGCGTTGTACCATGCCGGCGATCAATCCGGCGAAACCGATGACGCCGACGACGAGTGTCACCCAGGACTGTGCTGACATGAGTCAAGTTGTAGCTGCTGAAACGGCCGAGACGTCGCGTCGGTACCGGTTGTCCACAAGCGAACCGCATGGGCCACAACACCTTGACATACTCGAGCGGACTTGCCTATCGACGTTGGTCGCATACCTCGACGGCCCTGGGGACCACTACGCCAGCCACGCGGTCAGTCGCTCGATCAGGTTCTTCTGCAGCTTCGGGTCTTCGAGGTCCTTCCAGCCCCAGGGCACCACTCGATTGCCGAGTTCGGTGAGCGCGTCGGAACGCTGCTTCTCATACAGCACACGGCCGATTCCGTCGTCGCCCGAGTACTTGGCCAGGCCGTTGCTCTCGCCGACGACGCGCTGTTCGCGCCAGTAGAAGTCCACGCGCGCAACGAGGTTGCCCCACTGGTCGTACAGCTCGAGCTGCAACTCGGGGGCCGGTAGCCCGGCGTCGAGAAACACCATCCGGCTGCGCGACTCCAGGACCGACTCCGACTTCCCGTCGAGCAGTTCGATCACGCGTCGTGCCTGGGCGGCACCGACCATCCCCCGTGGATGAGGCTGAGTTCGACGGCGAGTTCGTCGAGCGAGCACCGACCCATGCGCAGGGCCGCATCGCCGACCACGACAGCGGCAATCCGGTCGGCGGTGCGTGCGATGTCCACGACGACACGCGCCGGAGTCACCACGAGCACACCCTCGTGGACCATTGTCGACGGCGCGCGGCCATCCGAGATCAGCCGTGTCAGACCCGAGGTCCTCGAGCGTGAGCGCGCAGCGAACTCGGTCACCACCACCAGCGTGGTGTCGAGCCCCCATACCGGCAGACCGAGCGCAGCCGCCGCCGAGACGGCGGCGAGCGCCCGACGGGGTTCCGACGACCTCTGGCGACGCCACCACGCCCTGGCGAGTTCCCGGTGTCGTTGCTCGGGCGTGCCGTCGAGCAGGTCGGTGCGGATCACCACCCCCGGAGCGAGCGCCGTGAGGGTCCCGCCGGAGACCGCCCGCCGTATCTCATGGTCGGTGATGCCGTCGGCGACGAGTTCGGCGCGGGTCGTCGCGCGTGTCAACGATGTCAGAAAGACCATGCAAGATTGGACGCAGCCCAGGACGGATCGGTTGCACTCGGCGTGTCACCCAACAGAAACCGCGTCAGCGGAGCAGAGCGCGGCTCATGACGACCCGCTGAATCTGGTTGGTGCCCTCGTAGATCTGGGTGATCTTGGCGTCGCGCATCATGCGCTCGACCGGGAAGTCGCGGGTGTAACCGGCGCCACCGAAGAGCTGCACGGCATCGGTGGTGACCTCCATCGCGACGTCGGAGGCAAAGCACTTGGACGCCGAGCTGATGAAGCCCAGGTTCTTCTCGCCACGTTCGGCGCGGGCGGCCGAGGTGTAGACCATCAGCCGGGCGGCTTCGACCTTCATGGCCATGTCGGCGATCATGAATTCGACGCCCTGGAACTTGCTGATCGATTGCCCGAACTGCTTGCGGTCCTTGACGTATTCGATGGCCTTGTCGAGCGCGCCCTGCGCGATGCCGACGGCCTGCGCGCCGATGGTCGGACGGGTGTGGTCGAGGGTCTGCAGGGCGGTCTTGAAGCCGGTGCCCTCGTCGCCGATGATGCGGTCGGCGGGGATGGTGCAGTCCTCGAAGTAGAGTTCGGCGGTCGGCGAACCCTTGATGCCGAGCTTCTTCTCCAGCGGGCCGACGGTGAAGCCGGGGTCGTCCTTGTGCACCATGAACGCCGAGATGCCGTTGGCCTTCTTCTCCGGATCGGTTACCGCCATGACGGTGTACCAGCTCGACTTGCCGCCGTTGGTGATCCAGCATTTGGTGCCGTTGAGCACCCAGTTGTCGCCGTCGCGTCGGGCGCGGGTCTTCATCCCGGCGGCATCCGAGCCGGCCTCACGCTCGGAGAGGGCGTAGGAGGCCATCGCCTCACCGGAGGCGATCGACGGGAGCACCTGCTGCTTGAGTTCGTCGGAGCCGTTGAGAATGAGGCCCATCGTGCCGAGCTTGTTGACGGCGGGGATCAGCGACGACGACGCGCACACCCGCGCGACCTCCTCGATGACGATGCAGGCAGCCACCGAGTCGGCACCCTGGCCGTCGTACTCCTCGGGCACGTGGATCGCGTTGAAGCCCGACGCCACCAGCGCGTCGAGCGCCTCCTGCGGGAAGCGGGAGTTCTCGTCGACGTCAGCGGCGTGCGGCTCGATCTCCTTCTCGGAGAGCGCGCGGATCGCCTCGCGGAGCGCGACGTGCTCCTCGGGGAGTTCAAAAACGTTGAAATCGGGGTTTCCGAAACCCATGACTGCGGCTCCTCACGGCACTGGGTGCCAAACGGTGGATGATTCCAGTCCATCACGGCACTCGGTGCCATGTCAATCCGTCGGGATCGTCTTCGATTGTCCGCGACTGCCGACGAGTCTGCCCAGCTGTTCGCCGACCCAGCTGTTCGGCGAGGTGACGGGTGATCTCCTCCGGCGATGTGCCGGCCGGGTAGGTCACCACGGTGACCACCGGGTCGTCCTCGGTCTTCGTAGTGCGCCCCGACGAGAGCTCGGCGGAGGGCCCCGACGACACCGCACCGCTGACACCCAGTGCCAACCGGATGCGGGTGAGTTCGGTTCGCAGCCGCGCCAGCGTGGCGTCGGAGTCGCCGCGGATCATCCGGCGCAGCAGGTAGTTGTGCGCTCCGGTGACGGCGGCGACGTAGGTTACGATGTGGACGCGGTCGGCCTCGGGCAGGCGACGGCGCAGGAATTCCTCGAAGGCCCGCTGGTAGCGATAGGTGGTCACGAGTTCCCGATCGCGCAGCGCGGGCACCTCCGACACCACCTGGAGTCGGCGAAATGCCAGGTTCCGGTCCCCCGAGAAGTGCCCGAAGACGAGTTCGGCAGCGGCGCACACCGCTTCGGACGGATCAGACCCGGTCGCGGCCAGCAGATCGTCGACCTGGGCGAGCAACGACTCGTGATCGGCGAAGATCACATCCTCTTTGGCCCGGAACTGACGGAAGAACGTGCGTCGGGAGATGCCGGCGGCGGCGGCGATCTGCTCGACCGTCGTCGATTCGTAGCCGTTCTCGCCGAAGAGCCGGATCGATTCGGCGACGACCAGCGTCCGGAAATCCGGGTCACTCGGTGCCATAGGGTCAAGTATCACCCGCCGCCACCGCTCCCGATGCGCTCCGCCTGCGGCTCGGCGGCGTGGTGCGCTCGCTTCCGCTGAGTTCGGTGGCGCGGGTGCGCCGCTCCGGCGGGGCGCTGCTGGTGCGGGCCCGCCTGCCCGCCGGCGCGCTGACCATCCCCGACGTAGTGCTGACCGGCGGCGTCGGCGCCGAGCTGACGCGCCGGACGGCCTGATCCACTACAGTGGCGACTCGCCCCGACCACCGAGAGGTCAATAAGCCTTGGCTGTTCCCTACCAACACACCGTCTTACCGGGCGGTGCCCTGCAGACGACGACGATCGCCGACCGTTCGGTCGCGCGTCATATGGCCGCGTACACGTTCGTGCGCTCCGCACGGTGGGTGGCCGCGATGATGGTGCTCCTCGCGGTGATCACGGCGGCACTTGTCATCGTCACCGACGATTCGCCTGCCCAGACAGCCGCCACCTCGGCCGCCATCGTCGTCCTCGGACTGATCGTCGGATGCGTTCTGGCCTCACCGGTATGGGCGTTCCTGTGGTTCGTGATCCTGCGCCGCACGCGGCGCCTCCTCCCGGAGGGCACGGTCCTCACCTCGGAGTTCGGTGATGACTGGATTGCCTACCGCGCGGGCGAGATCCGGTCGCGGTTCACGCTGACAGACGTCGACCGCATCCGGCTCGACCGCCATCGGCTGGTGATGTTCATCGCCCGGCAGCCGATGATCGTCATCCCGCGCCAACTCGTACCCGCCGAGGTTGCCGGCGGCATCGTCGAACGCCACCAGGCGCTTCGCGCTCGGCGACCGATGGCCTCTGCCGCAACGGCATCGGACTCGACCGGGATGGACACCGTCACGTTCACACCGACCGACGGTGGCGGGCTGGAGGCCACGATGATCGCCGACCGAGGACTCGCGACGCGTGTTCTCCGCGGTGCGTACACCCCCGCGTCGATGGTGTTGATCGGCATTCTCGCCGTGATCTTCGTCGTCTAGGCGATCGTCGACAACTCCCGCGGCACAGCGCCTTTCATCTCGCCGCCGGCCATCGGCGGGATCTTCTTCGCAGGTGTGCTGATCTTCAACGGTTTGCGTATGCGAGCGCGACTTCGGCGCCTGCTGCCGCCGGGTGCGCAGCTGCGGGTTCGCTACCTCCCCGACCGGGTCGAGTCGACCAACGGCACCATCGAGTCGTCAGTCGGTCTCGTCGACATCACCCGCGTACACGAAACCCGTTCTGCCGTCATGCTCTACCAGGGCCGGACACCGGTCTTCACGATCCGGCCGAGTTGGTTCCGCCCGGCTTCGTCGACGACCTGAAGCAGCGCATCCGACGCTGACCGGTCAACGATTTCGGCTGCACGGTCGACGGTCGTCTCATACGACGGTGAGCTTCTCGCTGGAGGCCTCTTCGTCGGGGTGCGGAGCGTTCTCAGACGAGCCGCTGCGGCGTAATCCGCTGGCGTACAACACCATCCCGCCGATCAGCCAGCAGAACAGGACGATGAGCGCATGGGTGGCGCCGTGTCCGTCGAAGAAGGCGACGTCACGCAGCAGCGATCCGGTGGCGCCGGGCGGCAGGAGCTGACCGATGGTGCCCCACGGGGTGGGGAGCATCTCCGGGGCACTGGCCAGCCCCGAAAGCGGATTGCCCAGCAGGATCAGCAACACCGCGGCGACGCCGAGCCCGGCCGCGCCCATGAGCTCACGCAACCCGAGGACCGTCATCGCGGTCGCGGCGATGCCCAGCATCGCGGCCAGGGACGTGAGCCAGTAATTGCCGTCGAAGGTGCCGAGCACGAACTGGATGACGGCCGTCATACCGAGGCCGCCGACCACCGAGAACGCCAGGACGGCGAGGATGCGTTCCCGCGTCGAGCCGATGACCTGCATGATCACCACCGCGGCGATCCAACCACCCAGTGCCAGCGGGAGAGCACCGGCCACCAGTCCGGCGCCGCGCGGGTCGTCGGCGCCGAAGCCGCGCAGGTCGGTGACCCTCGCCGGAAGATGTTGCGCTGCAGCCAAACCGGAACCCGCCTGAGTGATGGCTGTGGCAGCCGCGGAACTCGCTGCCGACGCCACCAGTGTGTGGACCTGACCGGATTCGACGACGAAGGCACCGTAGATCTGCCGGTCGAGGATGGCCGCGCCCGCTGCGTCGGCGTCGGGATAGGCACTGACCTCGAAGCCGTCGAGTTTCTCACTGACCGTGGCAACGACTTGGTCGTTGCCGACGACGCCCACCGGCACGCCGTGCGCGCCGGTATGCACTGCGGGCAATGCGAAGGCGCACAACATCACCGCCAACAGAATCGTGAGTCCGACGACGAGGCCCACCACCTTGCGGATCTCCGTCGACGTCGCGTTCGAGTCCCGGGTCATCATCACACCTCCGATTAGATACGATTCGTTTCCTATTTGGTACGGTAGTCTCTCCGCATAAGAAACGCAATGTATCTACAGAGGTGGGGTGGATTGTGACGCCGACACGTCGCCGCGGGGCCGAACTCGAGCACGCGCTGCACGCCGCGATCCTCGCCGAAATCGACGAGAGCGGGATCGCGGGCCTGACCTACGAGGGCGTCGCCGAGCGGGCCGGCACCAGCAAGCCGGTGCTCTACCGGCGGTGGCCGACCAAACCGAAGATGCTGCTCGCCGCGATCACGGCCGTCTTCGCCGACCGGACCCAAGTGCTCGACGACCTCCCCGACGCGGGCAGCCTCACCGCCGACCTCGCCGCCCCACTCACCACGCTTCGCACGTTGTTCACCCGCGCCGAGCGACGCATGATGATGGTGGTGCTCGCCGAACTCGATCCCGAGGCCGCCGAGCCGCTGCGGGAGATGCTGTTCACCCGGATGGGTGACATCACCACCCCGATCGTCGAACGTGCCCGCGCCCGTGGCGAACTCGGCGACGTGCCCCTCGGCCCAGAGGTCCTGAGCCTGCCGTTCGATCTCGCGCGTCACGACATCTTCATGCGTGGCGTCCTGACCGACGATCGCGTGAGGATGATCACCGAGCAGATCACCGCGCCGCTGTGGGTCACCCTCAGCGGCCGTGCCTGACCTGCGGTCGTTGTCGGTTCGCCCGCCGCCTGCTTGCTCAACCTCGACCGACGCGGGCCCCTCGTTACGTAACGTGGGGTCATGAGCACTCCCACCGAGAGCCCCGCCTCCGACGCCGCCCGCACACCCGATGTTCCCGTGACACCGCCGGACGTGTCCGCCGACGACGAACTCTCCGCCGACGAGCGGGCGTTGCTCGTGGAGAACCTGCGCTACACCCTCGACGGCCGCTGGCGGGCCGTCCGGGACACGGTGCGTGAGCAGTCGAACCGGTCCGAGCTCCTTCCGGACCCGTCCCGGACCCTCGACGAGGCACGTTCACACACCCTCGGGGTGGTGCGCGAACTGTCCCAGCACGGGTTCGCCTCCGCCGGTTTCGCGTCCGACCACGGCGGCACCGGCGACGTCGGCGCGTCGATCACCTCGATCGAGATGCTCGGCTACGCCGACCTGTCCCTGATGGTGAAGGCCGGCGTGCAGTGGGGTCTGTTCGGCGGTGCCGTGGAAAACCTCGGCACCGCACGGCATCACGAGCGTTACGTCAAGGGAATCATCGACCTCGACGTGCTCGGTTGCTTCGCGATGACCGAGACCGGACACGGCTCCAACGTTCAGGCGCTCGAGACCACCGCGACCTACGACCGCGACACCCGCGAGTTCGTCATCCACTCCACCACCCCCGGCGCACGCAAGGACTACATCGGTGGTGCCGCCGAACACGCCCGATACGCCGCGGTGTTCGCGCAACTCATCACCGCCGGCCCCGGTGCGGAGCCGGAAAGCCAAGGGGTGCACTGCTTTGTGGTGCCGATCCGCGACGAGGACGGTAACGACCTGCCCGGCATCACCACCAGCGACTGCGGGTACAAGGGCGGTCTGGCCGGAGTCGACAACGGCCGCATCGTCTTCGACAACGTGCGCATACCCGCGGAGAACCTGCTCAACCGCTACGCCGACGTCGAGCCCGACGGCACCTATACCTCCCCCATCGAGAACCCCAACCGTCGCTTCTTCACGATGCTCGGCACCCTGATCCGTGGTCGGGTCAGCGTCGCCGCGACCGCGGGCGCGGCCGGGCGCAAGGCGCTGACGCTGGCCACCCGCTACGGACTGATGCGTAAGCAGTTCGAGGCACCCGACGAGACCGACGAGATCATCGTCATGGATTACCTAGGCCACCAGCGGAAGCTGTTGCCGCTCATCGCGAAATCGTATGCCATCGCCTGCGCGCAGAACGAGATCACCGCCGAGTTGCACGAGGTGCAGTCCAGCTCGCCCGACGATTCCGACGCTGGTCGGCAACGCCAGCTGGAATCCGATGCGGCCGGCCTGAAGGCGTATGCCACCTGGCACGCCTCGCACGCGGTGAACGTCAGCCGCGAAGCCTGCGGTGGCGCAGGCTATCTGGACGAGAACCAGCTCTCGATCATCCGCGGCGACATCGACGTGTTCACCACCTTCGAAGGCGACAACACGGTGATGACCCAACTCGTCGCCAAAGAGCTACTGTCATCGTATGCCGATGACGTCCAAGGACTCTCGGCCGGCGGATGGGTACGGTTCGTCGTCGAGATGGCCCGCGACGTGGTCGCCGAGAAGACCGCGGTCCGTCAGGTGGTGCAGACGCTGCTGGAGAGTTCCGATGAGGACACCGAGAAGTCGAATCTGACCAACCGTGGCACCCAGATCCGGCTGTTCCGCAATCGCGAGGATCACCTGATCCGTACGTGCGCACAGCGTTTGCGCCGCGCACTCGACGACGACAACGACGCCTTCGAGGTGTTCAACAACGCGCAGGACCATCTGCTCAAGGTCGGGCGGGCCCACACCGAACGCGTCGTCCTCGAGGCCTTCATCGAGGCCATCAACGACTGCGATTCACGTTCGGCGGCAGAGCTTCTCGGCAAGGTGTGCGATCTGTTCGTCTACTCCGCGCTCGAGGACGATCTGGGCTGGTTCCTGATGCACCGGCACATCTCGGTCGAGCGGGCCAAGGCGATCCGACGCGGCGTCAACACCCTGTGCCAGGAGCTGCGCCCACACGCGCGAACCCTGGTGGACGCCTTCGGCATACCGGAGAATCTCCTCGCCGCACCGATGCTCGAGCACGGCTGAGCAGTCGAGACACTAGGACGGACCGCTAGCCGGGGTCGGGATCGGTCCGGGCGCGCAGGATCAGCGGCAACAGCAGCCAGAAGATCCCGAACAGCAGCCCGGTGACGGTACCGGCCACCACAGCCGGTACCGGTCCCGAGGTGGCACCGAAGACGACGGTCATCGCCCCAGAGAGGGCGATTCCGAGCAACAGCAGTCCGATGTAGGACAGGCGATGCGCCACAGTCACGATCAGCTCGAGCTGGTGACGTCGAAACAGCGCCCGATGCAGTGCGACCGGCGCGGCGAGCAGGATGGCCGCGGACACCGCCGAGGTGACCGTGACCAGATACACCACGCGCAGCGATCCGCCCAGGTCCTCGAAGCCGTCCTGGAACGGCAGCGTCAGCAGGAACCCGGTGAGGATCTGGACGCCGGTCTGCACGACGCGCAGTTCCTGCAGCAGTGACGCCCAGTTGCGGTCAAGGCGCTGCGTCTTGGTCTCCGATCGCTGCTCTCGGTTCCACTCCGCGTCGGAGGTGTTGCTGCCCATGTGACCATGGTGTCACCGCACCATTGCCGTGGTCGGCGAGTCGGACGGGGTCAGCGAGTCAGAGGGTCAGGCCTCGGGTTCGTGGCCGCGCGGCGGCAGGCCGAGACGCACCGCCGTATGCGCATCGTTGAGTTCGGAACGGAACGCCTCGACGTCACGCGCCCACGCCTGCGCCAGCGCCCCGGAGCTCAGGCGCACACCGACGCCCTTGCGCCGCCGCGGTACGCCATGGAGCTCACCGAGGG
Source organism: Gordonia bronchialis DSM 43247 (assembly GCF_000024785.1). NCBI lineage: Bacteria > Bacillati > Actinomycetota > Actinomycetes > Mycobacteriales > Gordoniaceae > Gordonia > Gordonia bronchialis. Next base: position 1,084,545 of record NC_013441.1, on the reverse strand, counting down.
CGGGGGCGCTCTCCCAGTCCTGCGGCGTGGGGTCGTGGTTGGGCGGGAAGATCTTCTCGATCTCGTCGAGCCGGATGCGTTTGGCACCCTGACGCAGCGTCGTCTCGGTGAGTTCGACGCTGACGTGGCGTCGTGCGGCGGTCACCTGAACCACCGAGAAGCCCAACAGCACGACGAGGAAGATCATCAAGACCGGCCAGTGCACACTGCCCGGGCCGGTGGCCTCCAGGACCAGAACCGCGATCACCAGCAGCGGACCGATCATCACCACCCACCAACTACCGCCCGCCTCGGCGAAGAGGATGTCGCCGTGGTCGTCGGCGGGATCAGCGGTGCCCTCGACGGAATCCGGGCTGGCCGCGGCGGGACCCGCGGTGCCCTCGGCGGTATCTGCGGTGCCCTCGGCGGAATCCGCGGTCCCCTCGACGGGATCCGCGGTGCCCTCGTCGGAATCCGCGGTGCCCTCGGCGGTATCTGCGGTGCCGTCAGCGGGATCGGCGCTGTCGCGGGGCGCCCGGTCGTCGGGCGTCGGGTCGCTCACGCGTTCTTGCGGCGTGCCTGCCGCGACGACTTCGACTTGCGGTCGGGGACGGGTTCGCCGGTGTACCAGGACTCCGACTCCGGGCGGTAGGCCAGGAGCGACCCGAAGAGCGCGATGATGGCGGCGATCAGCGCGAAGGCGAGCACCGGGGCCAGGAAACTGACCACCAGCAGCATCGCGACCGCGACCAGGGTGAGCGCGGACAACGACGACCGCCATCGCGCGTCGCCGGCAAAAGCCCTGCTGCCCATCAGGATGTAGGCGACGCCGACGCAGGCCACCAGGACACCCACGGCCACCGGACCGAAGGTAGACGTCGACGACACGATCCCGAGGACGACGAAGGCCACCCCGAGCGCCACGAGCAGTCCGCCACCGGTGATCCAGCAGCGGTGCGCCCAGACGACGAGTGAGGGTCGCTGTGCCGGATCAGGATTGGTCACGTGCTCGCCGTCCTTCGCTGGAGTGATCGTCGGCCCGGGTGTCGTGATCGCCGGTCGGGTGATCGGGGCCGGGCGGCGTCGGGCCCGGGGGGTCCGGAGTCGGCCTCGTCTCACCATACGGCGGCGAGGTGGGCGGCACCTGAGGAGGAGCGACGCCGGGGCCGGGTTGTCCCCAGCCGTGCGGCGGATACAGAGGAGGTGGTGTGACCGGACGCGGCTTGCGGAACTCCGCCATCGCCCGGCAGTACGTGTCGGATTCGCGGCGCATCAACAGGATGGTGGCGCCCAGACCGGCGACGCCGCTGAGCACCGTCGGCACCATCGCCCACACCGGGTCGCGACCCACGAAGAACGCCCAGATCATGTCCACGGTCACGTAGACGCCCATCGCGGCGACCACCACCCGGGCCCAGTTGTATCCGCGCCGCGCCAGCCACACGAAGACCAGCGGGATGACGGACAGGACCACGGCCACACCCACGAGGACGGTCACGATGAAGGGCGTCGACGTCATGAAGGTGACCTGATTGGCCGGCACGCCTTCGGAGCCCGCATGCACCTGTTCGCGGATCGAGTCGGCGATCCCCTGGTACTGCGCGAAGAAGGCGACGATCTGGCCGATCACCACCACGAGCCACAGCTCCGAGGCGATGGAGACGGAGTCGGGCCGGGCTGGTCGGGACGGCGTGCCGGACGCGTCGTCGGGCAGGGGGCCGATCGGTGCGGACATGCCACCAGGGTAATGAACGCCGCTGCCGGGGACCTGCGAGAGGCGGTACAACGAGGTCCGACGAATCTGTCGTTCGTTCGGTCCTACTTGCCCGCACAGCCCGACCGTGAAGTCGACAGGTCACCGCGCCCGTGATTGACTCGGCCAATCGACCAGGTGTGACGACGACGGATCAGGGCGAGAGGGGGCGGCATGGCGCGGATTCCGCAACCCGGGTCCCGTGCCGCCGGTCGCAGGCCGAACACCGACACCTCCACCGTGCCCGCACGCCCGGGCGCCGTCCTCGCGCTTGTCGGCGGAGTCCTGGTGATCGCGTCGTACTTCCTCTCCTACTACCGCCTCGAGGTCGACGACGCGGTGACCGTCAACGGGTGGGGCTCCGCCAGCGAACCGGGCTACGACGTCGCGACCTCCCGTCTGCACTGGGTGGCGCTGATCGCAGCGATCGCGGTCATCGTCATCGCCCTCGCCCGACTGCTGCGTCCGGCCGAATCCACCGGCGAGGCGTGGCATCAGGCCGCGATCGCATGTCTGGTGGCCGCATTCTGCGGGGCCCTCATCTCGCTGGCGGTGGCCGACGGCACGGTGTCCGACATCGGGGTGTACGTCGCGCTGGCCGGGAGCCTCGCGGGTGCGGCGGGCTGTGCGCTGATGGCGTTCACCCGGCGCTGAGCGTCGTCGAGCATCTGCTCGCGAGCGATTCGCGAGCACCTGTCGATCAGGACAACCGGAGCGCCACCTCGGTAGCCCAATACGTGAGGATGATCGATGCGCCGGCGCGGCGGGTGGAGGTCAGCGACTCCAGGATCGCGGCGTCCCGGTCGATCCAGCCGCGTTCGGCAGCCGCGGTGATCATCGAGTACTCGCCCGAGATCTGATAGGCGGCAACCGGGACGTCGGAGATCTCGGCGACGTCGCGCACGATGTCGAGGTAGCTCATGGCCGGTTTCACCATGACGATGTCGGCGCCCTCGTCGAGGTCGAGGCGCACCTCGCGCAATGCCTCGATCCGGTTCGCGGAGTCCTGCTGGTAGGTCCGACGATCGCCTTGCAGAGACGACCCGACAGCCTCGCGGAACGGTCCGTAGAAGGCCGACGCGTACTTGGCGGCGTAGGCGAGGATTCCGGTGTCGGTGAACCCGGCGTCGTCGAGCGCGGTGCGGATCGCGGCGACCTGCCCGTCCATCATCCCGCTCGGTCCCAGCAGCCGCGCGCCACTGCGCGCCTGCGCCAACGACATCGAGACGTAGCGGTCGAGGGTGGCGTCGTTGTCGACGCGGCCGGCGGCGTCGAGGACGCCGCAGTGGCCGTGGTCGGTGAACTCGTCCAGGCAGGTGTCGGCCATCAGGACGGTGTCATCGCCGAGATCGTCGGTGAGCACACGCAACGCTCGATTGAGCACGCCGTCGTCAGCGTCGGCTCCCGAACCCGTTGCGTCCTTGTCCTTTTCGTCCGGCACCCCGAAGAGCATCAGACCTCCGACGCCGGCGCGGACCGCCTCGTCGGCGGCCTTGCGCAGCGAGTCGACGGTGTGCTGGAGCACGCCGGGCATCGACGAGATCTCCCGCGGGGCATCGAGACCGTCGGCGACGAACATCGGCAGCACCAGTTGCCTTGGCGCCAGGGTGGTTTCGGCCACCAGTCGGCGCAGGGCGGCCGTCGACCGGAGTCGACGCGGGCGGATCACCGGGGCCATGGCTTACTCCTTTTATGTCGCTTCTCGCACACCTCACAGGAGCCGGAGTGCTACGAGCGCGACCGCCGAGACTTCTTGCGCGGCGGCGGAAGTGCGCCTTCGGCGCGCAACCGGGCGGCGTGCTCGGCGAGGGCGTCGACGAGGTCCGGGATCGACGCGGTCTCCGGCTGCACGTCCACGCGCAGACCGAATTCCGTTGCGGTCTCGGCAGTCTTGGGTCCGATGCAGGCAACGATGGTACGCGCGTGCGGCTTCCCGGCGATTCCGACGAGATTGCGGACCGTGGAGCTCGACGTGAAGCACACCGCGTCGAAGCCGCCGGTCTTGATCATCTCGCGGGTCGCCGCGGGCGGCGGTGCGGCGCGCACGGTGCGGTAGGCGGTGACGTCGTCGATCTCCCAGCCTCGTTCACGCAGTCCCTCGGAGAGGGTTTCGGTGGCGATGTCGGCCCGCGGCAACAGGATTCGGTTAACCGGGTCGAAGACGTCGTCGTAGGGCGGGAACTCGTCGAGCAGGCCGAGTGAGCTCTGCTCGCCGGACGGGATCAGCTCGGGGTTGATACCGAAGGAACGCACGCGCTCCGCGGTTGCCTCCCCGACGCAGGCGATCTTGACCCCGGAGAAGGCCCGCGCGTCGAGCCCGAATTCGGCGAACTTCTCCCACACGGCGCGCACGGCGTTGGTCGAGGTGAACACCACCCACTGGTAGCGCCCGTCGACGAGCCCCTTGACCGCGCGTTCCATCTGCGCAGGGCTGCGCGGCGGTTCCACCGCGATGGTCGGGACCTCCTTGGGTACCGCGCCGTGGCTGACGAGGCGCTCGCTCATGTCGGCGGCCTGGTCCTTGGTGCGGGGCACCAGCACGGTCCAGCCGTACAGGGCACGCGACTCCCACCACGAGAGCTTGCCGCGGGCGCTGACGACGTTGCCGATGGTCAGGATCAGCGGTCCGGTCAGGGCGTTGCCCTGCTCGTTGAGGCTGGCGAGGGTGGCCTCGATGGTGCGCTGCTGGCAGGTGGTGCCGTTGACCGTGATGGCGACCGGGGTCTGCGCGGCCATTCCGTGCTCGGTCAGGGCGCTCGCGGTCTCGGCGAGGTGACCGGAGGTGGCGTGCAGCACCAGCGGGCCGGGGGCGGCGGCCAGCGCCGCCCAGTCGACCTCGCCGCGCACGTCGGCCTCGGTGTGGGTGGAGCCCAGCGGCATACCCGCGTAGCTGGGCACCACTGAGGCGGCCGGGAGACCGGGCAGCACCTCGAAGGCGACCGACGTGCGGGCCACGGCGTTGACCTCGCCTAGTACCGAATCGGTGGTCAGCGGGTCGCCGGAGACCACGCGGACCACGTCGTCGCCGGCCTTCGCGGCGGCGACCAGGGTCTTGGCGACCTCGGCGGGATCGCCGAGCGCGGGATGGACGGGCGAATCCGGCTCGTCGGCGGTGGCCTCGGGACCGTTCGCCGCGGCGTCCTTGTTCGCTGCGTCGTCCTTGGCCGCCCCGTCTTTCGCCGCCCCGTCTTTCGCGACCCCGTCTTTCGCGACCCCGTCGGCCGGGGCGTCGTCGGCGCCGGCCGGTTTCTTGGTCGAGCGGCGATTGTCCGGAGTCGGCTCGGCGCGGTACGCGCTGCCGATCAGGGAAATCACCGCGGCGGGGACATCCGGGTCGATGTAGGCAGTCGTCGCGTGGGCGATGACGGTCCGCGCCCGCACGGTGAGCAGGTCTGGGTCCCCGGGGCCGGACCCCACGAAGAGGATTCGGCCCGGATTGGACTTCTTCGTCGTACGGCTCATGCGTTCGCACTCTCCTGCCCTCGCGAGGAAGGCTGCAGTTCCTTGCCGGAACTAGGGAGTGACGAGGTCGCCTGCTCCCAGTTCCAGCAGTTCGGCGGCGAGATCCGCACCGAGTTGGGCCGCGCGATCGACCGGACCCACCACCGAGGCCCGGATCACATCCGATCCGTCCTCGGCCGCCACCGCCGCGCGAAGCGACAGTTCGGCGAAGATGCGCCCGTCGTCGTCGATCGACTCGACCACCTCGGCAATCGCTCCGATCGGGGCGGTGCACCCGGCTTCCAGAGCCGCGAGCACGGCCCGCTCGGCATCGATGGCCGCACGGGTGGACTCATCGTCCAACTCGGCGAGTATTCTCACCAGCTGGGCATCATCGGAGCGGCACTCCACAGCGAGAGCACCCTGCGCCGGAGCCGGTAGCAGGACCACCGGATCAAACGACTCGGTGACCTCGTCGGCCCGTCCGATTCGGACAAGACCGGCGCGAGCGACCACGACTGCGTCGAGTTCACCGCTGGCGACTTTGCCCAACCGAGAATCTAGGTTGCCTCGTAGGGGGCGGATTTCCAAACCGAGACCCAATGCTCTAAGCTGTGCCACCCGCCGCGGCGCCGAGGTGCCGATCGTCGATCCCGGCGGCAGCTCGCCGAGCACCATGTTGTCCCGGCTGACCAGCGCATCTCTCGGGTCCTCGCGCGGCGGTACGGCGGCGATGTACAGGCCGGGCTCGTCGGCGGTGGGCAGGTCCTTGTAGGAGTGCACCGCGACGTCGACCTCGCGGTTGTGCAGAGCGATCCGGATGGCCGTGGTGAACACCCCGACACCGATCTCGGCGACCGGCGCGGCCGAATCGTCGCCGGCGGTCCGGATGATCACGAGTTCAGCGGGGTGTCCGGCTTCGGTGAGGGCGTCGGCGATGGTCTGGGCCTGGGTGGTGGCCAGCAACGAGCCGCGGGTGCCGATGCGGATCGGACCCGGCGTCGCGCCACTCACTTCTCGGCCGCATCGGCCGGCGTGTCGCCGGCGACCGGACCCAACGGATCGGGGCCCAGATGATCAGTGGCAGAAACCGCCTCGGCCGCACCGGGTTTCAGCTCGAAGAGCTCACGCAGCGCCTCGGCGTAGTGGTCGCCGTTGGGGGTGGAGGCGAGTTGTTTGACGCGCACCGTCGGGGCATGCAGGAGTTTGTCGACGACGCGGCGCACGGTCTTGGCGACTTCGTCACGGGACGGATCGTCGAGTTCGGGCAGCCGGGTCTCGAGACGCAGGATCTCGGCTTCGACGACGTCGGCGGCGCGCTGACGCAACGCGGCGACGGTCGGGGTGACCTCGGCCTGGCGCTGGTGGGTGAGGTAGTCGGCGAGTTCACCGGCGACGATCCCGCGGGCGGCCAGCGTGTCGTTCTCGGCGGCCTGCGTCTCGGAATCGCCGCGCAGGCCCTCGATGTCGACGATGTGCACGCCGGGCAGCCGGCCCGCGACGGGGTCGACGTTGCGGGGCAGCCCGAGGTCGCAGATGACCAGCGGCTCGGGGCAGAGGCGGCCGGCCAGTGCCGAATGCACCTCACCCACGCCGACGACGGTGCCGACCGAGCCGGTGCAGGTGACCACGACGTCGGCGGCGGCCATCACCGATGGCAGTTCGTCGAGTCCGGCACCGCGCACGTTGATGCCGTGATTGGCCGCGACGTTGCCCGCCAGATGCTCGGCGTTGTCGATGGTCCGGTTGATCACGACCATGTCGGTCACGCCCTCACGGGCCAGCTGAGCGGTCGCCAGGGCCCCCATCGCACCGGCCCCGACGACGACGGCGCGCCGCATCGGCGCATCGCCGCGGACGGCGGCCGCGCGGTGCAGGGCGACCGACACGACCGATGCCCCGGCGCGGTCGATACCGGTCTCGGTGTGCACGCGTTTGCCGACGCGCAGGGCCTGCTGGGCGAGTTCGTGCAGCACTCGGCCGGCAGACCGGTTGGCGTCGGCGTTGAGGTAGGCGTTGCGGATCTGCCCGAGGATCTGCTGCTCGCCGACCACCATCGAGTCGAGTCCCGCGGCGACGGTGAAGAGGTGTTCGACGGCGGCTTCGGAGTACCGCACGTAGGCGTGCCGGGTCATCTCGTTGATCGTCATGCCGGAGTGGTCGCCGAGGACCCCGCCCACGGCTTCGAGCGCCGGATGGAACGCGTCGACGACGGCGTAGATCTCCACCCGGTTGCAGGTGGACACCAGCATCGCCTCGGAGATGGAGCGCGAGGAGAGCAGGTCGTCGACCAGTTTGGGTCGGTCATGGTCGGAGACCGCCAACCGCTCGAGCACCTCGACCGGCGCACTGCGGTGCGACACCCCGAACAACAGAACACTCACGCTGTCACCGTTTCTTCACCCATACCGCTTGCCTGGCGTCGGCCCCGCGAAGAGCGCTCGGAGTCCGGAGAACTCGGGCTGCGAGACGCCTGAAATGCCAACACCTGTAGCTCCAAGGCTAGATCAACCTGTCGGATGACGACATCCGACTCCCCTGAATCGGCCGAACCCGTCTGCGCGACGACCAGACTCACCGGGGTCACGTTGAGCACCTGACGTACCCCTACCGCGACAAATGCGTCGAAAGCGCGTTGTGCGTCGGCGTCGGCCGTGGCGATCACCGCGACCTCCACGCGTGGGCCGGGAAGCGTCGCGCACACCCGCTCGATGTCGGCCAGCGGCGCCACCGTCGGACCGCCGGGTTGCAGGACCGTCCCGATGAGGACGGGGTCGTCGTCGAAGAGAGCGGCGACGCGGAATCCACGGCCGAATCCGGTGTGCGCGAGGAGAGCGTGTCCGAGACGTCCGGCGCCGGCGAGGGCGACGGTGTGCACGCTGTCGGTGTGCAGGGCCATGGCGATGCGGGCGGTGAGGCGGCCGACGTCGTAGCCGACGCCGCGCACACCGTTGGCGCCGACGTGGGAGAGGTCCTTGCGCAGGATCGACGGGTTGACCCCGGCGGCGCGGGCGAGTTCGCCGCTCGAGGCGATGAGCACGCCACGCTCACTGAAACTGCGCAGGACGTGGAGGTAGGCGGCCAGTCGGGCCACCGAGGGGGCGGGGATGTCGGTGCCGGGCAGCACCGGCGCGGAGTCGTCCGCAGGTGGGTCGGACTCCGGTTTCCCGCTCACCGCCACACACCCCGCTCTCGCCTCGTCGTCGCAGAACATCGACGTATCGGGTCAGCCTATACCCGTCGATTTCTTGCCCCGGACGGGTATTCGACCGGTTGCCCGTTCGCCCGGTCTGCAGGTGGCCGGTCTGGATGTGGCCGTCTGTTGCGGCTGCCTGTTGCGCCCGACGAGGCGTCAGGCGGAACCGGCACGTCCGGCGAGGTCGGCGCGCAGCCGTGGTTCGTCGACCTCCCAGTAGCTGTGTTCGACGCCGTCGAGCAACACGACCGGCAACCGGTCTCCGAACTCGGCACGCAGTGCCGGGTCACCGTTCGCGGCGGCGTCGTCGACGTCGACCTCGGCGTAGCGCACACCGAGATCGGCACAGACGCGGTCGAGGTCGGCGCGGGCGGCCGCGCAGGCCGAACAGCCCGCCCGGGTGAGCAGTTCGAGGGTCATCTCGCCATCCTCGCACCGTCCCCCGAGCGCCGGAACGCGGTGGTCGCCCTCACTCACGCCCGACGGTCCCCACGCCCGCCGGGGCACTACTGTGGAGTCGGCGGGACGCGGTAGCGGCCTGCTGTCTGGCAAGGGAGGTGGGCTGTGCCCGACACACCGCGGTCCGACGAAGTGGAGTCCGACGAAGTGGGGTCCGATAAGCCGGGTTCCGACAAGCCGGCCGACACGACACCGGGCGGCGTCACAGCCGGCGGGTCGCCCGGGTTCATCGAGGCCGAGGACGTTGTGGGCGAGACCGGCCCGGCCGCCGACGACTGGGAACACCACGCCGCAGCCGCCGGTGACATCGACGACGATTTCTCCGAGGACGCCGAACTGCACGGCCTCGGTGACGACGATGAATCCGGCCGCGTGACCGCATGGGTCTCGGAGCGCGCCTCGGCTGCCACCGGCCGTTTTCGGCAGACCGCCCACGAGCTGCGTCAGTCGCTCGCCGGCGAGGCCAGCGCCAAAGCCGCCGTCGACTCGCTGCGCGCGCAGCCACCCGAGGACACCGACCCCACCCAGGCCCCGCGCGATCTCACCGCGGCGGCGTTCTTCGACGTCGACAACACCCTGGTGCAGGGTGCCTCGATCGTCCACTTCGCTCGCGGACTCGCGTCGCGGAAGTACTTCTCCTACGGCGACGTCCTGGATTTCGCGTGGACGCAGGCGAAATTCCGCATCACCGGCAAGGAGAACGCCAACGACGTCGCCGAGGGTCGGGAGAAGGCGTTGTCGTTCATCGCGGGCCGCCCGACGTCGGAGCTGGTGGAACTCGGGGAGGAGATCTACGACGAGTACATCGCCGACAAGATCTGGCCGGGTACGCGCGCGCTGGCCCAGCGTCATCTCGACGCCGGGCAGCAGGTGTGGCTGGTGACCGCGACGCCGGTGGAACTCGCCCAGACCATCGCACGGCGGCTCGGCCTGACCGGTGCGCTGGGCACCGTGGCCGAATCGGTCGACGGGGTGTTCACCGGCCGCCTCGTCGGCGACATCCTGCACGGCCCCGGTAAGGCACATGCGGTGCGCGCGTTGGCAATTCGCGAGGGACTGAACCTCAAGCGGTGCACCGCATACTCCGACTCGCACAACGACGTCCCGATGCTGTCGCTGGTCGGCACGGCCGTCGCGATCAATGCCGACGCCGACCTCAAGGAGGTCGCGAAGGTACGCGGCTGGGAGATGTACGACTTCCGGACTGCCCGCAAGGCGGCCAAGTACGGCGCCGGCACCGCGCTGCTCGTCGGAGCCGCGGGTGCGGGGGCGGCTGCGGCGACCAAGCTGATCCGCAACCGGTAGCGCCCGACCGTCCGTCGACCAGGTAGGCGAACACGTTCACTGGGCCGCGCGGTGGTCGCGAAGAGGTGCGCGGCCGAGCGATGAGTTTCGCCGCCGCTCGATGTCGATAGATGTGACGCAGTCCGACGACGGACGCGCATGTCGATCGGAGGAATCTCCATGCACAGCAAGATCTTCATCAACCTGCCGGTGGCCGACGTCGACCGTTCGCGTGAGTTCTTCACCGAACTCGGCTATTCGTTCGACGAGGCGTTCTCCGACGAGAAGGCGGTGTGTCTCGTGCTCGGCGAGAACATGGTCGCGATGTTGCTCCAGCGCGACTTCTTCGGCTCGTTCCATCCGGTCACCACCGCCGACGCCACCACCACCAAGGAGTGCGTGGTCTGCGTCGACGCCGAGAGCCGCGCAGCCGTCGACACGTTGGTCGACAACGCCATCTCGGCAGGCGCCAAGCCCGGCGACACCGAGGATCACGGCTGCATGTACGGCCGCAGCTACGACGACCTCGACGGCCACTCGTGGCAGATCATGTGGATGGACCCGGCGGCCATGGCAACCGGCCCCGACGCCGCGTCGACCGCGCAGAGCTGAGCCGCGCGCGTGTTCGGGCGCGCCATGAACGTGTTCGGGGGCACGATCGATGCGGGGGCCGGGTCGGCCGCGGCGTCAGATCAGAGTGTGGCCACCTCGCTGGTCGGGTCGATGAGCACCTTGGCGTGCTGGTCGGCCGAGCCGAGGGCGTCGAAGGCGGCACTCACCCCGTCGAGTCCGACGGTCCCGGTGATAAGCGGTGTGACGTCGACGGTGCCGTCGGCGATCATGCCCAGCGTGTGGTGGAACTCCGCCGGGTCGTAGGCGAACACGAATCGCATCTCGAATTCTTTGTTGATCGCCATCGCGGGCCGGAAGGTGTCGGGCTCCATGCACACGCCCACGACGACGATCCGCGAGCGGAAGGGCGCCGAGGACGCGATGTGCTCGATCATGCCGGGGGTACCCACGCACTCGAAGACGACCGGCCCCTTCGGCGTGGCGCCGAGCCGGTCGGCCATGCGGAACACCGGCGCCCACGGCACTCCCGGGATACGACGCAGCGTCCGCATCCCGGCGAAGGCCGCGCCCAGCAGATCACCGGCCGCCGTGATGTACCCACCCTTCTCGGCGCATCGGTCCCACGGGGAGTCGACGGTCGGGTCGACGACGATGTCGGCGCCCACGCGGCGGGCGAGCACGCGTCGGCCATCGGATGGGTCGCTGCCGATGACCGTCCGGACGTTCGCCGCTTTCAGCATGGCGATGACGGCCAGCCCGATCGGACCGCACCCGACGACGACGGCCACGTCGCGTTTACCGATCTCGCTGCGCCGCACCGCGTGGTAGGCCACCGCCATGGGCTCGGTCAGCGCCGCCTGGTTGACCGAAACACCTTCGGGCACAGGCATTGTCATATCCTCAGAGACCAGGATGAAATCGGCGTAGGCACCGTGCGCCTGCGCCGAGAGCCCGGTCAGATGCGCAGTGTCGCCGTGCTTGATCATCGGCACCGAGACGACCGCGGTACCCGGCTTCCATCTCTTGCGGCAGCCGGGACCGTAGGAGACCACTTCGCCCGCGAACTCGTGTCCCATCACCACGGCCTGATCCGACCGCATGAACGCGTCATAGCCCACTTCCGCGGAGACATCGGCGGTGGCGTCGCAGTGGTGACGCGCGTGCAGATCCGAGCCGCAGATCCCGGCGCGTGTCACGCGGAGCAGGAGTTCACCCCGGCCGGGTACCGGCGTCGGCAGTTCCTCGACGGTCAGCTCCCCTGCACGACAGACGACTGCTCGCATCCCCCACCCTCCGGTCCGACGACGACTGTCCGGCCATTCTGCCGTTCCGTGCTGCCGGATACCGCAGATTGGACGAGTTGGCGCGCTCGTCAGCCGAGGTAGACGCTTCCCCGCCGGCTCAGCATCCGGAACAGCGTCTGCTGGATCTCCTCGCGGACGTGATCGGTGAGGTCGAAGACCACCATCGGGTCATCGGCCGACGATTCGTCGTAACCGCCGGTCTCGATGGGCCGGCCGAAGTGGATGTGCCACTTCGACGGCAACGGCACCATGCCGAGCGGCCCGAGCCACGGAAAGAGCGGAGTGACCGGGAAGTACGGCAGCCCGAGGATCTTGGCGAGAGGCTTGAGATCGGCGAGCATCGGGTATATCTCCTCGGAACCCACGATGGACACCGGGATGATCGGCGCGGCATTCTTCAGCGCCGTCGTGACGAATCCGCCGCGGCCGAAGCGCTGCAGCTTGTAGCGGTCCTTGTACAGCTTGCCGATGCCTTTGAAACCCTCCGGCCACACAGCGGTGAGTTCACCGGCGCACAACAGCCGATCGGCGTCGTTGGTGCAGGCCACGGTGGCGCCGATCCGTCGGGCCACCTCGCTGACGCCGGGCGACTCGAAGGCCATGTCGGCGGCGAGCAGACGCAGGTAACGCCCCGTGGGGTGATTGTCGCGCACGGCGAGCGAGGTCATGATCGCGTCGATCGGAATGGCGCCGGCGTGATTGGCCACCAGGAGGGCCCCACCCTCGCGGGGCAGGTTCTCGATGCCGCTCACCTCGACGCGGAACCACTTCTCGTAGACCTGACGGATCGCGGGAAACCAGACGGCCTCGGTGAAGTGCGGGTCGAAGCCGAACTCGTCGACGTCGTACTCGCCGGCCATCCGTTCCCGGATGAAGCCGGCCGTGGCGGTCAGCGAGTCAGCGACCGCGCCGCGCAGACCACCGAGACTGAACAGCGGCGACGACTTCGACGGCCCGCGGTGTTCGATGCCGAGCGCCTCGTCGGACAGGGCGATCTCGTCACTGATCGGCGTCACCACGGCGGGCGGCCGGCCGAAACCGTCGGTGTTCGGATGCCCCGAATCTGCTTGTGCCCGAACTGATCTGGATGCCGCAGGAGCACCGGCCTGCTGGCTCGGATGCCGCCGGCGACCCTGGTCGGACGAACCGCGTCGAGCACCGGCCCCGTCCGGGCCACCGGGTGTGGCGTAGAGCTGGATGACCTTGGCCGTGCGGGCGTCGGTCGCACCACCACCACCCAAGATGCTCACCCCGTCCCTGTCTCGTCTGATGCAGTCACTGGTTTCGTTCCGACCCACCGAATACAACGCCGTTCGCCGGTGCCGGGTTCCGGCGCGGATCCGGCCATGCGGTACGACGTTGTGTTCAGCTTCTTCAGTGAGACGATTGACCCATCGTAACCATGTGTGACGTAGGTCTGGCGTCCAAGTGTAAGGGTTGCAAGAACGTTGCGCATCCCGACATCAGTAGCCCCTACCAGCGTCAACTCACACTTCACTGGAGTTGATGTGCGGCTGCGATCACCCGGCGCTCGAGACTGCGCCACGCGTCCGCCGAGACCACCGGGGTGACTCCCCCTCGCTCGAGGAAATCGTCGAGCGTCTCCAGGGTGTTGTAGCGCGGGACGAAGCCGAGTTCGGTGCGCATCCGGGTGGTGTCGAGCACGCGACCGTAGGTCAGGAACTCGGTCTGCGAGCTCCGCAGACGGGCCGACCGCAGGTCCTGAAAGACACCGGTGATGGGCGCGAGAAGCCCACTGGGAACAGGCAATTCGACATGCCCCGCGCGTCGGATGGCCTGCGTCAGGGTGACCACACCGTCGCCGGAGATGTTGAACGTCCCGGCCTTGCCGGCCAGCGTCACGTGCTCCATCGCGGCGAGCGCGTCCTCCTCGTGCAGGAACTGCAGCCGCGGCTGGTAACCGATCACCGTCGGCACCACCGGCAGCGACAGGTAGGAACTCATCCGGGTGTTGATCCGCGGACCGAGCATCGCCTGCAGTCGCACGATCGTGATGTCGATGTCCTGACGCCGCCGCCCGAGCCCGCGAACATAACCCTCGACGTCAAGTAGATCGCGACCATAGCCGCGTGTGGGCTCCCGGCGGGCGGGGGTTTCCTCGGCGAAGTGCGACGGATCGCGACCGCTCGCACCGTAGACCATGGCCGTCGATCGCAGCACCAGACGCTTCACCGACGGCGTGCGCTGGCAGGCCGCACACACCTGCATGGCGCCGACGACGTTGAACTCCTTGATCGCCGCCGAATGTGGCGCGGTCTCCATGATCGACGTCGCCGCGTGCACCACGGTATCCACGTCGTAGCTGGCGAGTGCCTTGGCGATGGCGGGACGCCGGATGTCGAGGCGCAGGAACTCGGCGCGGCCCATCCGGCGGAGCAGATCCTTGCGGGGTACCCGGGAGTCGACCGCGAGAATCCGCTCGATCTCGGGATTGGCGGCCAGGCGGGCCACCAGATAGCCGCCCAGGAACGTCGACGCCCCGGTGACCAGGACGGTTCGCGGGGGCTGCTGGGTGTGCTCGGGCATACCTCAGGCTAACGGCCGCACCGGACAACTCGCGCGCCGAGCCTCCCGTCGATCGTGCTGCCGAACACGTTCACCGTGCGTCGACTCACGACCGGCGCGCCGAACCGCGCCCGGTCAACGGGATCCGACGCACGGTCAACGCAGGAGGGACCCGCCGTGGCGGGTCCCTCGTGTCGTCGTAAGACTATTTACCGAGTTTGCGACGCTGCACCCGGGTCCTGCGCAGCAGCTTGCGGTGCTTCTTCTTCGACATGCGCTTGCGGCGCTTCTTGATCACTGAACCCATCGGGGTGCTTCCTCACGATTGATGCTGTTGTTCTGCTCGATCCTGGTCATCAGCCAACTCGCGCGGCGTGTCCAGGTACCAGCGATCTAGCCTACCGGGCTGCGCCGGTGAGAAGAAATTCGCCCCTCGCCTCGACGCCCCCAGACAGCTCGACTCCCGCAGGGACGTCGCCGCCCGCGGGAGTCGGTCGCCGTGGTCGGACAGACCCAGTTCTCTAGCCGGCGTCGAAGTACGACGTCTCGAGGTAGTCGTGTACGGCTTTGGCGTGCACTCGGAAGGACCGGCCCACGCGCACCGCGGGCAGCTCTCCGTTGTGAACAAGACGGTAGACGGTCATCTTCGAAACGCGCATCAACGATGCGACCTCGGCGACGGTGAGGAACTGCGACCCCGATGCCGCATTGCCCACGGGGCCGTTGCCGACTGCGTTGTTCCTGTCACCAGGAGTGTCTGCAGGTGCCATGAATCACTCATACCTCCGGTGCACGCGTCGCGGCCGCCGGCTTCCCCTCCGGCGGACATCAGACACGCACGTGCTTAGAGGAGCTTAGCGTGGCAGATGTGAAAAAAGCGACGTGAGTTGCCAGTAAATCTGGCTTTGATTCCGGATCGACACAACATCCTGGGGTTTAGCGGGTCGTCGACCACAATTCTTGCCGGTCCCGGGACACGCCGATCAGCCGTTGGTCGGGCCCGAACCCTCGACTTCGACTCGACGTGCACCCCGCGCGCTCGCCTCCGCGCAGGCGCGGGCGGCCTCGTACACCGTGTGTCGCAGGCCGCCGGCCTCGAACTCGCGGATGGCCGCGGCGGTCGTCCCGCCGGGTGAGGTCACCGCGGCCCGCAGGTCCACCGGCGAGATCCCGGCGTCGCTGAGCATGATCCCCGCGCCACGAATCGTCTGGATGGCCATCTCCGACGCCTGCGCGCGGGTGAGTCCGAGAGCGACGCCGGCGTCGATCATCGACTCGGTCAGCAGGAAGACGTACGCGGGACCCGACCCGGAGATCGCGGTGACCGCATCCATCTGCTTCTCCGGCACCACCGCCACCCGGCCGACGGTCTTGAGCAACTCGACGACGGACTCGAGCTGTTCGGCCGCCACGTAGCGGCCCGCCGAGACCGCCGACATCGCCTCGTTGACCAGCATCGGCGTGTTCGGCATCACCCGGATGACCGGCGAGCCGGCCTGCAGTGCGTTCTCGTAGCGGGCCAGTGGCAGACCCGCGACCAGCGTGACGGTGACCCGCTCGGTCTCGGCGTTGTCCTGGGCTGCGGCGAGTTCACGCAACACGCCGTCGACATCGTCGGGTTTGATGGCCAGGAACACGTACTGCGCGCTTTCGGCGGCGTTGCGGACGTCGGTTACCAGGACCCCGTACTCGTCGGCGATCTCGGCGGCGCGCGCAGGCGAATGCTCGGCGACGACGAGGTTCTTGGTCGGTGTTCCCGAGGCGATGAGGCCGGCGAGCAACGCTTCCCCGATCTTGCCGCCGCCGATGATGGCGATGCGTTCGGTCACTCCTGGCCGCCTTCCTGATCTGCTGATCAATTGTCGATGTGATTCGGGGATCTCGGCCCCGCGCGAGGTCACTTCTGGGGGATGAGTGCGAGCTGACGCGACTGCGCGACGATCGTCCCGGTCGAGTCCACCACGAGATGATCCTCCTCGAACATGCCGGGTCCCACCTCGAGGCTCGTCGCGGCGAACCGCAGCCAGCCCGGCGCCGGGCGGCGACGGATGTAGGTGGTGAGCTGGACGGTCGGCGCCCAGCCGTGCAGACCGAGGTTGGCGACGACGGGCAGCGAGATGTCGCAGGCCAGCACCGCGAAGTCGGTGTCGGGGTCGGCTCCCTTGGGTTTCACCCAGCCGCGGACCAGCGGTTCGCCGGTCTCCCCGCGCAACCCCGGCAGGCTCGCCGCGTCGAGGACGAGGTCGAGCGCCGGACTCAGATGGTTGATCTGCGCGATCGGCGAATCGTCAAGAGCGAGACCCTCGGAGGTCGGCTCGGCGGGCACCCCGTCGAGAACCGACGCGGCGGTGTGATGGGACTCCCCGGTGTCCGGGCGGACCATCGTGACCGACGACGCGACCCGCACCCGGCCATCCTGGATGGCGTCGACGCAGAGCACGGTCACCGTCCGGCCACGTTTGCGCAGGGTCACCTCGAGGTCGATCCGTGCGGCGTCGGGGGCGGCGAGGAAGTCGCTGGAGATGGCGACGGGGATCTGCTCGACATCCGCGTCCGGGCTCAGTGCGGTCAGCGCCAGCCGTGCGGCGTGCGCGACCACCATCTGCAGGCTCCCGCCGTGCACCTTGGGTCCGATGGTGAACACCGGGTCGACCTCGGCACGGTAGGTGATGGTCTGCTCGGCGGTGCGACCGATCTCGGTCAGCGCCAGCAGACGCGACAGAGCCGCGTTGCGCACCGGGCCTGCGGTCTCGACATCGTCGGTGACAGGGGCATCGGTGACAGTGATGTTGGGGGTCACGTCGTCGGTCGGGGTCGGCACGGTTGTTCCCATCTCGTCGTCGGCGACCCGCGGCGAGGTCAGGAGGTGACCCGCCCGCTGTGCAGTTCGCGTTTGAGGTGTCGCCGCGCAAAATCTAGCGAACGGGCCAGCAGTGCGCTGCGCTCGGGTTTGGTGCGGGCCGAGCCGGTGTGCACCTCCAGCACCACCGCGCCGGTGAAATCACTGGCCGCGAGCCGACGGCAGATCTCCGCACACGGCTGCGACCCGTCCCCGGGAATGAGGTGTTCGTCGGTGGCCGCACCGAGTCCATCGGCGAGGTGCAGATGATTGAGCCGGGACCCCATTCGCTCGAACATGGCCAGCGCATCCGCACCCGCGGTGGCCGTATGCGAGAGATCGAGGGTGTAGTGGGCGTACCCGTCATCGGTCGGGTCGACGGATTTCCCGAACGCCGACATCGCCACACCCGGTGTACCGCCCCGCCGGGTCAGACGGCGCACCGACCGGTCACCGGCACCGAAGAGCCGGTCGGCACGCATCGGGAACATGTTCTCCACGGCGATGGCCACGCCGCTGTCGGCCTCGAGTCCGGCGACGGTGTCGTCGAAGGCCGCGGTGTAGGCGCGTTGCCAGCGGAACGGCGGATGGACGACGACGGTCGGCGCGCCGAGATCCTCCGCCGCCTGCACCGATCGCGCCAGTTTCACCAGCGGGTCGCGGCCCCACACTCGTTGCGAGATCAGCAGGCAGGGCGCGTGGATCGAGAGCACCGGCATCTGATAGCGCTCGGAGAGGTACTCGACGTGGCGGATGTCCTGGCTGACCGATTCCCCCCACACCATGAGTTCGACGCCGTCGTACCCGAGTTCGGACGCGTAGGCAAAGGCCGCCTCGGTGTTCTGCGGATACACCGAGGCCGTCGACAGGCCGACGAGGATCTCGGGCCGGGGCAGGTGCGGGATCATCGCGCACCCACCGCGGCCGGTATGCAGGAGAGGACGGCCGAACCGGTCACCGGCTCGCCAGCAGGACCAGCGGTCCGATGGTCACCAGCAGACCGACACCGAGCGCCAGCAGCGTCGTCGGCAGATCTCTGGTCCGACGCACCAGATGCGCGAAGGTGACGATCCCGAAGATGACCACCACGGCCAGGACGAGCGCGAAGTACACGCTCCACTTCCACAGTTCGGTGAAACCCCAGAACAGTCCGATGCCGATCGCGAGACCCGCGACGATCTGCCCGATGACGATGAGCCACGCCTTCGTCGGCGACTGCTCAGCCGCATCGACGGGGTGATCGGCAACGGTGTCGTCGTCGACGGTGTCCTCGGCAACGGTGTCGTCGTCGACGGTGTCGTCGTCGAAGGTGTCTGCGGGCTCCTCGACGGCCGGATCAGCGGCACGCGCTGGTGGCACGGCAGCTCTGGCGACATCGGCTCGCGCCGTGTCGGAGTGATCTGCGGTGCCGGTGTTCGCGCGGTCGGCAGGGTCGGCGACCGCAACCACATCGAATTCGTCGCGGTTGAATTCCGTCCTGTCGAATTCCGCCCAGTCGTCGCCACGCTCGAGGCCGTCGTGCTCCTCGTCGCGTTCGGAGTCGGCCGGAGAGGTCACCGGTTCGGCGGGGGGTGCCCAGGCGCTGCGCTCGGTCGATGCAGGCGTCGACGACGTCTCGACGGTCGCGGGAGCGTCCGCCACCGGCCTCGCGGCCGTCGTCCCGGTCGCCGCCTGCGCCGCGGCCCGCCGGGCCGAACGATCGCTGACGGGTTCATCAGTAGTGGATTCGCTGGCGGTGGATTCGCTGGCGGCGGTGTCCTTCTTGCGACCGAACCATCGTCGCTTCTTCTTCGGCTCGGCCGGCTGGTCCTCGACGTCGGCGAAAGAGCGATAAGCCTCGAAGTCGTCCATCACCTCGGCGAAGCCGCCGGTGTCGCGCACCTTGACGTCATCGTCGGTAGCGGGAGCGGGTGACAGGTCGTAGGCGACCACGTCATCGGAGTCGACCACCACGAGGTCGTCGTCGGGACCGTCGACCACCGGGATGATGCCGGTGACCGCGTTCGCCGCGCGCTCGTCGATGCCGGCGTCATCGGCGGCCTGTCCCGGCTGCTGACGATCCGACCCACCGAGACGCTGGGCGACGGCGTCGGCGCTGAAATCCCGGGTCGACATGGGCGGGGCGCCGAAGCCGGGCATCCCGCTGGCCGAGCGCGCGCCCGACGGCCGGACGGGCCGGTCGCGATCGGGGTCGGTGCGGTCACGGTCGGTGACCGCGCGGTCGTCGGCACCTCGGCGCGCCACCGGATTCGTCGACCGCGGGAACGCACCACTCGCGGGCGCCGGAGCAGATCGATCCGGAGCAGATCGATCCGGGGCAGATCGAGCCGGAGCCGATCGAGCCGGGGCGGCCGGAGCAGATCGAGCCGGGGTGGCCGGAGCCGGGCGGGTCGGTTGCGACTGCGCGCGCGAGCCGGCCGGCGGCGTGGGGTCGTCGCCGACCCGAGGGATCTCGCCGGTGAGTTCGGACACCGACACCGTGCCCTCGCGGCCCACCCGCCGTCGTCCTCGGTCGCCCGAACGGCGGGTTGCCTCTGCAGAATCCGCCCCCTGAGACCGGGCGAGAAGTTCCGCCACCGAGATCGGCCGGGAATCGGGTCCCGATTCGTTCGCCATGCGTTGGCTCTCCGTCCTCGCGCGCCGCCGCCAGTCAGCCGGCGTCGACGCTCATCGCTCTACGTTCTTCTGTGTTGCCGGTGTCCGTCACCGGCCTGGTCGCGCTTCGGTGATGTGCACCGAATCCCTCCCCTAAACGCCCCGACCAGCATTTTCGGTTCCCATGGGTTCGGGGGTGTCGGCCGGCTCTGTATCGAGACGACGCAGGATGACCCCCTCCCGTAGCGCCCATGGACAGATTTCCAGTGTATCGACTTGCAGTGCCCGCATGGCCGCCTCGGCCACCAGCGCACCCCCGACGAGCTGTCCGGCACGGTCGGCGCTGACGCCTTCGAGCTCGGCGCGGTCGTCTCGGGTCATGCGCGAGATGAATGCGATGAGCTGGCGCAGACCGCTCGAGGTGAGTTGGCGTTTCACCCGTGGACCGGCGCTCGACGGCGCGGCACCGGTCAGCCGGGCCAGGCTTCGGAACGTCTTCGACGTGCCGACCGCGAGATCCGGCTGCCCGGGATCGAGGAGCTGTTTGGCGGGTACCCGGAGTTCGGCGTCGAGCCAGTCGCGCAGGACCCCGATCCGGCGACGGTCCGGCGGATCATCGGGCAGCCATTCACGGGTCAACCGCCCGGCCCCGAGCGGCAGGGACAGCGCCACATCCGGTTCCTCGTCGACGCCGTTGGACATCTCCAGCGAGCCACCGCCGATGTCGAGGGCCAGGACGCGTCCGGCGCTCCAGCCGTACCAGCGCCGGACGGCCAGCGAGGTCAGTCGCGCCTCGTCGTGGCCGGACAGCACCCGCACCTGCACTCCGGTCCGGCGGGCCACGTCAGCGAGTACGTCGTCGCAGTTGGTGGCGTCGCGTACCGCGGAGGTGGCAAACGCCATGATCTGCTGGCAGCCCGAACTGGTCGCGATGTGCATGAACTCATCGATCGAGTCGATGAGTTTGCCGGCGGCACGGTCGGACAGCCGTCCGTCGCCGTCGATCTGCTCGGCGAGGCGCAGAACCGCCTTGGTCGAACTCATCGGGGTCGGATGGCCGCCACGATGAGCGTCGACCACGAGCAGGTGAACAGTGTTGCTGCCCACATCGAGAACACCTAAGCGCACGATTACAAAATACGGCTTCACCGATCGCCATCGTCAGCAGGTCGGCAATCCCGCGTCCGTGGGCGTCCCGGGCGGCGCGCAGGCACCTTTCCCGGTTACCGTGGAACGGTGTCAGTCCACACGTCTGGGGCGCGCATGCGCCCGACCCCCGAGGTCGGTCTCGACTTCCCGCGCGAATGGTACGAATTCGCCGACCCCGCGAACCCCGAACACGTCATCAACGCCGACCTCACGTGGTTGCTGTCGTACTGGACGTGCGTCTTCGGAACCCCTGCGTGCCAGGGCATCATCGCCGGGCGGGAGACCGACGGCTGCTGTAGTCACGGCGCCTATCTGTCCGACAAGGACGACCGCAAACGCCTCGCCCACGGGGTGTCGCTGCTGACCGCCGACGACTGGCAGTACCACAAGAAGGGCTCCGGCAAGGATCCGCTCGGTCCGCGTGGGTATCTCGAGGAGGGCGACCTCGACGACGAGCCGGCCCTCAAGACCCGACTTCACAAGGGCGCCTGCATCTTTCTGAACCGTCCCGGTTTTGCCGGGGGTGTCGGCTGTGCGTTGCACTCGATGGCGTTACGCAAGGGCCTCGAACCGCTGACCGTCAAACCCGACGTGTGCTGGCAGCTGCCGGTCCGGCGCGAACAGGATTGGGTCGAACGCCCCGACGGCACACAGGTTCTCAAGACGACGATCACCGAGTTCGACCGCCGCGGCTGGGGTGAGGGTGGCCACGACCTGCAGTGGTACTGCTCGGGCTCCCCCGATGCCCACGTCGGTGCGACACAGGTCTGGGAGTCCTACGCACCCGAGCTGACCGAGCTGATCGGAAAACCCGCCTACGACGTCCTCGCCGCCGCCTGCCGACGCCGAAACGGGTTGGGACTCATCGCCGTCCACCCGGCCACCGCGGCCGCGACCACGCGACGCGACACCGACATCAAGTACGAGATCCAGCCGTCGGAGTGACCAGCCTGCGCGATGCCCGTCGACCTCAGGCCTCGAGCTTGTAACCCAATCCTCGAACGGTGATGAGGTGCTTCGGGTTTGCCGGGTCGGGCTCGATCTTGGACCGCAGCCGCTTGACGTGGACGTCGAGTGTCTTGGTGTCACCCACGTAGTCCGCGCCCCATACCCGGTCGATGAGCTGACCGCGGGTCAGTACCCGCCCGGCGTTGCGCAACAGGTACTCGAGTAGATCGAATTCCTTGAGCGGCAACGTGATCTGCTCCCCGTTGACGGCCACGATGTGGCGTTCGACGTCCATCCGGACCGGACCGGCCTCCAGGATGCCGATGTCGAGGTCCTCCTCGGCGAGGTCGCCGCCGCGCCGCAGTACCGCACGGATCCGGGCGATCAGCTCGCGGGCCGAATACGGTTTGGTGACATAGTCATCGGCCCCGAGTTCGAGGCCCACCACCTTGTCGATCTCGCTGTCACGCGCGGTCACCATGATGACCGGCACCGATGACCTGGTGCGCAGCGCTTTGCAGATCTCGGTACCGGACATGCCGGGCAGCATCAGGTCGAGGAGGACGATGTCGGGGCTGACGCGGTCGAATGTGGACAGCGCCTGGGCTCCGTCGTTGACGACACTCGCCTCGAAGCCTTCTTTACGCAGCAGGAAGGCCAGCGGATCCGCCAGCGATTCCTCGTCCTCGACAATCAGAACGTGGGTCACCTATCGATTTCCTTCGGTCGGTTGTTGTGGATCCGGTTCGTGGGAGGTGATCGTCACCGCGGCCGACTCCGGGTCGACCAGTCCGGGCGGGAGTTCGGCGGCGGCATGGGCGTCGGTGCCGTGGACCTCGTCGATCCAGGCGGCGTCGGAGAGGTCCTCGGGGATGCACAGTGTGAAGGTCGAGCCGGTGCCCGGCTTGCTCCACAGCTTGATCACTCCGCCGTGGTTGGCCGCGACGTGTTTGACGATGGCCAGACCCAGGCCGGTGCCGCCGGTCATCCGGGAGCGGGCCTGATCGACGCGGAAAAACCGTTCGAAGACGCGCTGCTGATCGTCGGGGGCGATGCCGATACCGCGGTCGGTGACCGCGATGGCCACCATCGGGCGTCCGTCGACGCGGGTGACGCGCCGGCTGATCGACACCGTGGTGGCCGCGGGTGAGTACGAGATCGCGTTGGCGATCAGGTTGTTGAGTGCGGTCAGCAGCAGGGTGCGATCTCCGCGGACGGTCACGCCGATGGGGTCGTCGGCGCGCATCGCGATCGCGGCCGCCTCGGCGGCGATGGTGGCCGACTCGATGGCGTCGTCGATGAGAGCATCCACGTCCACCGAGGTGAACTCGGCGGTCTCCCCGCCCTGCAGCCGCGACAGCGCAATCAGCTCGGACACCATGTTGCCCATCCGGGCGCTCTCGGCGACCACGCGCCGACCGAAATGCTGTACCGAATCGGCGTCGTCGGCCGATTCCAGCATCGCCTCGGCGAGCAGGCCGATCGCCCCGACCGGCGTCTTCAGTTCGTGGGACACGTTGGCGACGAAGTCGCGCCGGGTTGCCTCCACCCGCATGTGCTCGGTGTCGTCCTGGCCGTAGACGACGGCGTACCGCTCCCCCTGATGTGCGACGAGGCGGGCGAGGCAGCGGACCGATTCCACGGCCGGTTTGCGGGTGCGCCCGGTGGAGACGAACCCCAGCGACGAGGCCGGCGGGCTGAACTCGAAGCGCCGCTGTTCCTCGGTGTCGAGGACATCCTTGGCGGCCTCCCAGACGGCGTCGGCGAGCAGCTGATCGCGCACCATGCCCAGGTCGACGGCGCGGTGGCTGTACAAGACGACGTCGCGAAACTCGTCGACCACCGCGACCGCGGTTTCGGTGTTGCTGACGATGAGACTGAGCAGCCCGGCTCGGGTCATCCGGCCGTCGTCGGTGGTGGCGCGGACATCGGAGATCCGCAGTTCGGCGGAGTCGGGAACCGCACGCGGAGCGTCGGCACGTTCGAAGACGAGTTCTTTGGTCCGAGCGGTCGTCGAGGTCGTGGCATCGGAGTCCTGCGTCGAGGACACCGCCACCGCGGGCCGACGACCAGGGAATCGGGGGGCCACCACCAGGCGACCCACCACGATGCCGACGACGAGAGCGATCACGATCGCCGCGGCAACGAATGCAACGAACACAAGCGCAGCTTACGGCCCGACAAACGTCGAGCGCACATCCTCCGGGCTTGTTCGGCAGCTGTTCACGCGGAATTCGCCCATAATGCCGCGCTCGCCGACCGCACCCGGTTCACCACCACCGACCGTGCGTCGAAATCCACCGATAGGGCAGGACGCTACTGCGGAACCGGCACCGCCATGTCCGCATACTCCGGGTGCCGCTCGATGAAGCGCTGGACGTAGGAGCACACCGGCACCACCTGCTTGCCGCTCGCACGGATGTCCTCGAGTACCGACTGCACCAGCTGCGACGCATACCCGTGTCCGCTGTACTGCTCGCGGATCACGGTGTGGGTCAGGACCACCTGATAGGGCTCGGAGACGTAATCGACGTAGCCGACCACCACGTCGTCGGTATTACCCCACTCACGATCGCTCGGGTCCGGTGTCAGCACCGCCTCGTAACGCTCCTGGGCAGGAGAATGGTTGATTCGCAGGGTCCCCAGATCCGCCATGGAAACCAATGTAGCGCGCATCACACCGATCGCACCATGACGATTGTGTTACGCCAGTGCCCGGGTTGCCGGCGTCGGCTACTTCTTCTGCCCCTGGGCGGCCACCGCCGCCGCGCCCGCTGCCGCTGCCTCGGGGTCCAGGTAGGTTCCGCCCGGATTGAGTGGCTTGAGGTTCTCGTCGAGGTCGTAACGCAGCGGATTGCCGGTCGGGATGTTGAGCCCGGCGATGTCGGCGTCGGAGATGTCGTCGAGGTACTTCACCAGGGCGCGCAGCGAGTTGCCGTGCGCGGCGACGAGGACCGTCTTACCCGCCTTGATGTCGGCGGCGATCGACTCGGTGAAGTACGGGATCATCCGCGCGACGACGTCCTTGAGGCATTCGGTGAGCGGCACCTCGTCGAGGTCGGCGTACCGCGGATCCGACGTCTGGCTGTACTCGGCATTCGGGTCGATGGGCGGCGGCGGGGTGTCATAGCTCCGACGCCACAGCATGAACTGCTCGTTGCCGTACTTCTCGAGGGTGTCGGCCTTGTTCAGTCCCTGCAGGGCCCCGTAGTGACGCTCGTTGAGTCGCCAGTCTCGCTTGACCGGAATCCAGTGCCGGTCGGCTTTGTCCAGCGCGATCTGCGCGGTCTGGATCGCCCGGCGCAACAGCGACGTGTACAGGACGTCGGGTAGCAGATCGTGTTCGACGAGGAGCTCACCGGCACGCACCGCCTCGGCCTCACCCTTCTCGGTGAGTGCCACGTCCACCCAGCCGGTGAACTGATTGGACGCATTCCATTCGCTCTCGCCGTGCCGCATCAGGATCAGGGTGCCGTTGCTCATGGGCCTCAGTTTGTCACACCGGCGCATCGCGTTCGCGGTGACCGAGAGGGGTGACGACGGCCGAAGACGTTGCCTCGGCCGCGCTCATCGGTGGCGGGCCGGCACCAGTCCGGCCAGCGACCAGACGGTCAGGTACGCCAGGCCCAAGAACCCGCCGACGGCCGCCACTCGCACGGCCTGCACATCAACACCGCAGGTGCGCACCGGACCCCAGTGTCTCGAATCGGACGCAAAAACTCATAAAGCGGACATATCGGGTCTAGCGTCGGATCATGACGAGCACTGACACCGGTGCGCCGAGCACCGAACAACCCGAACTGAAACGCGTCCTCGGCTGGAAGCTGTTGCTGCTGTTCATCATCGGCGACATCCTGGGCACCGGCGTGTACGCGCTGACCGGTCAGGTGGCCGGCGAGGTCGGCGGCGCGGCGTGGCTACCGTTCCTCATCGCCTTCGCGGTGGCAACACTGACCGCCTTCTCCTATCTGGAACTGGTCACCAAGTACCCGCAGGCCGCCGGCGCTGCGCTCTACGTACACAAGGCTTTCGGCGTTCACTTCATCACCTTCATCGTGCTGTTCACGGTGATGTGTTCCGGGATCACGTCGGCGACGACGGCCTCGCGCGCCTTTGCGGTCAACATGCTCACCGCCTTCGCCGGCGGCGACAAACCCGACCCCACCAACCCGGCGTTGCTGTTCTTCGCGATCGCGTTTCTACTGCTGGTGATGTTCATCAATTTCCGCGGCGTCGCCGAGGGGGTGGGCACCAACGTGGTTCTCACGCTGGTCGAACTGTCCGGCCTGCTGATGGTGATCTTCATCGGCTACTGGTTCATCGTTCGCGGGCAGGCCCAGCACTGGGATGCCGTGGTGGCCTTCGAAACCCCGGACGACAAGAACGTCTTCATCGCCGTCACCGCGGCGACGGCGCTGGCATTCTTCGCGCTCGTGGGCTTCGAGGACTCGGTGAACATGGCCGAGGAATGCAAGGACCCGGTCCGCATCTTCCCCAAGGTGATGCTCTCCGGGCTCGCCCTGACCGCCGTGGTGTACGTGCTCATCTCGATCTGCGCGGTCGCGATCGTCCCGGTCGGAGTCCTTGCCGAGAGCGAGACACCGCTCGTCGACGTGGTGCAGGCCGCGGCGCCGAACTTCCCGATCACCGATCTGCTGCCCTGGATCTCGATGTTCGCCGTCGCCAACACCGCTCTCATCAACATGATGATGGCCGGCCGGCTGCTCTACGGGATGGCCAAACAGGGTGTGCTGCCGGGCTTTCTGGCTTACGTGCACCCCGGGCGTCGCACGCCGTTCGCGGCGATCATCTTCACCACCGTCATCGCGCTGTGCCTGCTGGTCTACGTCAGCGCCGACCCGGACAGTTCCGTCGTCGGACTGCTCGGCGGCACCACCGCACTACTGCTGCTCGCGGTGTTCACCGTCGTCAACATCTCGGTTCTGGTGCTGCGACGAGATCACGTGGAGCACAAGCA
Source organism: Gordonia bronchialis DSM 43247 (assembly GCF_000024785.1). Classification (NCBI taxonomy): domain Bacteria; kingdom Bacillati; phylum Actinomycetota; class Actinomycetes; order Mycobacteriales; family Gordoniaceae; genus Gordonia; species Gordonia bronchialis. Next base: position 1,057,521 of record NC_013441.1, on the reverse strand, counting down.
TTTCCGCACCAACGCCGTCGTCGCGGTCCTCGGCGCGCTCACCGCCGGGTATCTCACCTTGCCGTTCACCGGACGCGACACCGAGCAGTATGTGATCGCCGGCTGGCTACTGCTGCTCGGTGTTGTCCTGTGGGCGCTCACCTACTGGCACCGCAGACGGCAGAATGATCGTGAAGGGCACCTCGAGGACGTGAACTGACCTCGACGCCCCGCGGCCCACCGGTGGTGAACCGGCAGGCCGCGGGGCGTCGAGTGGGCAGCGCTACTTGCGCAGATCCTTGCGCAGGATCTTGCCCGAGGCCGACTTCGGGATCGCGTCGATGAACTCGACGGCCCGAACCTTCTTGTGCGGGGCCACCTTCGCCGCGACGAACTCCATCACTTCGTCGGCGCTCAGCTCGGCGTCGGGCTGGGTGACGACGAAGGCCTTCGGGATCTCCTCGCCGCTCTCCTGATCGATCACCCCGACAACGGCGGTGTCGGCGACCTTCGGGTGGGTCAGCAGCAGCGCCTCCAACTCGGCCGGCGGCACCTGGTAGCCCTTGTACTTGATGAGTTCCTTGAGCCGGTCGACGATGTAGACGCACCCGGTGGGGTCGACCTGCGCCATGTCACCCGTGTGCAGGAATCCGTCGGCGTCGATGGTGTCGGCGGTGGCCTGCTCGTTGTTGAGGTAGCCCAGCATCACGTTGGGGCCCTTCACCCAGAGTTCCCCGGGCTCGGACAGACCCTCTGCCGGCAGGTCGATCTCGTTTCCGGTGGCCGGATCGACGATCTTGTTCTCCGTGTTGGGGATCGCCCATCCAGTGGAGGACAGCGGCGGATCATCCTGCCCCAGAGCTGCTTTGGTGTCCGCCGGGATGATGTGGCTGACCGGGGACAGCTCGCTCATGCCGTACCCCTGCAGCATGTGCAGGTTCAGGCGTTTGGCGACGGCCTGCCCGAGTTCGTCGTCGAGCGGGGCGGCACCCGACATCATCGTCGTCAGCGAGCTCAGGTCGTAGTTGTCGACGATGGGATGCTTGGCCAGCGCGACCGCCACCGGCGGTGCGATGTAGGCATGGGTGACCTTGAAGTTCTGGATGTTCTCCAGGAATTCGACGAGGTCGAAGCGCGGCATGGTGACCAGCCGCGACCGGTTGTGCAGGGCGGCGTTGAGCAACACTGTCATGCCGTAGATGTGGAAGAACGGCAGCACCGCGATGACCACGTCGTCGGGGCTCGCGCCCTGCAGCGGCGCGATCTGGGCGACGTTGGCCACCAGGTTGCGATGGCTGAGCGCGACACCCTTCGGGTTTCCGGTGGTGCCGGAACTGTAGGGCAGCACCGCGACGTGGGTCGCCGGGTCGAAGCTCACCTCGGGGGCCGGCAGGTTGGGAGCGAGCAGGTCGATCGCGTTGGGATGGCCGGTGGCCTTCTGCCCCTCACCGTCGAGCACGATCAGGTTCTCATCGGCGATCCCGACCTCCTTGGCCGCGGCGGCCGCCTGCTCGAAGAGCGGCGACACCGTGACCAGCATCTTCGCCTTGGAGTCGGTGAGTTGCTTGGCGATTTCCGGTGCGGTGAACAGCGCGTTGATCGTCGTCGCCGTGCCGCCCGCGCGCAGGATGCCGTGGAACACCGTCGCGAACGCGGGGATGTTGGGCGAGAGAACGCCCACCACGTCACCGACCGCGATGCCGCGTGCGGCCAGCGCTCCGGCAGCGGCCTGGATCTGCCCGATCAGCCGCGCGTAGCTGGTCTCGTCGCCCGACTTCGGGTCGACGAGGGCGACCCGGTCCATGTCCGCCTCCTCGATCGTGGAGAACAGGAAGTCATAGACACTCAGATTCGGGATCTCGACGTCGGGGAATGGACTCGTGAAACTCATGGCACCTCCGTTGGTGAGTGTGACCGCAATCGTAACAACACTCATTGTCAGAGTCTGATCGACCCATGTCCGCATCGTCCGATTCGGGTGCGCACATCTGTGAGCAGCACCACTCTACGACGCCCGGTTCTTCCTCCTGCAACCTGTTCGTCCTCCGTTTGCAGCAGGAGGACGAGCGGGTTGCAGGAGGAAGAACGTCAGCGAATCAGACCAGCCACCTCCAAAGCGCCGATCAGCTTGGCGTGCAGTACCTTCGGACGCTGCGTGTCAGACCATGTCCATCGGACGACGTGCGGTCCCGTGTCACGGATCGCGTCCTCCCGCAGCTTCTCGGCGTAGATCACATCTTCGGGGAGGCGATCCCTACCGAACGGATTCGCACGGTGGTACTTGAATCGACCGTCGAACTCCCCGATGAGGCGCAGCACACCCTCCTGGTCGCGCCATCCGAAGTCGGCACGCACCTGCCTGCGTTGACCACCGACGTCGATGGTGATCTGTACCTGCAGGTCAGGCGCGGGTATCAATGGGTGTCGGACCATGACCAAACGGCTCAATGATTCGCCCACGCTCTCGGCCAAGCCGTCGGCAAGCGGAATCGCGGCCCGCAGGATCGCAATGCGATGACCACGACGCATCCGGGCCATCTGCTGCGCAAGCTGATCCTCTGTCACACCCGCATGCATCCCGGCGTCGAGTACACACACCGCCTGCTCCAGCGTGCCCATCCGGGCGTGATCGCACGTCGATCGCGGCAGAGTGGTGACCGAGAGTCCGTCGACCTCTATGACGTCGCCGTCGAGCGATGCCTGATGAATCACCGCACGCTTGGTGGTCTTGCCCGATCCCTCCGCGGTGAAGTGCACCTTCGACAGATCTGGACGCAACATCGGAATCCGCTGCACCGCGAGAGCCGACGCGTGACTGATGACTCGCATATCCCCACCGCTGAGTGCGGCCGCCCGGATCGTCGCGCGATACTTCTCGAGCTGTGCCTCATAGCCGTGCGCGCCGTCGCGGGCAGGCAGGTAGACGCCGCGCCAGATACGTTGTGCCACTCCGTCTCGGACATCGCGCCGCAAATCGCCATCAGTGCGGCCGGACGAGAGTGTGTCCGCGCGAAACACCAGGTCGTCGGCGTCGAAATCGGCCATACGGCAGATCATGCCTCGCGCTGGCACCATCGCTCAGAATTTATCCACCGGTCTGAGCCGGATTGGCTCTTCCTCCTGCAGCGTGTTCATCCTCCGTTTGCAGAGGGAGGACGAACACATTGCAGGAGGAAGAACGCGACTAGGTTCAGTCGTCCGGCGAACCAGGCTCGTCGACCCCGGTGATCCCTGGGATGTACCGATCCGGAAGGGGCTCGCCGGGTTCGGGGAGCGATTCCTTGTCGATGAGGCGCTCGAAGGCGAGCAGGTTGCGCAGCGACTCCCCACGCGACACCCGCCAGGCCCATTCACGCTGGATGGACGTGTGGAAGCCGATCTCGAGCAGTGTGTTGAAATCGCCGTCGGCGGCTTCGAGGACCTGGCCCAGAACCCGGTCGACCTCGTCGGAATCCAGTGCGTCGACCGAGATCCGGCCGACGAGATAGATGTCACCGGTGTTGTCGATGGTGTAGGCGACGCCGTAGAGCCTGCGATTGCGTTTGAGCAGGAACCGGTAGACGGCTTCGTGGTCCTCGTCGGGGCGGCGACACACAAACGCCTCGACCCGCACGCCGTAGCGGCTCGCGGTGAGCAGCACCGTCGTCTTCAGTTTGCGTTCACCGGGAAGTTCGAGCACCAGATGCTCGGATTCGGCACCGCCGGAACTCTTGCGGCTGAACTCGATTTCCCGCGCGGTCAGCGTTTTCTCGAGCAGTTCGATGACGTCGGTATGAGACACGAGTTCAACTCCGTCCGGTCATGGGCAACAAGGTGCTGCGCCGACGACGCCACGGCCGCCGCGTCCGCGACGACGAGCCGGTCACGTTCTGCGCCGCAACCGACTGTGCCGCATCGGGATTGCGCGCCGCGAACGACTGCATCGCACGCGAATAGCTCGACAGCATGGCGTCGACGGTGTGGTCCCAGGAGAACTGTTCGGCATGAACGCGCGCGTTGCGGCCCATCTCGGCCAGCCGATCTGGTTGTGCCAGTGCCTTTTCCAGCGCGTTGGTCCAGTCCCCCACCGCATGGGAGCCGACGAGCACGCCGGTCCGGCCCCCGGCGACGGCCACCGACAACCCGCCGACGTCGGCAGCCAGCACCGGGGTGCCGCATGCCTGCGCCTCGATGGCCACCAGGCCGAAGCTCTCCGAGTGACTCGGCACCGCAACAAGATTCGACGCCCGGTAGACATCGGCCAGGCGGGCCGGCGCCTGGGGTGGGAGAAAGGTCACCGCGTCGGCGATCCCGAGGTCGTGGGCCAGGTCGATCAGCGCGGTCGGCCGGTCGAGCCCGGAACCCGACGGGCCGCCGACGATGAGGACGCGCACCGGCCGACGCGAGGTCCGCGAGCGCCGGATCAGTGGGGCCGCCGCCTCGATGAGCAGGTCGGGGGCCTTGAGCGGCTGGATGCGCCCGACGAAGGTCACGATGGCCTCGTTCTGGTCGAGCCCCAGCGAGGTGCGTGCCATCTCCCGCGGGCCGGGGGTGTAGCAGTCCAGGTCGGCGCCCGGGGTCACCACGTCGATGCGGGCGGGGTCGGCACCGTACATCGAGATCAGTTCGCTCGCTTCGGTTTCGGTGTTCGCGATGAGGCGATCGGCCTCGTCGACCACCTGTTGTTCACCGATGACGCGCAACTGCGGCTCGGCGGTGTCACCGGCGGCCAGCGACGCGTTCTTCACCGCGGCCAGGGTGTGCGCGGTGTGCACCAGCGGCACACCCCACCGGTCGCGCGCCAGCCAGCCCACCTGCCCGGACAGCCAGTAGTGCGAGTGGATCAGATCGTAGTACCCGGGCTCCTGCGCCGCTTCGGCACGGAGTACGCCGGCGGTGAACGCGCACAGCTGCGCGGGCAGATCACGCTTGTCGAGCCCTTCGAAGGGACCGGCGACGACGTTGCGGACCGTCACCCGGGGAGCCGCGGCCACTCGCGGCGCATCGCTCGACGACGTCGCCCGGGTGAAGATCTCCACCTCTACCCCGCGCCGGGCCAGCCGGGTGGCCGTCTGCCACACGTAGACGTTCATCCCGCCCGCGTCACCGGTGCCCGGTTGCGCCAGCGGCGAGGTGTGCACGGAGATCAGCGCTACACGCCGCGGGAGCGGGCCGGTGGTCATCCCTCCACCTTAATGGCCCACACCACAAATCCCATCCACGGCCGTTGACACTCTGGTCGATGTGTCTCACGATGGACACATGACGTCGACAACGTCTCACGCCCCGGTATTCACCCTCCGATCCGGCGCGACGTGGGCGAACCCCTTCGGTATGTACGCCCGCCTGCGATCTGCCGCACCGGTGCACCGCGTTGCCACCGGGGCGGCGTCGGCGTCGGACCCGGGCGAGTACTGGGTCCTGACCCGGCATGCCGACGTGCTCGCGGCCGCGTCGGACCCGTCGACCTTCTCCTCCGCGGACGGCCTCACCGTCACCTACGGTGAACTCGCCGCGATCGGCATGACCGACAACCCGCCGATGGTGATGACCGATCCGCCGGCCCACACCGCGTTCCGCCGCCTCGTCGCCCGGGGGTTCACCCCGCGGCAGGTCTCCGCACTCGAACCGCAGATCCGCGACTTCGTCCGCGAACGCCTCGATCGCATCGACGGGGCATCCGACGGGCCCGCCGACATCGTCGGCGAATTGTTCAAACCGCTGCCGAGCATGGTGGTGGCCCACTATCTCGGTGTGCCCGAGTCGGACCGGGCACAGTTCGACGGATGGACCGATGCGATCGTCGGTGCCTCTCCCGATTCGCCCGACGCGGGTCCGGCGACCTTGGACATGCTGGGCTACTTCGGCCGGCTGATCGAGTACCGCCGCGATCATCCCGCCGACGACACCGTGTCCCATCTCGTGGCCGCCGGGATCGCCGACGAGGACGCCGGGGTGCTCTCGGTGCTGGCATTCACCTTCACGATGGTCGCCGGCGGCAACGACACCACCACCGGAATGCTCGGCGGCAGCATCGAATTGCTGCACCGATACCCGGATCAGCGGGCCCGGCTACTCGACGACCCGGCGCTGATCGGCGACGCCGTCGACGAATTCCTGCGCCTCACCTCGCCGGTGCAGAACCTCGCGCGGACGACCACGCGGGCGGTGACGCTCGCCGGCGCCGACGGCCCGGTGACCATCCCGGCGGCCCGCAAGGTGCTGCTCTGTTACGCGGCGGCCAACCGCGATCCGCAGGCCTTCGGCCCCGACGCCGAGCACCTCGACGTCGGGCGGCGACCCCGCAACATCCTGACGTTCAGCCACGGCGCCCACCACTGCCTCGGCGCCGCGGCAGCCCGCCTCGCGGCGCGCGTCACGCTCACCGAACTACTGTCCCGGTACCCGGACTTCGCGGTCGATGTCGCCGGAATCCGCTGGGCAGAAGGCAATTACGTACGCCGACCCACCTACGTGCCGTTCTACCCGTCCGGCGTCGGAGCATGAGTTCCACCGATTGGCTGGCCGCCGAACGCGCCGATCTCGCGTCCCGTCGCATCCTCGATCGTGCCGAGGAACTCTTCACCGCCCGGGGCGTGTCGTCGGTGACGATGCGCGATGTGGCGCAGGCCGTCGGATGCTCACGGGCCACGCTGTACCGCTACTTCCCGGGCAAGACGGAACTGTTGGCCGCCTACGTCGACCGCGCGGCCGGCGAACTGGCCGAGGAGATAGCGCGGGGCACCCGCACCGTCGCCGATCCCGCCGAGCGCCTCGTCGCCGCGGTGCGCACCGCACTCGACGGCGTTCGCGGCAACCCCGCCCTGGCAGCCTGGTTCACGCCGGAAACCGCCGGTCCGGCAACTCATCTCGCACTCGTGTCACCGGCCATCGAGTCGATTGCGACGTCGTTTCTGGGTGGTGTCGCGCCCGCGTCCGACGAGACCGACCGCACCGAGCGGGCCCGCTGGCTGGTCCGGGTGATCGTCTCGTTGCTGAGCGACCCGGCCGGCTCCCCCGATGCCGAAGCCGACCTGCTCCGACGATTCGTGGTGCCGGTGATCATTACCGGGACCGGGTGATCGATCCCCCTCGCATCCCGATTTCGCTTGCCCTTCCTCCTGCCCTACACTCTTGTCGGTAACGATTATCATTTGCCACTTGTGGGAGGTCGAAAGATGCGGCGAACCGTCTGGACTCTGGCGGGACTGCTCACCGCCGTCACGCTGGTCATCGCCGGCTGCTCGGGCGGTTCGGACTCCGGTGACGGCAAGCCCACGGTGGTGACCTCGACCAACGTGTGGGGGTCGGTCGCCGCCGCGGTGGCCGGTGACAAGGCCACCGTCACCGCGCTCTACACCAACGCCGACGGTGATCCGCACGAGTTCGAGCCGTCGGCCGCCGACACCGCCTCGATCGTCGACGCCGATGTCGTGGTCCTCAACGGCGGCGGCTACGACGCCTACATGGAGAAGGCGTCCGCGGGCACCGACTCCGCGGTGGTCAACGCATTCTCGCTGCTCGGACACGGTGACGGGACCGAGCACGACCACGAGTCCGGTCACCACCACGACCACGGCGTGATCAACGAGCACGTCTTCTACGACCTCGCCGTCGTGGCCCAGGTGGCCGACAAGATCGCCGCCGCGCTCGGCGAGAAGGACAGCGCGAACGCCGACGCCTACAAGGCCAACGCCGCCGCCTTCACCGGCCAGATCACCACCCTGCGCGACAAGCTCGCCGCCATCAAGACCGCTCACGACGGCACCAAGGTCGCCCAGACCGAGCCCCTGGCCGGCTACCTGCTCACCGAAGCCGGTCTGGTGGATGCCTCCCCCGCCGGATTCACCCAGTCGGTGGAGGAGGGCAACTCCCCCGCGGCAGCCGACATCGCGGCGATGCAGGATCTGCTGAAGAATCGGACCGTGCGCGCTTTCATCTACAACACTCAGGCCGTCGACGCCGTGACCAAGCAGATGCTGCCCATCGCCGAGGGCGCAGGCGTCCCGGTGCTGCGGTTCACCGAGACCCTGCCCGACGGCGTCACCAGCTACATCGCCTGGCAGACGGCGCAGATCGACGCCCTGGCCGCGGCGTTGGCCGAGCCGGCCAGATGACCGGACAGCCCGCCGTCGCCTTCCACGATGCGCGGCTCGCCTTCGGCGACCGCGTGCTGTGGGATCACCTCGATCTCGAGATCGCCCCCGGCGAATTCGTCGCCGTCCTCGGTCCCAACGGCTCGGGAAAGACGTCGTTCCTGCGCACCCTGCTGCGCCAGTATCCGCTGACGGGTGGCTCGGTGACCGTGACCGAACCCATCGGCTATGTGCCGCAACAACATTCCGACGACGCCGACCCGATGGCGCTGCGCGGACGCGACCTCGTCGGATTCGGTGTCGACGGCAAGCGGTGGGGACTCGGCCTCGCCGGGCGCCGACGGCGGGCGATGATCGTCGACGACGCGCTGGCGCAGGTGGGCGCGCAGGCGTATGCGAACGCGCCGGTGGGGGTGCTCTCCGGCGGCGAACAGCAGCGGCTGCGGGTCGCCCAGGCATTGACCACCGACCCCCGGCTGCTGCTCTGCGACGAGCCACTGGCCAGCCTCGACCCCGCCAACCAGGAGCGGGTGGTGGAACTGATCGACGCTCGACGACGCCGCGCCAACACCGCGATCGTCTTCGTCACCCATGAGATCAACCCGATCCTCCCGTACGTGGATCGGGTGCTCTACCTCGTCGGCGGCCGCTTCCGCGTCGGCACCACCGCCGAGGTCATGAACACCGCGACCCTGTCGGAGCTCTACGGCAGCGACGTCGAGGTGCTGCGCGTCAAGGGACGCCTGGTGGTCATCGGCGGCGAAGACGGACACCACTGCGTCGAGACCACCGAGGACGTCGGCTCATGACCATGACGCTGGCCGCGGCAGACCGCCAGTTCAGCGACCTGTGGAACTTCGAACTCACCGCCAGACTCCTCGGCTACGACTTCATGCTGCAGGCCCTGCTCGCCATGGCGCTGCTCGGTCTGCTCGGCGGAATCCTGGCGCCGCTCATCGTCACCCGGCAGATGTCCTTCGCCGTCCACGGCATCAGCGAGCTGTCGGTCACCGGCGCGGCTGCCGCCCTACTGCTCGGCGTCAGCGTCAACGTGGGTGGCGTGGTGGGCGCGGTGATCGCGGCCGCTGTCTTCGGGTTCCTGGGGAACAAAGCGCGCGAACGTGATTCGGTGATCGGCGTGGTGATGGCTTTCGGGCTCGGCCTCGGCGTGCTGTTCCTCGCGCTCTACGGCTCCAGCCAGACCGGCTTCGCGCTGCTCACCGGGCAGGTGGTCAGCGTCGGGGTCAGCGGCCTGACCGCGATCGCGATCACCACCGGCGTCGTGCTGGCGGTGATGGCGGTGATCTACCGGCCGCTGTTGTTCGCCTCGACCGATCCGCGCGTCGCCCAGGCCCACGGCGTCCCGGTGCGGACCCTCTCGGTGGTCTTCGCGATCATCATGGGTCTGGCCTGCGCACAGGGAGTCCAGATCATCGGCGCCCTGCTGGTGATGTCGCTGATGATCACGCCGGGTGCCGCGGCGGCTCGTCTGACCGCCAACCCGACGAAGGTCATCGCGCTCTCGGTCGTCTTCGCGGAGGTCGCCGCCGTCGGCGGACTCATCCTGTCGCTGGCCCCCAAGCTGCCGGTGTCCGTCTTCGTCACCACCATCTCGTTCCTGATCTACCTGGCGTGCCGGATGATCGGGCGACGGCGGGTGTACCGCACGCGCTGAGGGGCCAACCGCGCGGCGACCCTATTCTTCGGCGAATCCCGGGTTGCAGCGGGTGGCAATCATGGTGTTCTCGTCGACGACCGGCCGGCCCGGTTCGAGATTCCAGCTCGGCTTCTCCGGTTCGACGATCCGCGCGAACCGCCAGTGGCAGTCGAACTGGGCCTGCATGCCCGGGGTGTCCGCGGACCGGTCCAGACGCACCACCTCGGCCCAGGCGGCGTTCATGGCCGACGCGTCGGCGGTGTAGCGGCCCGACGTCGTCGGGTAGACCTGCAGGCTCGGTCCGACGGCGGTCTGTACCCAGGTGACGTGATCGATGTAGGGCGGCGGGTAGCTCGGGGTGCTCGGCCGCGGCGGCGTGGACGCGGTGCTCGACGACGTCGCGACCTCCGCCGTCGACGACACCGGCCCGGCGGGACCATCGTCGGCCCCGCAAGCGCTCAGCAGCGCGACGCACATCAGGGCGAGGACTCCGACCACAGCTCGATCGACATCGCGGCATCCGAGGGAGAGTGGCATACGGTGCACACTAATCCCGCCCAGTGACGCGCCGACCGCACCGGGTTCTCTTTCCGAGCCCGCGGTGCGTGTCCGTCACCGCGAGTAGCCTTCAGCTGTGACGAGGCGTTGTGCGCTCCCGACCGTTCGCCGTATCGCGGTGTGCCTGCTCGTCCTCGTCGTGCTCGTGGTGGCCGGCTGCACGTCATCACAGGACAGTGCCGGTCCGACGACCTCCCCCCCGCGCACCGGGCGGGTGCAGGCGACCCCGACCGGCCTGACACTGGACAAAACACCTTGGTGGCCAACGGGATTCAATGCCTATCAGCTCGGCACCGACTGGTCGGTGAACCGCGGGTGCGGCGCGGCGGTGAACCTCGACGACTACTTCGGACGACTACCACCGCGCGCATTGACGCGGTTCAACCTCTACTCGTCGTTCGTCGTCGACAAACGGACCGGGCTGGTGAACTTCGGTCCACTCGATGCCGTCATCGCCGCCGACGAACGCCACCACCAGATGCTGTTGCCAGTGCTGACCAGCAACGAGGGCGCCTGTGAGGACAAGGTCTTCAAGCAACTCCCCTGGTACGTGGACGGCTGGCGCACCACCACCGGCGTCGGGCGACTCACCTACGCCGCCTGGCTGGAGACCGCCGTCACCCGCTGGCGCGGCTCGCGATCCATCGCCGGATGGGAGCTGGTCGGCGAACCCGAGCCCAGCATGTGCACCACATCGTGTGCCTGGCAGCAGCGCACGTGCCCCTCGGATGCCGCCGACGTACTCCGCACGTTCTTCGACACCGCGGGAGCCATGCTCCGGTCCCTCGACCCCACCCGCCCGATCTTCTCCGGATTGGTCGGCGGCGACCAGTGCGGCACCGCCGACGACGACTACGGCCGGGTGCTCGCCTCCCCGGGCATAGACGTGGCCGACTTCCACGACTATCTCTCCGCCATCGATGCCTCCGGACCGCACGGCAGCGACCTACCGGCCCGCCTCACCCAGGCACGTGCCGCAGGTAAACCCCTGGTGGTCAACGAGATCGGCATCGATGCCGGTTCCTGCCTGCCGATCGCCGCACGTGCCGCATGCTTCCGGAAGATCATCGCCGACGATCGCGCCGCCGGTGTCGCCGGCGCCCTGCTGTGGGCCTTCGTCCCTGATCCGCGCGAGAACGAATGCACCTACGACATCGGGCCAGACGACCCGGCGTGGCGGGTCGTCACCGACACCGCGCGCTGACCGGGCACCCGACCCCTTGAGCCTGCCCACGGTCAACGGATTTGGGCGCCCGGTCAACGGCGGGCTCGGATTCGATGATGCGGCACCGTCAGGTCGGGATCACCCGGTAGACCCGCCAATCGATCTGGTCGGCACCATCATTGGGGACCTCGAGCACCAACACGGAGATCTGGGCACCGTTGTCGTAGAGCGTCGGATAGCGGACGTTGAGGGCGTCGGAGACACCGCGTCCCGCCTTGGGCACGGTGAGCAGGTATCGAACACCGTGTGCCGCAGGGTCGTTGAGGATGTTGGTGAAATCCTGATCCGACGGGATCACGAACTGTCGTGGCCGGGTGGAGGCGACCACCACGGCGAATCCGTAGACGGTGTCGGTCAGGACGCTCCCGTCCGGGAGATTCAGTGAGTCGAGGTACTGCGCGAGCCGCCGCTCGGTCGAGAACGTACGCAGGAGGCGCCGCGCGTCGAGGTGGCGCTGGTCGGTCGAATCCGGCCGCGGTGCGATCACCGCCTCGAGCGCGAACTCCTGGGGCGCCCGTTTGGGCGATGTCATACCGACGGCGGTGACGGGGATCGCCAGTGCCATGGTGACCACCGCGCAGATCCCCAGGACGGTCGCGGATCGCCCTGTGTGCGGGCCCGTCTCGACCGCCGGCGGCGCGGCGCGTAACCCCGGCCGGCGGGTGGGCACCCGGCGGCGGGCGGGGGTCGCCAGCATCGCCACCAGCCCCGACAACAGGATCACGGTGATGTAGAAGCGCAGGAAACCGAAGGTCGAACCCCGGCTGTAACTCAGGACCTGGAACGCGAGGACCGCACCGATCAACAGCACCGACGGCATCAGGGGATATAGCCGATGTCGCAGCGTCCGCGTCGTCGCGACGACGACCAGCAGCAGCGGCAGCAGCGGCGCCAGGATCAACAGCTCGGTGGCCGAGAACGCCAGTGCCGCAGACACGGTCGCCGACCCACTGCCGCCCGACTGCGCGATGATCGAGGCGTTTCCGTACTCCGACGAGAACTGGGCGAAGGCGTTTCCGGTGATCAGCCAACTGGTGAAGGCCCACCCGATGAAGGCCACCGCACTGGGCAACACCACGAGCGTCACGTCCAGGATGGTCCGATACCACCGGTCCGACGCCGCGATCGATCCCCCCGCGCGAACCGCTCGCGCGACCCCACCCGGTCCGGCGCGGCGAAACGACACCACGGCCACCAGCGCCGCGGCCGCGATCGTGGCCGCACCCCCGTCGTAGCGGGTCAGGTAGCCGAGCCCCAAAGCGATTGCGGCGACCGTGAGTTCGTGGACATCGTCGTTGTCCACCCATCGGATCAGCCGGCGCGACGCCCAGGCCAGCAAGAACAGATACGGCGCCTCGCTCATCCCGTTGGCCGCGTAGACCACGATCATCGGGTTGACCGCGTAACAGACGGTGACGGTGACCGACACCCAGCGCGGCAGGGCCCGGTCGCGGGCCACCCCCGACACCTGGACCACCGAGCCGGCCATGAACGCGGCCGACATCACCGCCGCGGACAGCGCCTCGGTGGTCATCTCCGGCCACCACGGCGTGAGTGCGGTCAACGGAAGCTGCACGATCGCCGTGAGCGGGGTGAAGATGAAGCCGATCGCGGCCAGATGTGGATCGCGACTGAATAGTACGCTCTGGGCCGCCTGCACCCGCGCCAGCGAGTCGCCCACAAAGACATTCAGGCCGGCCGCCAGGTACACCCCGAACGCGAGGTAGGCGACGAAGCAGATCGTGAAGACCAGCAGCGCGGCACCGGGCGACGGTGTCCGGCGGGTACTCACGCCGACCCGGCTTTCCCGTCAGAGGAGCTGTCCCCGCTCGCCGCATCGGATGTCGACAGTCCGTGAAAGGTCTTCTCCCAGTAGGACGGATTGACCAGGATCTGCCAGACCCCTTTGATCGCGGCAACACTCATCAGCAACCAGTAGGCCGGCACGAGCAGCGCGGAGACCACCAGGTCGCTGCGCCCGTTCTCGCGGATCGCGATGAGGTTCATGTAGATCGCAGCACCGTTGCCGAAGATCAGTGAGATCAGCGCCAGGTAGTAGATCGGGCCCGGGAAGAGGTCGGCGACCACCGGTGGTTGCCCGGCGACCCAGAGCACCAGGATCAGCCAGAACAGCATGTTGACGCAGGCGATGAGCGGCGTGCCGGCGATCAGCAGGGTGAACCGGAGCCACGCCACCGTGCCCAGGATGCGCCACAACCGAACCGGATGACGCATGTGCACCAGCCAGGTCTGCAGATAACCCTTGTACCAACGGGATCGCTGCCGAATCCAGTTGATGGCGTCGACGTTGGCTTCCTCGAGTGTCACCGAATCCAGTACGGCCGTGCGATATCCCGAATCGGCGATGCGGACACCGAGGTCGGCGTCCTCGGTGACGTTGAACGGATCCCAGGCGCCGATGCGGTCGAGCACGTCACGGCGGAAGTGATTCGACGTGCCGCCCAACGGAATCGGCGCGCGGCTGACCATCATGCCGGGCAGCAGGAAACCGAACCAGATGCCGTAGTCCGCGGTGAACCACTCGGTGAGGATGTTGTCGCGCGAATTGTGGAAGCTGAGCTTGCCCTGCACGCACACCACCGAGTCGTCGTCGATGTGGGTGAACACGTGCACCGCGCGGCGAAGCTGGAGCGGGTCGGGCTGATCCTCGGCGTCGAAGATCGTGACGATGTCGCCGGTGGCGAAATGCAGCCCGTAGTTGCACGCCTTGGGTTTGGTGCGGGGATCGGCCGGCGGGGTGAGCACCACGGTCACGATCCCCGACGCCTCGACCGCACGAGCGGCGACGATCGTCGGCTCGTCATCCTCTTCGAGCAGCAGGAGCACCTGTAGTTTGTCGCGCGGGTACTCGATCGATTCGACGGCGGCGATGAGGTCACCCACCACCTCGGGCTCGCCGTAGGCGGGCACCAGCACGGTGTAGGGCGGTAGGTCGTCGTCGGGGATGGAACGGGCCTGCTCGTCGGTCACCCGGATCGCCCCGTTTACCAGTCCGCGGCGGAAGATCACCAACCGGTCGACCAGCGTGATCACGTAGGCGACGGTGACGACGGACACGAAGGTCGCGACCGCGCCGACCGGAAACAGCACCAGCGCAACAACACTCACCACCGCTCCGAGCAGACCGAGCAGCTTCTGGGTGCGGTTGAACGGGACCGATGCCGACCGGTCGACGTCGGCGGTGCGAATGCGGTTGACCGCGTCGTCGAGCGCGGCGGCCCGGTACTGCGGGTCGGCGAGGAGTTCGGCCACGTCACGATCGGACCGGGTGTGCCGGCTCAGGCCGGATGTATCACTCATCGCCATCACCCGCCGGCCGACTGTGCGGCCCGGGCGGCCTGTGACTGCACCAGTCCCGTCGCCAGATCGGTGAGCAGGGCTCGATCGTTCTGCTTGGCCGCACTCGCGCGGATCACGGCGTTGCCCCGCAAGAGCACCGTGAACATGGTGTTGAGATTGCCACCGACCGTCATCTGCGGCGGCGGGAAGAAGGCGTCGGACTCGTGGTTGTCCACCGACCACAGCATGATCTGCTGCGTCCGCGACCCGTTGGTCCACCACCACGACAGCACGGTGTATGTCAGATACCGGCGGTCATCGACAACGTTCCAGATCCACGACTGCACGCCGTGCGGGAGGTCGATCTCCTCGGCGGGAGCAAACCGGTCGCCCACCAGGTCGTACCGAAAGATGTACGGGTACACCTCCAGTGCCAGCGGTCGCGCGCTGTCGACGCTGTCGACCATCACCCGGCGGGGACGCGCGAACTTGTCGAACGCGGGATCGCCCGCGGTCTGGACCATGACCTGCCGGATCAGCACCGAGTCCCGGCCGTAGAGGCGCGTCACCCAGTCGTAGCGGTCCAGCGAGGCCTGCCGCCAGCCGGGGGGCACCGCCAGCGGCTGCCCGGTCGGCAGACCGTCGATGCGTGCGCTGGGCCAGGTGCCGACCGGCGGCACCGGGATGAACGCGAGGATCCCCGCCGCGAGGACCAGCACCACTGTCGGCCGGCCGACCCGCGACAGCGTCGGCGGCAGCACCTGCCGGCCCAGGGGTGACCACGGATGGCCGCCGCGATGTCGGTACTCGACGTACGTCACGGCCGACGCGGCGAGTGCTGCCGCGAGGGCCGGCAGTGTGACGACGGCGCCTCGAGGGGCGTCCACGACGACCGTCACGCCCAGCCCGACACCGCCGACGACGAACGCCAGCGCCGCTCCGGCAACGGCTCGACGCCAGGTCCGGCCCACTGCGACAGCGGTCGCCGCAGCGGCGTAGGCCACCGTGACCGCGCCCTCGACCGTGGTTGCCGACCCGCCCAGGCTCAGCACCACCACGCGTGTAGGGATCGGCCAGATGGCGATCAGGATCAGCAACACCCAGCGATACCGGGCGACCGGCCGGAGTCCGAACAGGATGATCGCGGCGCCCAGCACGAACAGCCACAGCGCCAGCAGATCCATGTGCGCGGTGAGATATGCCTGCGAATAGCGGGGGGTCACAAGGTATTTGACGGCAATCGCGAGCAGCAACACGATCATGCCGACGATGACATCGGTCTGGCGGTCATAGATGGGTGGCTCCGGGTGCCGGCGCCAGGAGACGCCCACCGCGGCGATCGCGCAGAGCAGCACCAGGACCGGGACGTAACCGATGAGCGTCTGCGCATAGATCTCGGCGACGATCGCGGCGATGGTGTTCCAGAAGCCGGCGACGGTGAGCGTCACCAGGACCACCCACCGGCCGACGATGGTCCACCCCGGATGCGCGGCCGACCAGATCGCGATCGACTGCCGCCCCGGTGTCGAGACCGGCTGTTCGGTCACCGTCACGGCGACGACACCGTCACTCGCGTCGCGGTCGGCGTCGACCGCTGACGACCACGAGCACCGCGACCGCGATGGCGGCGACCGCCGCGCCGAAGGCGACACCGGCGGCCTGCAACACCGACCATCCCGAATCGGTCGACGAGGCCGGCGGCACCACGGCGTCGCTGCTCACGAACACCGGTTCCTTGCCGGCGACCTGCAACACCGCGTCACCGCTCAACCCCGGCCAACGATCCGGGTCGTCGCCCAGCCAGGCGAGGATCGCATCGAGGTCGGCGGTGTCGGCGGTGGACGTGGCGACCAGCACCGTCCGGTCGTCCTCGCGGACCACCTGCAGCGTGCCGTAGCGCAGTGCGAGTGTCATCGTCACCTGCGACTCCTCGCCACCGGTGTTGGTCACCGTCACCGTCGAACCATCCGCCGTGACCGGGAGTTTCAGGTCTCCCAGTCCGGTGCCGTCGGCCGCGATCAGGATCGCCGGCGCCTCGGCGCTCATCGCGTCCGACATCGATACGACGTCGACGCCGAGGGCCACCGAGGACATCCGCTGCAACCCGGTGATGATCGCGACCGCCCGCGTGACGTCGGCGACGTCGCCACGGGTCCAGGCAAGGCGGGTGCGCGGCATCAGCGCCTGCGGTAGCGATCCGAAACCAGCCGGGGTGGGTGGATCGGCGGCATCGGAGGTCACCTCTCCGGAGGAGTCGAGGCTCAGCGAGGCGCGCGTTCCGGCCCCGCACTGCTCGCCGACCTGCGCTCTGGTGTAGACGATCGACACCTCGGTGAATCGGCCCACCACGTCGTGGGGGACGTCGACCCAGCGGTCGTAGGCGCCCGACGAATCGGCCGCCCAGGAGTCGATGGTCCGGTTGCCCACCCGCACCGAGAGCTGGCCGCCGGTGTCGGACCCGTAGGAGTAGGAACCCTTCACCTGCAGCCGCAGGTTGTGCGACGGGCGTCCGAGCCGGGTCTGGTCGATGCCGAAGGACACCGTCGGCCAGGCGCTGGAGGTGACGAGCTGGTCGTTGACGCCCAGGTCGGCGAGCGTCTGGACCGGCGGGGCGAGCTGGGGTGCGGTGTGCAGTGGCCCGGCGACGGCCGACGACGTCATCGCAATCCTCGACAGATCGGTGCCGAGGAACTGCGTCTGTGCCAGCAGCTCATCCGACGACCCGCCGATGACGAGATACGGCCAGCCGGGGCCGTCGCGCAGGGTCAGACCGGCCGGGGCGGAGGTGCTCACCACGATCTGGCGTTCCAGCGATCCCGGGGTCGTGGTCGGTGTGAGCGACGCCCTCGGCAACGACTCGGTGACCACCTCGACCGGGGTGGTTCCGTAGTTCGCCACCACGGCCGCGGCGAGGTTGACCGCGGACGCCCCCTCGGCCTGCGACACGTCGTCGGGCACATAGATCGTCAGTTTCTGCAGGATCGGCGGCAGGAAGTCGGCGACGCTGCTCGGCCGTGCCTCACGACCGGTGTAGGTCACCGAGGCGTTGACGATCCGAAAAGCGTTGTCGGGGTCGAACTGACAGAAGCCCTCGGCCCGCAGATACGACCGCAACACGATGTCCACCGCATTGCGATCGACCCGGACCCCGCGCAGGGACAGCGTGATGGGCGCACCCGGTGCGGTCGGGATGGGGTTGCGGGAGATCAGCCGATCGCCTTGCACCACATCGACATTCCCACCGGTGACGAAAGCAGGCAGCTGAGCGCTGCCGCGAATCTCGGTGGGCGCCAGGTTCTGCGGCACCGGCAGCGACACGCTCACCGCGCCCTGTTGCCCGGGAAAGGCCAGTGTCGACGACGACCCGATGTCGCGCAGACTCAACGGTCCGGGCGGATCGCCGGGCGCGGCGGTCGCCTCGGCACCCATCGGGATGATCAGCGGCACGACGCCGAACACGCCGATCAGAATGACTGCCAGAACACGGCCGAAGCGCGACGGTCGTCGTGGCTGCATGTGTACACCCTTCGCGTTGTATCGCCGGATTCGCAATGCTGCAGTCCAGGGACACGCTAACGCAGGTGAGTGCCCGCCACATCGAGAATGCCCGGGGGCCGTTGCCGATTCGAGTCATAACCGTGTCACCGCACTGACACGACATCTGGGACGATGGCGGATGCCCGTTTCGTTCCCGACGCGCAGCACCACCGCCCCGACGCCGGTGGGTGACAGGCCCACGACAGGACAGGATCAGTACATGCCCGCTGTGCACGTCGGGGACCCGGTCGACGGCGGCCGATATGTCGCCGCGGGCGGTCAGGTGATCTGGCATTTCCATGGCGGCGAACCCAACGGCCCGCCGACCGTCCTACTGCACGGCGCGTTCGCGTCGGCCGCCACCTGGGGCGCCCAGATCGCCGGGTTCATGGACGTGGGGTTGCAGGTCTATGTTCCCGAACGCAGCGGCCACGGCCACAGTCCCGACTCGCACGGCGTCTACTCGTTCGCGGCGCTGCTCGATCAGATCGTCGACTACCTCGAATCGGTGGTCGGGCAACCCGCACATCTCGTCGGTTGGGCCGACGGTGGCGTGCTCGCGTTACTGGTCGCGCGTGCGCGCCCCGACCTGGTCAACCGGATGGTCGTCTTCGGCAGCTATGTGGACGCCGCGGGGCGCGACTCGGACGACTTCGTCGAACGGGTGCGTACGGCGCACCCCGACATCATCGAGTTCCTGCGCAGCGACTTCGACACCATGTCACCCGACGGTGCCGCCCACTTCCACGTCGTCTACGACAAGCTGGTCGACATGCTCACCACTGAACCCGACTTCGAGGTGCACGGGTTCGCGCAGGTCGAAACGCCGACGCTGGTGATCGCCGCCGACCGGGGCGTGGTGCGCATCGAACACAGCCTGGAACTGGCCCGGACCCTGCCCAACGGCCGGTTCGCGGTCCTGCCCGGCACGCACATCCTGCCGGTCGAGGCGCCGGAACTGTTCAATCCGCTGGTGTCGTCGTTCCTGGCCGCCGAGCCGCCCGCCGAGTGGCGGCCGTGAGGACGACCGCCCGCCTCAGGAACCCACTTCGGCGTGCGCCTTCGACCACGCCTGCCGACGCTGCGCGTCCGGATCGGTGACGACGCGGTCGGGGTCGTTGATGACGAGCACCTTGCGGTCCCCGGTGGTGTAGGCCGGCCAGCCGATGCCGGGGTCGCCGGTGCGCGCGAAGCCGGTCCACCGCGTCTGCACGTCGTCGATCACTCGTCCGCTCGCGCGCCACGCGCCGACCGCGAGGCCCACTCCCATCGGCGCCCGATAGGCACCGAAGACGCTGAACAATTCGGTGGCGTGCGTCGCGCCGAATCCGGTGGCTTTCAGGATGCGGGTCTCGTAGTCGTAGCGGTAGACGTAGGTGGGCGCGACGGCACTGTGACCGTCGGCGAAGGCGGTCATCGGTGCCCAGAAGATGGCATCGCCGGCGAGCCGGATGAGGTCGCGGTCGCCGCCCTGATACAGCGCCGCGATCTCGCGCCGCGTCTCGTCGTCGGTGACCTTCAGCAAGGCCTGCTCGGTCTCGGGCAGCACGTTCCACAACTTCGAGAACAGCTGTCCCTCTTCGCGATTGGTACCGATGATCAGCGGCACCGGATGCGTGGTGCCAGCCCGCGCGGCGTCGAGTGGTGACCGCGGCAGATAGCTGCCGTCGACGACCGGGCCGAACGGGATCGGGTCGGGAGCACCGACTTTCATCGTGAAGCTCATCAGATGACTGCCGGCGCGGAGTAGCTCGGTGGGGTTGGCGATCGACAGAAGACGCTGCGCCTCTTCCGGTTCGATCGGGGCTTCGGTGCGCTCCAGCGTGGTGTTGCGACGCTGCGGGTCGCGCAGGATCCGCACGAACTCGTCGGCGTAGAGCCGCGCCAGGTCCTGATCGACGGTGAGTTCGGGGGCCGGGCTCTGCGCGATCGCCCGGACGAAGAGACCCTGCGCGGCGGGCGCCGACAGCAGCGACAGCACCGACGACCCGCCCGCGCTCTCGCCGAACACGGTGACGTTGGCCGGGTCGCCACCGAAGGCGGCGATGTTGTCGCGGACCCACTCGAGGGCGGCGACCTGATCGCGCAGGCCGCAGTTGCTGTCGAAGGGCCGGTCGTCGGTGGCGTAGGCGCCGAGGTCGAGGTAACCGAACGGACCGAACCGGTACTGGACGGTCACCACGATGACGTCGCGGGAACGCGCGAGGAACGACCCGTCGTAGAGCGGTGTGGCGGCCGTGCCGAGGATGTAGGCGCCGCCGTGGATGAACACCATCACCGGTCGCGGCTTCGACGACACCGAATCCGGCGAGTACACGTTGAGGGTCAGGCAGTCCTCGCTCATCGGCGCGAACTTCCCCGGGGCGACCGCGGTGAAGCGTTTCTCCTGGATGGCGGCCTTGGCCATCGCTGTGCAATCCCGCACACCCGGCCAGTTCGGCGCGGGTTCAGGCGCCCGGAATCGACGCCCCGCGACCGGCGGAGCCGCGAACGGGATACCCCGCCAGCTGATGGTTCCGCGGCGGGTCCGCTTGCCCCGCGCCCCCTCGACGATGCCATTGACGGTCGTCACCTTGCTATCGAGCAATGTCATGAGAAACACCGTAGTCGAAACGTCTCTTCGGGCAACGGCCCGGCGGTCCCCACCGCCTAGTGTCCCGTGTTGGAAACTAGACTGGCCCACGTGAGCCTCTCGTCGCGCATCATCGACCTCAATGCCGACCTCGGCGAGGGTGTCGGCGACGACGAGGCGATGCTCACCGTCGTGACCAGCGCCAACGTGGCGTGCGGCTTCCATGCCGGGACACCCGCCGAACTTCTCGCGACGTGTTCCGCCGCGGTCGCGGCCGGAGTGCGCATCGGTGCGCAGGTCTCCTATCCGGACCGAGCCGGGTTCGGCCGACGGTTCATGGACATGACCACGAGCGACCTGATCGCCGACATCACGTATCAGATCGGCGCACTCGAGGCCATCGCCCATTCCGTCGGAGCCACCGTCGATTACGTGAAACCCCATGGGGCGCTGTACAACACGATCGTGCACCACGAGCAGCAGGCCGACGCCGTCGTCACCGCCGTCGCCGAACTGGGGCATTCCCTCGCGCTGATGGGCCTACCCGGTGCGGTCGTCATCCGCCGCGCCGAGGACGCCGGGCTCCCGGTCATCCTGGAGGCCTTCGCCGACCGCGCCTACCGAGGCGACGGCACCCTGGTCCCCCGCACCGAGGCCGGCGCGGTACTCACCGACAGCGACGAGATCGCGCGCCGCGTCGTCGGGCTGGTCACCGAGAACCAGTTGACCGCGATCGACGGCACCACGATCTCGATTGCCGCCCAATCGATCTGCCTGCACGGCGACACCCCCGGCGCGGTCGGGCACGCCCGAGCGGTGCGAGCCGCTCTCGATGACGCCGGGATCACCGTCGCAGCGTCCTGACACGTCGACCGTGCGCTCAGGCCTGCCGACGCTGACGGGCGAATTCGGCGAGCACCACTCCGGCGGCGACGGACGCGTTGAGACTCTCCACGTCGCCGGCCATCGGGATGGACAGGATCGAGTCGCAGCTCTCCCGGACCAGCCGCGAAAGTCCCTTGCCCTCCGAGCCGACGACGATGACCGTCGGACCGGTGCCGTCGTAATCGTCGAGGGTCACATCGCCGTCGGCGTCGAGACCGACCAGCTGGGCACCGGATTCGGCCCAATCCTTCAGTGTGCGAGTCAGATTCGTCGCCTGGGCGACAGGCAGGCGGGCAGCCGCCCCGGCACTGGTACGCCACGCGACCGCGGTGACACTCGCACTGCGTCGTGCCGGGATCACCACGCCGTGCCCGCCGAAGGCGGCCACCGAACGGATCACCGCACCCAGGTTGCGCGGATCGGTGATGTTGTCCAGCGCCACCAGCAGCGCCGGCGTGCCGCTGGCCTTCGCCGCGGCGAGCAGGTCATCCGGGTGAGCATAGGTGTATTCGGGCACCTGGAGTGCCACGCCCTGATGTAAACCGTTGGTGGACAACCGGTCCAGCTCCGGCTTGCCGACCTCGAGCAGCGCGATCCCAGCGTCGCCGGCGATCTTCACGGCCTCGGCGACGCGCTCGTCGGGTTCGGAGTTCGACGCCACGTACAACGCGGTCGCCGGTACACCGGCCCGCAGGCACTCGAGCACCGGGTTGCGGCCGAGCACGTACTCGGGTCCGTCCTCCTTGCGGCGCGGCGCACCCCGGCCGGCCGGCTTCGCCGCCGTCTTGGCCCGCTTGTGCGCCGGATGATAGGGCCGGTCAACAGCTTTCGGGGTCGCACCGCGACCCTCCAGACCCCGACGACGCTGACCTCCGGAGCCGACGGTCTGCCCCTTCTTGGTGCCCGATTTGCGGATCGCGCCTTTGCGTTTGGAGTTGCCTGCCATCAGTTGTCACCCTTGAGCGCCCATTGTGCCCCGTCGGGTGTGTCGGTGACCTCGACGCCGGCCTGCGCGAGGCGATCCCGGACGCCGTCGGCGGTCGCCCAGTCCTTGGCGGCGCGCGCGTCCGCGCGTCGCTGTAGTTCGGCCCGCACCAGCACATCGAGTGCCGACGTCGCGGCGGAATCGTCGCCGGCGGTGGCCCAGTGCTCGTCGAGCGGGTCGACGCCGAGAACGCCCATCATCGCGCGCACCGACGACGCCGCCGCCAATGCCGCGGCGCCGTCACCGGATTCGAGGGCGGTGTTGCCGTGGCGGACCACGTTGTGCACCACCGCGAGAGCGGCCGGCACACCGAGATCGTCGTCGAGTGCCACACCGAACTCCGGATCGATCTCGCCGATGGCGACCTCGCCGACGCGCGCAACGACCCGCTGCAGAAAGGACTCCACCCGACGGTAACCCGCCGCCGCCTCGGTCAGCGCGCCGTCGGAGTACTCGAGCATGGAGCGATAATGCGCCGACCCGAGGTAATACCGCAGTTCGACGGCCCGCACGCGCTGCAGCATCGCCGGGATGGCGACCACGTTGCCCAGCGACTTGCTCATCTTCTCCCCGCCCATGGTGACCCAGCCGTTGTGCAGCCAGTACCTGGCGAACGGGTCGCCGGCACCGTGCGCCTGGGCGATCTCGTTCTCGTGGTGCGGGAAGATGAGATCCATTCCACCGCAATGGATGTCGAACTCAGGGCCGAGGAGCGCGGTGGCCATCGCGGAGCATTCGAGATGCCAGCCCGGCCGCCCGGGGCCCCAAGGCGTCGGCCACGACGGTTCGTCGGGTTTGGCCGCCTTCCACAGCGTGAAATCGCGCGGATCCCGTTTACCGGTACCGGCGCTCTCCCCCTGGTGGACGTCGTCGAGTTTGTGCCCGGAGAGCGCACCGTAGTCGGGCAGGCTGCGCACGTCGAAGTACACGTTGCCGTCGGCGGCATAGGCGTGCCCACGTTCGATGAGGCGGTCCATGTACTCAACCATCTGCGTGATGAACCCGGTCGCCCGCGGCTCGCCCGACGGCGGCAGCACGCCGAGGGCGTCGTAGGCGTCGGTGAACTCGCGTTCATGGGTGGCCGCCCACTCCCACCACGGGCGGCCGGCCTCGGCGGCCTTGCGCAGGATCTTGTCCTCGATGTCGGTCACGTTGCGGACGAACAGGACGTCGAGGCCACCGTGGGCGAGCCAGCGGCGCAGGATGTCGAAGGCGATGCCGCTGCGGACGTGGCCGATGTGCGGGACGCCCTGAACGGTCGCGCCACACAGGTACACCGACGCCCGGCCGGGGTGCAGCGGCACGAAGTCGCGCACCTCTCGCGTGGCGGTGTCATACAGGCGCAGGGTCACGACGTGCGATTCTACCTGTCGGTGCGGCCGATCCCGGCAACGGTCGAGCCAAGACCACCCGGCCCGGCGGTCATTCAATCAGTGCGGTTGCAACTGCCGCGACGCCCTCACCACGTCCGGTCATCCCCAGACCGTCGGTGGTGGTGGCCGACACCGACACGGGCGCGCCGAGCGCCTCGGACAGCACCTGCTGCGCCTCGTCGCGCCGTGGACCGATCTTGGGCCGGTTCCCGATGACCTGTACCGCGCCGTTCACCACGGTGAATCCGGCGTCGGCGACGAGCGTGGCCACATGGGCGAGCATCGCCACCCCGGACACGCCGGCCCACTCGGGCCGCCCGGTCCCGAACACCGATCCCACGTCGCCGAGACCGGCCGCCGAGAGCACCGCGTCGCAGAGCGCGTGCGCGCCGACGTCGCCGTCGGAATGCCCCGCGCAACCGGGCGTATCGGGGAAATGCAGCCCGACCATCCAGCAGTCGCAGTTCTCGTCGACGCGATGCGCGTCGGTCCCGATGCCGACCCTCACGGGCCCCCACCTCCGCTCGACAGCAGGTGCCGCACGATCGCGAGATCCCACGGCGTCGTGATCTTCATGGCCCGGGGACTGCCGGCGACGACGTGCACGTCGATGCCGGCGCGCTCGGCTAGTCCGGCGTCGTCGGTGGCGAGTCCGGAATCGTCGGCGTGCGCCGCCAGCAACGCGTCCCGGGTGAACCCCTGCGGGGTCTGTACGGCACGCAGCGGCTCGCGGTCCACGGTGGCGGCGACGCGTTCGAGGCCGGGCGTGTCGCCCGGTGTCACGGATTTGAGGGTGTCGACGACCGGCAGACCCGGCACCACCGCGTCGTGCCCGCTACGGATCGCGTCGACGACGCGGGTGAACACCGAGGCAGGTGTGAGCGGACGGGCGGCGTCGTGGACGAGGATGACCTCGACGTCGCCGGCTGCGGCGACCCCGGCCCGCACCGATTCACTGCGATGGGCGCCACCGGCCACGACGACGACGTCGTCGGGCAGCAGCAACCGGGCGCGGTCGATCATGTCGGCCGGTACGACGACGACGACGGACGCCCCGAGCGAACGCGGCACACTGGCCACGCATCGCTCGATGATCGTCTGTCCGTCGACGTCGACGAATGCCTTGGGGAGTGACTCACCGAGTCGGGTACCCGACCCGGCGGCCGGGATGACGACACAGATGGAGGAGCCGGATTTCTCCGGCGTGTCGGCCACGCGTCCGGTCGTCAGGACGCGGCGGCGAGGACCTCGTCGAGAATGCTGGTCGCCTTCTCGTCGTCGGTGTTCTGCGCCAGTGACAACTCGTCGACGAGCACGCGGCGCGCACGGGTCAGCATCCGCTTCTCACCCGCGGACAGACCGCGGTCCTGTTCGCGACGCCACAGGTCACGCACTATCTCGGCGACCTTGATGATGTCACCGGAGATGAGCTTCTCCTGGTTCGCCTTGAAACGGCGTGCCCAGTTGGTGGGTTCTTCGGTGTGCGGAGCGCGGAGCACCTGGAATACCTGATCGAGCCCCTCTTGACCGACCACGTCGCGCACGCCGACATATTCGAGCTTGGTGGAGGGAATCTGAACGGTCATGTCACCGTCGGCAACCTTGAGAACAAGGTATTCGATCTGCTCACCCTTGATGGTCCGGGTCACGATGTCTTCGACCCGGGCAGCACCGTGATGGGGGTAAACGACGGTGTCGCCAACTTTGAAATTCAATGTTCCTTGCCCCTTTCGAGTATGGCCAGTCTAGCACGGCCGTTCCGAGGGCAGCTCCCAACGGTGCAGGTCAAGGCCATGATGCGGACCCGCCGACACGTTTTGCGAGGTAGTGAGCCTGGCCTTAGCAGGCAGGGACCCACAACGCAAGAGTGGTGTACACAGGGCGTCACCGGGGTCCGGCGGGACGGCGTGAAGACACCAATCCGGCACCCCGCCGGACTTTTGTGGGCCGCGCCCACTACGCTGCGTAGTGCAGGGTTCGCTTTCTGCGCTGTCGGCTTCGTTGACCTGGGAGGAACGGGTGTCAAAGCTTCCACAATCCGCACGGCGATCGGTGCGTGCGCGGATGCGGTTCGCAACCGCCGCCGCCGCGCTCGGCGTCGCAGTTGCCTTGGGCACCACCGGTTGTGGTGCGGGCCAGATCTCGCAGACCGCCAACCAGCTCCCCGCTGTCAACGGCGCGAATGCCAACTATCTGTCGCTGACGCTGCGCAACGTGCAGATCGTCTACCCCACCGACAAGGCCGACGAGGTGTTCGGCGCGGGCGGGCCGTTCAAACTCTCCTTCGTCATCGGCACCACCAGTCCGACCGACTACTTCCGCCTCAAGGAGATCAAGGCACCCAGCGGTGGCACCGTCACGCTCGTGCCGTCGTCGGGTCCCCAACTCGAGATCACCCCGGACCGTGAGCTGCGCAGCGGAACCCCGGTGGGCCTCGAGAACGAGGCCGTGGAGCGTGCGACCGAGGAGAACCGCATCGATGCGACGCTCAACGGCGCCGGCAAGTCGGTGGCCGCCGGCCTCACCACCAACCTGGTCTTCGTCTTCGAGCACAAGCAGGCCGACGGGTCGTGGCGCGACGCGGGCGAGACGTCGGTCCTGACACCGGTCGACACCCAGCCCGAGTACCCGCGTCAGGGTGCCGCATACTCTGCCGAGCCGCCGCCCGGTGAGCATGCCGAGGGTGAGCACGGTTCCGGCGAGCACACGACGGGCGAGCAGGGTGCGGGCGAGCACGAGGGCGGGCACTGACCACCGGTTCCCGGCCCGGCCTGTCGCCGGCCGCTCTTGTCGGTACGCCGTCCTAGGTTGAGGCCGTGGCCAAACCGAAATCGACCTTCCGCTGCACTGCCTGCGGCCGTCAGGTCGCCAAATGGGTTGGGCGATGCCCTGATTGCGGTGAATGGGGTTCGGTCGACGAGGTGACCACGCTTTTCGCGGCCGGCACGTCGGCGACCGCTGCCGTCGCACCGTCGAGTCCGGCCCGCCGGATCACCGAGATCGATGCCGCATCGTCGGCCGCGGTGCCCACCGGCATCGGCGAGTTCGACCGCGTCCTCGGGCGCGGCGTGGTCCCCGGATCGGTCATCCTGCTCGCCGGCGAACCCGGGGTCGGCAAGTCGACGCTCCTGCTCGAGACCGTGAAGCACTGGGCGGGCCTGGGCCGTACCGCGCTCTACATCACCGGCGAGGAATCGGCCGGCCAGGTGCGGATGCGTGCCGAACGCACCGGCGCCGTCCACGAGAATGTCTATCTGGCAGCCGAATCCGATCTCGCGACCATCCTCGGCCAGGTTGATGCGGTGCGCCCGTCGCTGATGATCGTCGACTCGGTGCAAACCGTGGTGGCCACCGGCGCCGACGGCGTGACCGGCGGTGTGACCCAGATCCGCGCCGTCACCACGGCCTTGGTGTCGCTGGCCAAGAACCGCGGCATCGCCGTCATCCTCGTCGGACACGTCACCAAGGACGGCGCGGTCGCCGGACCGCGCTCCCTCGAGCATCTCGTCGACGTCGTCCTCTCGTTCGAGGGCGACCGGCATTCGACCCTGCGCATGGTGCGCGGCATCAAGAACCGGTTCGGTCCCGCCGATGAGGTCGGCTGCTTCGAGCAGCGCGACGACGGCATCCATCAGGTCACCGATCCGTCGGGAATCTTTCTGCACCAACGGGATTCCGATGTCAGCGGCACGGCGACGATGGTCACCATGGACGGCAAGCGGCCACTCGTCGGCGAGGTGCAGTCGCTGGCCAACGGTTCGCAGATGGCCACTCCGCGTCGCGCGGTATCCGGGATGGACTCGGCACGAGTGGCCATGGTGCTCGCCGTCCTGCAGAGCCGAATGGGCCTCGAGCAGATCGCCAAGAACGAGATCTACGTCGCCACCGTCGGTGGGATGCGGGTGACCGAGCCGGCCGCCGATCTCGCCATCGCGCTCGCCGTGCACTCGGCGATGACCAAACGTCCGGTGCCCGCCACCACGATCGCCATCGGCGAGGTCGGCCTCGCCGGCGAGGTCCGTCGGGTGTCGGCGGTGTCCCGTCGGATCGCCGAGGCCCAGCGGCTCGGCTTCCGGCACGCCATCATCCCCGGCGGCACCGACGAGAAGCTACCCAAGGGCATGCGGATCACGCGCGTGGGCGATCTGTTGGCTGCGGTGACCGCAGCCGGGGTGACTGCGGTCACCGACGCGCCGTTCTGACGCCGACACTCCGCGACGACGCCACCCCGACGCTGCCCGAGGCACTCGAGGCGCAGGTCCAGATCCTCGAAGTCCACTGCGCGACAACATCTTTGCGTACCACCCTCAGGGTCGCGACATTCGCTGTTTGTACTCGTCGGGCATCTGGCTGGCCCCCACATGGTCGGCGAAGTGGGCGCGGGCGTCAATGCTGATGAACATCGCGACCCCGGTGGCCAGTGGGTCGTCGGGTTCGCCGAGGTGCGCGATCGCCTCGGCGTAGATCTTGCGGCGCTGCCGACCGAGCACCCGGCCCTCGAAGATGATGTCTGGACCCACCGGCACCGGTTTACGGAAGTCCACCTCGAGATGCGCGGTGACGGCCGCGGGGTCGATGAGCAGCGGCAACTTCACCATCACCTCGTCCATCCCCGCGGACACCAGACCACCGTGCACCACACCCGGGCCGCCTTCCATCCACGGCTGGGTGACCAGTGTGGTCCGCGCGGTGAACCCGTCGCCCGCGATCACCTCGAGGTGCAGACCGCGGGGTGAGTCGGGTCCGCAACCGAAGCAGGCGGGGTTGTGCCGGCCGATCACCTCACCGGGCCGGACCGCCTTCGGGTGACGCTGCACCGGGTCAAGGCCGTCGGGGATGGAAAACGTGGTCCTCACGTCCAGTTACCCTAGTCAGACGGACCACTAGGACGAGGAGAGGACCCCGATGGCCGACGCGGCGACGGAGTTGACCCGCGAGACCCTCGCGCGGGTGGCACCCGGCACGGGCCTGCGCGACGGGCTCGAGCGCATCCTGCGCGGCGGGACCGGCGCGCTGATCGTGCTCGGCCACGATTCCGACGTGGAGAAGATCTGCGACGGCGGGTTCCACCTCGACGTCGAGTTCGCGCCCACCCGGCTGCGTGAGCTGGCCAAGATGGACGGCGCGGTGGTGCTCTCGACCGACGGCAAACGCATCGTGCGCGCCAACGTGCAGTTGGTGCCCGACCCGTCGATCCCGACCGAGGAGTCGGGCACCCGCCACCGCTCGGCCGAGCGCACCGCCATCCAGACCGGGCATCCGGTGATCTCGGTGAGCGCGTCGATGTCGATCGTCAGCGTCTATGTCGACGGGGCGCGTCGCGTGGTGGAGAGCCCCGACCCCATCCTGTCGCGCGCCAACGTCGCACTGGCCACCCTCGAGCGCTACAAGATGCGCCTCGACGAGGTTATCTCGGCGCTGTCGCGCGCGGAGATCGAGGACTACGTGCTGCTGCGCGACGGCATGTCAACGGCCCAGCGCATGGAGATGGTCCGGCGGGTGTCGGTGGAGATCGAGGAGTACGTCCTGGAGCTCGGCGTCAACGGGCGGCAGGTCAGCCTGCAACTCGAGGAGCTGATCTCCGACAACGACACCATGCGTGAACTGCTGGTCCGCGACTACTACGCCAGCCCGGAACCGGCGACCACCGAGGAAGTGCGCCAGGCCCTCGAGATCGTCGAGAACCTCAGCGACGTCGATCTGCTCGACCTCACCCTGCTGGCCGGCGCCTTCGGCTACCCGACGACCATCGACGCCCAGGACACCGCCATGAGTCCGCGCGGCTACCGGCTGCTGGCGCGCATCTCGCGGCTGCAGTTCGCCCACATCGACCGTCTGGTGCGCAGCTTCGGGACCCTGCAGACACTCCTGGCATCGAGTGCGGCCGACCTGCAGGCCGTCGAGGGGATCGGCAGCATCTGGGCGCGGCACATCCGCGAGGGACTGTCCCGGCTGGCCGAGACCAGCATCGAACGTTACGAGTAGCCCGCATCCCGGGCGAGAAATCCTACGGCTCTTGAGCCGGTGCGACGACGTTGAATGTCTGCGGGAACGACTCGCGTTCACCGATCTTGCCGACCGCCTTGTAGGCACCCACCGGGATCTGCCGACGCGGCTGGTTGCATCCGGGGTTGCTGGTGGTGCCCGACCAGGTGATGGTGTCGCGGACCTGCTGGCCCGGTTGCAGGAGCTGGTTGTTGACGGTCTGCAACGGCGAGCAGTCCCGGGCACTCCACAGGGTCCGGGTCCCGTCGAGGGTGCGGACGATGACGTTCTGCGACGCCTTGCCCACGTCGCGGGTGCAGGCGCTGACCCCGGCGTTGGTGATCACCAGCGTGAACACCGGTCGTTGCCCCACGGTGTAGGTCGGCTTGTCCAGCAGCAGGACCACGGAGATGGCCTCATCAGGGCACAGACCACCGGCCGGCGCGGGACCGGCGGGCACGTTGCTTGTCTGGCCGGGGGTGGTCTGTCCCGGTGTCGTCGGGGCGGTGGAGCCGGACGGGGCCGTCGAATCGGTTCCGCCCGTTCCGTTTCCACCGTTTCCACCATTGCCACCGGTCCCGCCGTCGCCGGGCGGCTGTGACTCCGACGGCGCGACGCTCGGTGCGGCGGGAGTGGTGGTGGAACTCAGCGGTGCGTTGTTGGCGGTGTTCTGCGGATCGCCGTTACCCGAGGTCATCCACACGATCAGACCGACCACGACCGCGACGACCACCAGGCCACCGGCCGCGGCGACGATGCGCCGCCGCCAGTAGATCTCTGGTGGCAGTGGGCCCTGGGGTTCGATCACGAAACCAACGCTAACGGCCGATTCGGACGTTTCGGCTGATCACGCCCCGGCGTGTCGCACACCGAAATCGCCCCGGAAGGAGCAAAGTCTAGAGTTCGGCTTCAGGGATACCGGAATTCGGGGTCCGGTGGGGACCCGACTCAGGCCGATTCGACGCGCCGCAGCGGCGTCGTACCCTCACCGATGTCGCCGTAGGCACCTCGAAGCTGCACACGGCCCTCGTTGAGTGCATACGTGAGTCCGACGATGGCGAGTTTGCCGGTCGCGACGCGGTCGGCGACGATCCGCGAACGCTGCATGAGCAGTTGCCCCGTCTCGACCACGTGCCGAGCTTCGAATTCGTCGACGCGGGTCAGTCCCTCGCTACGTCCGGCGAGGATGCTGGGTGTGACCCGCTCGACGACGTCGCGGATGTAGCCGCCGGGGATCTGCAGGTCGTCGAGTGCGTCGAGGGTGGCCTTGACCGCGCCGCAGCTGTCGTGACCGAGGATCACGATCAGCGGGACCTCGAGGATCTCGGCCGCGTACTCGAGCGAGCCGAGGACCGCGGAATCCATCACATGACCGGCGGTCCGCACCACGAACATGTCGCCGAGTCCCTGATCGAAGATGATCTCGGCGGCCAGGCGCGAGTCGGCACAGCCGAACAGCACGACGTGCGGATGCTGGCCGGACACCAGACGCTCACGGTCCTCGATACCCTGACTGGGATGTTGAGACTCACCCGCCACGAACCGGTCATTGCCCTCGCGCAGGATGCGCCATGCCTGTCTGGGTGTCACTGCCGCCATGCGGTCTAGTCTGCCACCCCGCGCAATACTCGGCTGGTTCGACGTCCACGAACGCGATCTGCCGTGGCGTGACCCCGCCTGCTCCGCGTGGCACATCCTGATCAGCGAGATCATGCTGCAGCAGACGCCGGTGTCCCGGGTGATCGACCCCTGGCGGGAGTGGGTCCGACGCTGGCCGGTGCCGTCGGCCATGGCCGATACCCCCGCCGGTGAGGTGCTGCGCGCGTGGGGAAAACTCGGCTATCCGCGACGCGCACTCCGGCTTCACGAATGCGCGAAAGTCCTTGCGCGCGAACACGATGACCGCGTCCCCGCCGATGTGGAGACAATGCTGAGCCTGCCGGGGATCGGCGATTACACGGCACGCGCGGTGGCCTGTTTCGCTTACGGCCAGGCCGTTCCGGTGGTCGACACCAACGTTCGTCGGGTCATCGCCCGCGCCGTCCACGGCCGCGAACAACCCGGCAATCCCGGCCGCGCCGACCTCGCCGACGCGCAGGCGCTGCTTCCGCGGGCCAGTTCGGGCGGGTACGCCCCGACGGCACCGCGGTATTCGGCCGCCCTGATGGAGCTCGGCGCGCTCGTCTGCACCGCTCGCAATCCGCGATGCGGCGACTGCCCGGTGCCGGATTGCACCTGGGTCCGTCTGGGCCGGCCGCCGCATTCCGGCCCGCCGCGTAAGGTGCAGAAATTCGCCGGCACCGACCGTCAGGTCCGTGGACTGCTGCTCGACGTCCTGCGCGGCACCGACGCCCCGGTGAACCGCGGTCGGCTGGATCTGGCGTGGACGACCGACACCGCGCAACGCGACCGCGCCCTGGACTCACTCCTCGTCGACGGCCTGGTCGAGATCACCGACGACGGCCGCTACTGCCTGGCGGGTGAGTCGCCGGACCGCTGACATTCGACGGGAGCCCCGGCACGAGGGTTATGGCACGCCATGCCATGCCATTTGGATCGTCGACGCCCCGCAGCAATGGGTGCCCTCGGGGCACAAATGTTGCTAATGTCCCGGTCCATGACACAGCCGCCGTACCCGCCTGACCCCAACGATCCCGTCGGCGGGCAGCAGCCCGGCCAGACCCCACCACCCCAGTACGGGCAGACGCCCCAATATGGGCAGACCCCTCCCCCGCAATACGGCCAGACACCGCCGCCCGCACCGCAGTACGGGCAGGCGCCTCCCCCTCCCCCGCCCGGTCCGCAGTACGGACAGGTGCCGCCCGCCGGAGCGGTGCCGCCCGGCTATGGCGCAGATCCCACCAAGGTCGACGTCGGCGAAGCGTTCGGTTGGGCCTGGGGCAAGTTCAAGAACAACGTCGGCGTGATGATTCTGCCGGGCCTTGCGGTGTTCGCTCTTGCACTCGTGGTTCTGCTCATCGCGATCTTCGCGACATCGATCTTCGGTACCACCGAGACGACCACCATCGGCTCCGGCGAGTATGCAACGGACGTCCAGTCCACGACGCTCGGCGCCGGCGGAACCATCCTGTTGATCCTGGTGCAGCTGCTGTTCTACATCGGGCTGCTCTACCTGCAGGCGAGCATCATCTCGGGAGCGATCCGAGTCGCCAACGGTGAACCGATCAGCGCCGCCTCATTCCTGGTCCCGATCCGATTCGGCCCGGTGATCGGAACCGCCATCCTGGTGGGCATCATCGTGGCGATCGGCAGTGTGCTCTGCATCATCCCAGGCCTCATCGCCATCTTCTTCCTGCAGTTCTCGGTAGTCGCCACGATCGACAAGGCGCTCTCGCCGATCGAGGCGATGAAGGCCTCGTTCGAGCTCGCCAAAGCCAAGGTCGGAGACTCACTGATCACGCTGCTCGTCACCTACGCGATCGTTCTCGTCGGCGCGATCATCTGCTACATCGGTCTCATCGTCGCCGCCCCGCTCGCGCAGCTGTTCTACGTGCACTGCTGGCGCCGCCTCAACGGTGCGGCGATCGCCCCGCCCGATCCCGCCTGATACCCGCCATCTGATCCCAGTCCGTCACCGGGCCGGCCCGTCGAACCGACGGGCCGGCCGCTTCGTTGACCGGGCGCCCGAATTTGCTGATCGTGCAGGCGAACCTGTTCATCGTGCGGGCAGACCCGTTCATCGTGCATCGCCGGAAACGTGTGATGCACGGTCAGCGGTTTTCGGCGCCCGGTCGATGAAATCGGACGCACGATCAACGGTTTCGGGCGCCCGATCAACGTTGCGTCGTCAGGTGCGCCCGACGTCGGGCCCGGACAGGAATGCCTCCACCGCACCGCGGTACACGTCGGGCTCGTCGTCGTGGACGAGGTGTCCGGCGCCGGGCACCCGCAAGTAGCTCGCCCGCTCGTTGACCGCGCACATCCGGCGCATCTGACCGGGCGGGGTGACGGTGTGCTCGGCCTCGATCAGCAGCGCCGGCACCGACACCGCCGACCATTCCGACCAGAAGTCGCGCGTCCCCCATTCGTCGGCGATGGCCGTCCAGATGGGCAGTCGGCCGTGCAACCGTCCGTCGTCGAAGGCCTCGTAGAAGTATCGGCCGGCCACCGGCCCGAACATCTGGCACGCGTGTGCCATTGAGTCGAACCGATCGGGCCACGCCTCGAACCACGGCGTCCAGTTGGTGGTCGTGCGTCCCCGGAAGTCGGGTGCCATGTCCTCGATGACCAGCGCCGACACCAGTTCCGGGTAGGCCGCCGCGGTGCACCAGGCGTGCAGCGCACCCATCGAGTGGCCAATGAGGACGGCGGGACCGAGGTCGATCCAGGTGAGCAGTTCGGCGAGGTCGGCAACAAAGCGTTCGGTGGCGAGTTCGGCGGGGTCGTCGGGCATCTCGACGTCTGCGCCGGTGTGGAACGCGGCGTCGAAGGTGAAGACCCGCCCGTAGGACCGCAGCCACGGGATCTGACGGCGCCACGTGCGCCCGCGCCCCATGAGGCCGTGCAACAACACGATCGGCCCCAAACCGGATCCACCCAGACCGAATCCGACGACGGACCCGGCAGCGTCCTCGGCGAGCACCGGTCCGCCGTGATCGCGCAGCCCGACGTCGGCGAACTCCGGCGTCGGGCGAATTGTCACGGGCAGAACCCTATTGCACGCGCCGCACGACAGTAAGGTGGTGGTCATGACTGTTGTGAAGATCAACGCGATCTCGGTCCCCGACGGCGCGGGCCCCGAGTTGGAGAAACGCTTCGCCAATCGTGCGCACGCGGTGGACGGTTCCCAGGGCTTCCTGGGGTTCCAGCTGCTGCGCCCGGTCAAGGGCGACGACCGCTACTTCGTTGTCACGCAATGGGAATCGGAAGAGGATTTCCAGGCCTGGGCGTCCGGTCCGGCCCGCGAGGCGCACTCAGGCGAGCGCGCCAAGCCGGTCGCCTCGGGTGCCGACCTCCTCGAGTTCGAGGTCGTCCTCGACGCCAAACCGAGCTCCTGACCCACCCTGTCTGACACCGACGACGGCGCGGCGTCGATCGCGCCGATGTTCCCGCTCGGCACCGCGCTGCTGCCGGGCGAACCGTTGCCGCTGCGCATCTTCGAGCCGCGGTACCGCGCGATGCTCGGCGACTGTCTCGACGGCCCCGACGCCGACGCCCGCTTCGGGGTGGTGCTGATCGCGCGTGGCTCGGAGGTCGGCGGCGGCGACGTGCGCCACGACGTGGGAACCTTCGCCGCCATCGACGCCGTCGACCGGCTGCCCGACGGGCGCGCGACCGTCGTCTGCTCGGGCACCGCGCGGTTCCGCGTCGTCGAGTGGCTGCCCGACGACCCGTATCCGCGCGCCCGCGTGCAGACCCTCGCCGACCTCGAGTTCACCGACGCCGCCCACACCCGGCTGCGTGATCAGGGCGCACGCATCCGCGAGCTCGTCGGCGATTTCGCCCGCGCACGCGACGTGGACCCTGCGGAGTTGCAGGCGATCTTCGACGACTCGTCCGTCGACGCCGACCCGGTGCGCACGCTGTATCGGTGGGTGGCGAGCCTGCCCGCCGGGCCACTGGATCGGCAACGACTGCTCGAGGCCGCCGACGCCGACGCCGCGCTCGACGCATTGACCGAGGCCGCCGAGGGTTTCGCCGCGCGGATGCAGTTCGGCGCCTGACACGGGTTTGGCCGCACCCCTGGCCGCAAAGTTAGAACGTGTTCTAGTATCGGGATGTGCGGTGGTTCACACCGCTGGCCGTCCATCACGATCCAGGAGCACTCACTCATGACCGAAACCGTCGAGTCCCGCGCCGCATCCGTCGCCGGGGGTGGCGACCAGCCGAAACTGCTCATCGGTGGCACCTGGACCGACCCGCACTCGACCGAGACCCTCGAGGTTTTCTCCCCCGCCACCGGCGAGCGCGTCGGATCGGTGCCGCACGCCGACGCCACCGACGTCGACACCGCCGTGGCGACCGCACGGGCCGCCTTCGACGCCGGGGTCTGGACTTCGGTTCCCCCAGCGCAACGCGCCGACATCGTCGCCAGGGTCGCCGATCTGATCGACGAACGCTCCGACGAGGTCACCGCACTGGTGTCGGCCGAGATGGGCGCCCCGCCGAGTGCGGTGAGCACGCTGCAGCAGCTGCCCGGCACCGGCGTGCTGCGCGCCTACGCCAACGCCGCCCGCGACTACGCCTGGGAGGAATACCGGACCGGCCTGTTCGGCACCACCCGCATCACCCGCGAGGCGGTCGGCGTCGTCGGCGCCATCTGTGCATGGAACGTGCCGCTGTTCATCACCTGCAACAAGCTCGGCGCGGCGCTCGCCGCGGGCTGTTCGGTGGTGCTCAAGCCCGCTCCGGAGACCCCGCTGACCGGCAACTACATCGCGCAACTGTTCATCGAGGCCGGCGTCCCCGAGGGTGTCATCTCGGTGGTGCCCGGCGGAACCGAGACCGGCCAGGCGCTCGTCGCCCATCCCGAGGTCGACAAGATCACCTTCACCGGGTCGACCGCGGCAGGTAAGGCCATCGGGGCGGCCTGCGCCGAATCCCTCAAGCGCTGCTCACTGGAACTCGGCGGCAAGTCTGCGGCCATCGTGCTCGACGACGTCGACATCGCGGCCAACGCCTTCATGCTCACCTTCCTCGGCCTGTTCAACACCGGCCAGGCCTGCGTCGCACAAACCCGGGTGCTGGTGCCGCGCAGTCGCCAGGACGAGATCGTCGGAGCCATGATCGAGGCGGCGAAGACCATGAAGGTGGGGTTGCCGTCGAATCCGGAAGCCCAGCTCGGCCCGCTCATCACCGAGAAGCAGCGTCAGCGCGTCGAAGGTTACATCGAGTCCGGCAAGAAGGCCGGTGCCACAGCGGTTCTCGACGGCGAACGGCCCGACGGACTGGATTCCGGCTACTTCCTGACCCCGACGATCTTCACCGGCGTCACCAACGACATGACCATCGCACAGGAGGAGATCTTCGGCCCGGTGCTCTCGGTGATCGCCTACGACGACGTCGACGAGGCCATCGCCATCGCCAACGACTCCAGCTACGGCCTCGCCGGGACGGTGTGGACCTCCGACGTCGAACGCGGCATCGAGATCTCCACCAAGATTCGGACGGGAACCTTCGGGATCAACTGGTACGCAATCGATCCCGAGTCACCGTTCGGCGGCTACAAGAACTCCGGCATCGGCCGCGAGAACGGTCGCGAAGGACTCGAGTCCTTCCTCGAGCACAAGTCGACGATGCTGCCGATGGGTTACGAACCGCAGCAATAAGCCTCTCTCACAGGAGGTTCGGGGTCGGACATCGCGGGGTGTCCGACCCCGAACTTGTCTTCTCCCCTGCCCGATCGTCCGCGCCGCCATCTGCTGGTTGAGCGATGGTTGAGCGGCGACGGTCGAGCGCAGCGAGACCGTCGCGTGTCGAAACACGGTGAGAACGGCAGAATCGCTCAACCCGCCGAAAAATCGGCGGAACTCAGACGACACTCGACGTCAAATCAACGACGTCGGAGTCGCTTTCGGCGGGAAGCTGATGGGTGACGACGACAACCGTCCGCTCCGGTCCGAACATGCCGTCGACCGGGTCGAGGATCGATCGCAACAACCTCTCCGCGTCGGCGACATCGAGATGCTCGGTGGGTTCGTCGAGCAGCACCACCGGTGCGCGGTGGATCAGGGCGCGGGCCAGCAGCAGGCGGCGTCGCTGCCCACCGCTGATGGCGTCGGCGCCACCGGTCAGCACGGTGTCGAGGCCGTCGGGTAACCCGCTCACCCACGCCGAGAGTCCCACCCGGTCCAGCGCTCCGACGATCTCGTCGTCGGCGACATCACCGCGCGCGACGCGCAGGTTCTCCCGCAGCGACGTCGAGAAGATGTGCGCCTCTTCAGCGAAATAGCATGCGGCCGAGCGCAGATCGACATATTCACCACCCGCGCCGGCACCACGGAGGGCCCCGGAGCGTGGTTCGAGCAGCCCGGCGAGAGTCAACAGCAGCGTGGATTTTCCCGAACCACTCGGACCCACGACAGCCAGTCGCGAGCCCGGCACAAGCGTGCGGTCGAGTCCGTCGTCGGGGCCCAGGAGGCCGGAATCCGGCCAGCCCCAGCGCATCTGATCGGCGTGCAGGGTCACCGGGCCATCATGGACCGGCACATCCGCATCCGACGCCCCCGTCGCCTTCGCGCCGTCGACCAGCGCCATCACCCGGGCCGCCGACTGTCGGGATGTCTCCAACTGCACACCGGCTTCGGTGAGCGGAGCGGTCGATTCAAAGGCCGACAGTGGCAGCAGGATGAGCACGCCCAGGATCATCGGCGTCAATCCGTGCCCCGACGACACCTCGGCCAGGGAGCCGGGTACCTGGCCGGCCAGGTGGATGCCGATCACGCAGGCCGCCAGCACCGAGGCCCCCAGCGAGAGCGGGGTGGCCGCAGCTGCCGCCGCCTGCCATCTGACTCCGCGGTCCGCCGCGGCCACCGCCTCCCGATCGGCCGTCGACGCCGCCGCCAGCACTGCGTCGCGTCGACGCGCCACCACGAGTTCCGAGGCGTGCCAGAGGGCGGTGGTGGTCGCCTCGGCCGACCGGGTGGTGGCCGCTGCGGCGTCGGCGATGGAGCGGGCCGAGCCCCGGGCGGCCAGCCACGGCGCGAGGACCCCGCTCACGAGCAACGCCACCGCAAGGACGAGCGCTGCCCACGGCGACACCAGCGCCATGATGATCACCGCCGCGACCGAGGTCGTCAGACCCACCCCGATCGGGATGAGACCGCGGATGAGGGCGTTGCCGATCTCGTCGATGTCGTCGCCGGTGCGGGTCAGCAGATCACCGCGTCGCAGCGTCACCGAGTACGCCGGCGACCCGGACGCCAGTGCCACGTACACGCGCGTCCGTGCCGAGGCCATCGCGCCGAGCGCGAGGTCATGGGTGGCGAGCCGCTCCAGATAGCGGAACAGCCCCCGCGAGATGCCCAGTGCGCGAACGGCGGTGATGGCCACCGACAGGTACAGCACCGGCGGCATCTGCCATGCGCGGGTGATCAGCCACGCCGACAGCGCGGCCAGGCCGAGCGCCGACAACGCGCCGCCGACCCCGAGCAACAGAGACCGCAACACTGGCCGACCCCGCAGACCGAGGAAGCCGAGCGCACGGATCAGCGGATCACCGGACACCGTTCACCTCCCCCGACATCGACGAGATGATCGGCGAACTCGCGGGCGATGTCACGGTGGGCGACGATGAGCACGGTGTCGCCGGCGCGCGCCCGATCACGCAGACCGGTCAACACCGCCACCTCCGACGCGGCGTCGAGATGGGCGGTCGGTTCGTCGAGCAACAGCAGCGGCGACGGCGACGCCAGCACCCGGGTCAGGGCCAGTCGCTGCCGCTGGCCCGCCGACAGTCCGACGCCACCGGCACCGAGGGTGGTGTCCAACCCGTCCGGCAGAGCGGCCAGCACCTCGTCGAATCCCGTTGCCGCCGCTGCCCTTGCGAGGCCGACCCGGTTGAGTGCGCCGAAGAGCTCCAGATTGTCGGCGACGGTTCCCGGCACGATCACCGGCTGCTGGGGCAGCCAGGCGATCTGCTCGTGAAACGCGTCCGGCTCGAGTTCGACGACCGGTACCGATCCGATGAGCACCGACCCGTCATCAGGCGCGAGCAGTCCCATGATCGCAGCCAGCGCAGTGGACTTACCCGACCCGTTGGGCCCGGTGAAAACGGTGACCGCCCCGGCGGGCACCGTCGCATCCAGGTGATACGGAGCCCAGCCGTCGCGGCCGTGCACCCCCACGTCGAGCAGTCTGATCGGTTGTCCGGCAACGCCTGTCGTACGAATCGGCGTCGCCGTGGAAGGATGTCGGTCCGGCGCTTGAATCAGGTCGAACACCTCGCGGGCCGCGGTGACACCATCGGTGGAGTTGTGGAACTGGGTCCCCACCCGACGCAGCGGGTGGTAGGCCTCCGGAGCCAGGATCAGCGCGAAAAGCCCGGCGTACAAGCTCATCTCGCCGTAGACGAGACGCAGTCCGATACCGACGGCGACCAGCGCCACACACAGGGTGGCGAGCAGCTCGAGTACCGCGCCGGACAGGAAGGCCACCCGCAACGACGACATCGTGCTACGCCGATGTCGCGCACCGAGTTCGGCCACCTGAGCAGCCGGCGCCTGCGCCCGACCCAGTGCCCGCAACGTCGGCAGCCCCGCGATCAGGTCGAGGAGCTGCGAGGTCAACCGGCTCATGGTGGCCAGCTTGCGTTCGGTCTTCTCGCGGGTCATCAGGCCGACGAGCACCATGAACACCGGGATCAGTGGCAACGTGATCACCACGATCAGCGCCGACGGCAGGTCGGCGAGACCGATCACCACGATGACCACCGGCGTGGCGATGACCGAGATGATCAGCGCCGGAAGGTATCCCGACAGGTAGGGCCCGACGGCGTCGAGGCCGCGGAGCAGCACCGAGGCGGCGTGTTCGCGCCTGCCCAGCAGGTCCCGCGGGGAGGTGTGCTCGGGGTCGGTGACCGTCGCCAGCGCCGCCGACCGCAGTTCGGCGATGGATCGTGCGGCAGCGCGGTGCGCATAGCGATCGTGCCCGAAGGTCATCGCCGCACGGGCCACCAGAGCGACGGCCAGTAC
This sequence comes from Gordonia bronchialis DSM 43247, assembly GCF_000024785.1. NCBI lineage: Bacteria > Bacillati > Actinomycetota > Actinomycetes > Mycobacteriales > Gordoniaceae > Gordonia > Gordonia bronchialis. The sequence goes on along the minus strand of NC_013441.1, from coordinate 1,016,738 downwards.
CACCAGATGCGTGCTCTGCGCGGCCATCGTGCGCCTGCCGGGATCGACGATCAGCTCGGAGGCGATCGAGGCGATCATCGCGGCCACGACGATCACCGCGATCACTTCTGCCACGGCGAAACCTGCAGTCAGCGCGACATATCCACGCGCCGTCGGCGAGTACCGCAGCAATCGCGGATCGAGTGGCGGTCCCGGACGGCCCTTGCGGACCTGGGCGTCTGTCGCGGTATCAGTACTCATTCACTCGCCGGGCACCCGCAGCGACGGCAGGCCGGTGGGTGCCGGGATGTGGTCGACGGAGATCCGCTGGCGGAACACCCAGTAGGTCCACGCCTGATAGCCGATCACCACCGGTGTGACGATCACGGCCGCCCACGTCATGACCGTCAGGGTGTAGCTGCTCGACGATGTGTTCGCGATGGTGAGGTTATAGGCCGGATCGGTAGACGACGGAAGGACGTTCGGGTACAGCACCGCGAACAGGGCGGCCACGGTCCCGGCGATGGCAATCGAGGTGGCCAGGAAGGCGATACCCTCGCGACGCAATTGGGTCGCGATGACCATCGCCACGGCGGCCACTGCGGCGATGAGCACCGGAATCCAGGTCCAGCCGTTGCCGTAGGCCAACTGCGTCCAGAGCAGGAACACCGCGGCGACCACCAGCGTGGGAATCGCCAGACGCGAGGCGTAGCGCATCGAATCCTCTTGCAGCACACCGCTGGTCTTGAGTGCGAGGAACACCGCACCGTGGGTCAGAAAGGCGAGCAGCGTGGTGGCACCGCCGAGCAACGCGTACGGATTGAGCAGGTTGAAGAACCCGCCGGTGTACTGCGCGTCGGCGTCGATCGGGATGCCGCGAATCACGTTGGCGAAGGCCACACCCCAGAGCAGTGCCGGAATCCAGGAGCCGAGCCCGATGCCGATGTCGGCCCACATCCGCCAGCGCGGATTGTCGATCTTGCCGCGCCACTCGATGGCACAGATGCGGACGATGAGACCGATCAGGATGAGGAACAGCGGAAGGTAGAAGGCGGTGAACATCGTTGCGTACCAACCGCCGAACGCGGCGAACATCGCTCCGCCCGCGGTGATCAACCACACCTCGTTGCCGTCCCACACCGGTCCGATGGTGTTCAGGATGGCGCGACGCCGGTTGTCCGGGCCGGCGAGTTCGTCGGTGGGCGCGACCACGTCGTCACCGCCGGTATGGCTGTGGCCGAGAAAGGGCATCAGCATCCCGACGCCGAAGTCGAAGCCCTCGAGCACGAAGTAGCCGACGAACAGGACCGCGATGACCAGGAACCAGAACTCGGGTAATCCCATCGTGTGCCCTCCTCAGTAGGCGAACGAGAGTTGTTTGGGCTCATCGGAATCGTCGTCGTGCGCCGATGGCTCGTCGGGTGGTATCGCGTCGTAGGTCGCGGGCCCCTCGATCACATAGCGTCGCTGCAGCATGAACCACACCACGCCGAGCGCGCCGTAGAGCAGGGTGAATCCGATCAGCGTCACCCATACCGTGGCGGCGGTGTGATTGGACACCCCGTCGGCCACCAGCATGTGGATACGCGTCGGGTCCAGGTTGTCCTGCCAGTTGGGCGCGACCACCCATGGCTGACGACCCATCTCGGTGAAGATCCAGCCGGAACTGTTGGCCAGGAACGGGGTCGGGATCATCAAGAGCGCGATGAACCCGAAACGTCTGGATTCCACCACCCGCTTTCGCCGCGTCAGCCACAGTCCGCCCAACGCGACGACCACCGAACCCAGCGCCCAGGTGATCATCGCGCGGAATCCCCAGTAAGTGACGAACAGGTTGGGCGCGAAGTTCTGCCCGGGCATCTGCAGCGCCTCCTGATACTGCACCTGCAGTTGGTTGACGCCCTGGAGCGGGGTGTCGAAGCGATGGTCGGCGAGGAAGGAGAGCATGCCGGGGATTTCCACCACGTGATCGACGTTGTCGCAGTTGTTCTGCCGTCCGATGGACAGCACCGAGAACGGTGCGCCCGCAGTGGTGGAGTCGCACAACGATTCCGCGGATGCCATCTTCATCGGCTGCTGTTTGAACATGATCTGCGCCTGCAGATCACCGGTGATGAACAGCGCGACACCGGAGATCATGATGATCCAGAGTGAGAATCGTGTGACCGGGCGCCACAACTGGCGGGCGTCCCGCTCGAGATCTTCTGGCGTGGCGTCGATCTGGCTGGGCGAGGTGGTCTTGGGCATACCCGAGGTGTCACCCGTCTCGATGGCTTCGCGAAGCTTCTTGGCGCGCCAGGTGTTTCGCGCCATCCACCAGATGCCGACCGCCGCGACAAAGGTTCCCGCGGTGAGCCAGGCACCGGCGAGCACGTGCGGGAACGCGGCCAGCGTGGTGTTGTTGGTGATGACCGCCCAGAAATCGTTCATCGCCGGCCGGCCGCGCTCCGGATCCCACTCGACGCCGACCGGGTGCTGCATCCAGGAGTTCGCCGCGATGATGAAGTAGGCCGAGGCGGTCACGCCGATCGCGGCCAGCCAGATGCAGGCCAGATGCACCTTGCGCGGCAGGCGTCCCCAGCCGAAGATCCACAACCCGATGAACGTCGACTCCAGGAAGAAGGCCACCAGGCCCTCGAGCGCGAGCGGGGCGCCGAAGACGTCGGCGACGAAGCGACTGTACTCACTCCAGTTCATCCCGAACTGGAATTCCTGCACGATGCCGGTGGCGACGCCGAGCGCGAAGTTGATCAGGAAGAGCTTCCCGAAGAACTTGGTGGCACGCAGCCACTGCTCGTTGCCGGTGACGTGCCAGACCGTCTGCATGATCGCGATCATCGGCGCCAGGCCGATGGTGAGCGGGACCAGGATGAAGTGATAAACGGTGGTGATCCCGAACTGCCAACGGGAGACGTCCAATGCGTCCATGTCGCCTCTAATCGAGTCGTCGCCCGGGCTGCGGGCGCGGCGGAACCGAGTGGATCGAACTCATCGACTACTACTGGCAGTAGTAGTTCTTGCGGCCAACGTTACGCCTGGTCGCGACGGGCATCAAGCGACCAAGGTCCCATCACCGTCGGGTTGAAGTTGTGTGCTGTGTCTCAGTCGGCACACCTATTGTCAGTCAACACAAACGGCACGGTCCACCAAATCGACGAATTCGTCGTTCGCGGCGGACACCGGCATCACATAGCGGTTGAGCGCGGTGACGCGCGCCGCGAGCGTCACGCTGCTGACCATCCACACCGAGTCCGCGGCGATGAGATCCGCCGGACGCAGGACGCGCGTGGATGTGGACCATCCCTCCTGGGCGGCGAGTTCGAAGACGGCGCGCGCGGTGGTCCCGGGCAGGATGCCGATCTCGGTCGGCGGGGTGACCAGCGCCTTGCCCGTCACCGCGATCACGGTCGAGCGTGGTCCCTCGAGCACCGCGCCCTCGCTGCTGAGGAAGATCACATCGTCGAAACCCTGCTCGGCGGCGTGCCGCAGCGCCGCCATGTTGGTGGCGTAGCTGAGGGTCTTGGCCCCCAGCAGCTGCCACGGCGCCTTCTCGGCGAGATCGACGGAGAAGCCTCGTTCCAGAGTCACCACCGAAACACCCTCAGAACGGGCCTGCATCACGCGGTCGGGCACGGCAGTCACGGTGAGATACGCTGTCGTGGAACCCGGTTCACTCTCCCGCCCGCGTGAGTAGACCAGCCGCAGCAGCCCCTCGGCCCCGTTCGGTTGTCCGTCATCCCAGGTCTTCACCGCCGCCTCGATCGCCGAACTCCACTGGTCGACGTCGGGTTCGGGGAGCCCCAGCGCGTGGGCGCTGTTGACCAGTCGCTCCAGGTGCAGGCGGACACCCTGTGCGCGTCCCGCGCGGACGAGCAGTGTCTCGAAGATGCCGTCGCCGCGTACGGCGGCCAGGTCGTCGGCCGCCAGGAAGGGTGCGTCGAAGTCGTGTGCCGTGCCGTCCAGGGTCATCAGAACCGAGTTCGTCATGTGGACGAGGCTGCCAGGCAGCGCCGGTGACTGTCACATCCACCCTGGCGTCCACCGCGCCGACGTCGGCGTCCGTAGAATCGACATGTGACCCCCTCACCCATCCTGACCAGGTATTCCGGCTCGGGAGCAGTGCCCGAGTCCGACGGAGCGACGGCGGTCTCGATCGCCTGGCACTACGGCGATCCGCTCGGCGAACAACGGGCGGCGGCCTGCGGTGCGATCATCGTCGACCGATCCGACCGCGCCGTCATCGAGATCTCCGGCGACGAGCGGCTCACCTGGCTGCACACCATCTCCAGTCAGCACATCAGCAATCTGCCGGACCGTTCGAGTGCCGAGAATCTGTCCCTCGACGTCAACGGTCGCGTCGAAGAACACTTCGTCCTCACCGACGTCGACGGCGTGACCTGGGTCGACACCGAGGGTTCGCGCGGCGCCGCCCTGCACGGCTTTCTCGCCAAGATGGTGTTCTGGGCCAAGGCCGAGCCGGTATTGCGCCCGGACATGAAGGTCGTCACCCTCGTCGGTCCCGCCGCCCGGAGCGGGCAGATCGCGGAACTGCTCGAGATCGATCCCGACGCCCCCATCTACGCGGCCGGCGACCTACCCGAGACACATCACGAGGACGAGCCCCTCGGCTTCTGGCGGGTGATGCCGCCGATCGGCGAGAACGCCACGCTGCCGGTCGTCGACGTGGTCCTGCCCGAGTATCTGCTCGACCGCTGGTGGTCGGCACTCGTGGACGCCGGCGCACGAATGGCCGGCACCTGGGCCTTCGATGCACTGCGGGTGGCGGCGGTCCGTCCGCGGCTGGGCGCCGACACCGACGATCGCACCATCCCGCATGAGGTCGGCTGGATCGGCGGCCCGGCGGAGTTCGGTGCCGTCCACCTGGACAAGGGGTGCTACCGCGGGCAGGAAACCGTCGCGCGGGTCCACAACCTGGGCAAGTCGCCGCGCCGGCTGGTGCTGCTCCATCTCGACGGCAGCGCCGACGGGCGACCTGCCACCGGCGATCCCGTTGTGGCGGGCGGGCGCACCGTGGGGCGTCTGGGCACCGTGGTCGACCATTTCGAGCTCGGTCTCGTCGCGCTGGCCCTGGTCAAACGCAACGTGCCCGCCGACACCGACCTCGTCGTCGGCACCGAGAACCCGGTCAGCGCGCGCATCGATCCGGACTCGGTACGCGCCGACGACCACGTACAGGCCGGGCGCGCGGCAGTGGAGCGACTGCGTCGAGGGGCGGGATCATGACCGACGGCCTCGTGCTCGCGGTGTGCGCCGCGTCCGACGACGTGCTGCTCGACGGCGTCGGCCCGTCCGGCATCGACAAGCGCCCGGCGGACGGTCGTGTCCACGTCGGCGAACTGGGTCTGGTCACCGACCACGTGTGCAACACCAAACACCACGGCGGCGTCGATCAGGCGGTGTATGCCTACGACGACGCCGAGGCACGACGCTGGGCCGACGAACTCGGCCGTGACCTTCCTTACGGATGGTTCGGCGAGAACCTTCGCGTCACGGGCCTGCCGGTGACGGACGCGATCGTCGGCGAACAATGGCAGATAGGTGACGACGGTCTGATCCTGGAGACGACGATCCCGCGCACCCCGTGCCGGCGGTTCGCACTCTGGTCCGCCGAGCCCAAGTGGGTGAAACGGTTCGCCGAACGCGGCGACACCGGCTCCTACCTGCGTGTTCATCACATCGGCAGCGTCGGAGCGGGTGATCGGATCACGGTGATCCACCGTCCCGACCACGGTGTGCGGGTTCGCGATCTCATGCACGGAACACAGCGCGAGGCCCTCGAGGCCCTGCTCGCCACCCGCACGCTGGCACCCAAGGTCGAGCGCGAGGCACGCAAACAACTCGCCAGGTCATGACGGTTCCGTCGGTCCGGACGGGCATTGACGGCGCGGCGCGGCAGGGCCGTCCGCACAACCGGGAACGGCGCGCTAGACTGGTCAGCACGACAGAATTACTTCAAGAGAACGGGGCCGCCAAGTGTTTGGCCGCCCCGTCATTGTGCGAGGGGGTCCCGAATGGGCCGCGGCCGGGCAAAAGCAAAGCAGACGAAGGTTGCTCGTCAGCTGAAGTACTCCACTCCCCATACCGACTTCGACAGCTTGCAACGCGAGCTCTCGGGATCGGCTGATCCGGCAGACCGCCCGGATCCGGTGGACGAGTGGGTTGAAGAAGAGGAGTGGCGGCGCGCCTGACGCGCGCCCCGCGCCCACCCCCGACCGCCGATCTCGCGGTCCAGACAACGATTACCACGCCGTACGCGGCGCGGTTTTCGTGTGCACCCCCAACCTTTTGCGGCGTCGCGACTCCCCACCACTGGTCGAGCCACGACTCCCCACCACTGGTCGAGCCACGACTCCCCACCACTGGTCGAGCCACGACTCCCCACCACTGGTCGAGCCACGACTCCCGACTGCTGGTTGAGCCACGACTCCCCCACTGCTGGTTGAGCCACGACCGACGAGCGCAGCGAGTCGGCCGTGCGTCGAAACCACACGTGAGCCGACCACCCGTCGGACCACCAGACAGCCGCGGTCGACCCGTCAGAAGCGCGGGTGCTCACCCACGAGCGTGACCCGCGCGGCGTCGGACTGCTTGCGTTCCCCGGAACGCTTGACGGTGCCGAGGACCCAGTTGTCGACGTGCCGGGCGGTCAGGACGGCCTGGGCGCGGTCGGTGTCCTCGGGGGCGACGACGGCCACCATCCCGACACCCATGTTGAAGGTGCGTTCCATCTCGGGCTGGGCGACGCGGCCGCGCTGGGCGATCATCGAGAAGATCGGTGCGGGTGACCAGGTGTTGCGTTCCAGTTCCGCGACCAGCCCGGACGGGATCACCCGGGCGAGGTTCTCGGCGAGCCCGCCACCGGTGATGTGCGCGTAGGTACGGACGTCCGCCTCGGCGGTCAGTGCCAGGCAGTCGCGCGCGTAGATGCGGGTGGGTTCGAGCAGTTCCTCACCGAGCGTGCGGCCGAATTCCTCGACGTGGCCGAAGAGATCCATGTGCCCCCACTCCAGGAGCACCTTGCGGGCCAGTGAGTATCCGTTGGAGTGCAGACCCGACGACCCCATTCCGATCACCACGTCACCCGCACGCACCTTGTCGGGTGAGAGCACCTCGTCGGCCTCCACCACTCCGACGGCAGTTGCCGACAGGTCGTAATGATTGTCCTGCATCAACCCGGGATGTTCCGCGGTCTCGCCGCCCAGCAGCGCGCATCCGGCGTCGACGCAGCCGTCGGCGATACCCGAGACGATCTGCGCGACGGTCTCCGGGATCACCTTCCCGACGGCGATGTAGTCCTGCAGGAACAGCGGCTCGGCGCCGCAGACCACCAGGTCGTCGACGCACATCGCCACCAGATCGCGGCCCACGGTGTCGTGCTTGTCGATGGCCTGCGCGATCGCGAGTTTGGTGCCAACGCCGTCGCTGGCCGCCGCGAGCACCGGCTCGCGATAGTTGCCCTTGAGGGCGAAGAGTCCGGAGAAGCCGCCGAGCCCGCCCATGACCTCCGGGCGGGAGGCGCGCTTGGCATGCGGCGCAAAGAGTTCCACCGCACGCTCGCCGGCGTCGATGTCCACTCCGGCGGCAGCGTAGGACGCATGTTCCGGTGCACCGGTCGATTCGTCGGCGGCGGCATCCCGCTCGCTCATCACCGCAGCTCCCCTTGTCGAGTGTTCGTGGATACCTGGAGCGCCCGGCAGCGGGCCCTCCAGCGTGGTTCCGGACGCGCGACACCCACGGTTTCACGTCGTACGGGACGGCTCACACGCTACCCGTCGGGTACGTCGTGAGGAGGCTCAGGGCCGCATCACGGCGCTGACATTGTCGTTGCCCGCCGTCAGCGGGTCGACGCGGGATTCGCCCGCCGCGTTGGCCAGCATGTGCTCGAGCACCGCCTTGCCCATCGAGGTCTCCTCGGGCAACGCGATCGGGTAGTTGCCGTCGAAGCAGGCCGCGCACAGGGCCGACGCGGGCTGGTCGGTGGCGGCGATCATCTCGTCGATGCCGATGTAGCCGAGAGAGTCGGCGCCGATGGCCTGCCGGACACCCTCGACCATGTGCTCCTCGGAATCCATGCCGTTGGCGATCAGTTCGGCCGGCGAGGCGAAGTCGATGCCGTAGAAACACGGCCAGCGCACCGGCGACGACGCGATCCGCACGTGGATCTCTGCGGCGCCCGCCTCACGCAGCATCCGGATCAGGGCGCGCTGGGTGTTGCCGCGGACAATCGAATCGTCCACCACCACCAGGCGTTTGCCGCGGATGACCTCTTTGAGCGGGTTGAGTTTGAGGCGGATACCGAGCTGTCGGATGGTCTGCGACGGCTGGATGAACGTGCGGCCCACGTAGGCGTTCTTCATCAGGCCCTGGCCGTAGGGGATGCCGGATTCCTGCGCGAAACCGACGGCGGCCGGGGTTCCGGATTCGGGAACCGGGATGACGAGATCACCCTCGGCGGGATGTTCACGGGCCAAGCGGCGACCGATGTCGACGCGCGCCGAATGCACCGACCGACCGTGAATGACACTGTCGGGCCGGGCCAGATAGACGTACTCGAAGGCGCAGCCACGCGGGGTGGCCTCGGCGAAGCGGGAACTGCGCACGCCGTCGGCGTCGATGGCGAGCAGCTCACCCGGTTCGATGTCGCGCACAAAGGAGGCGCCGACGATGTCGAGGGCGGCGGTCTCCGAGGCGACGACCCAGCCCCGGTCGAGCCGGCCCAGCGACAGCGGGCGGACGCCGTGCGGGTCGCGCGCCGCGTAGAGGGTGTGCTCGTCCATGAAGGTCAGACAGAACGCGCCGCGCAGTGTCGGCAGCAGTTCCATGGCCGCCTGCTCGATGGTGCTGTCGGCCGCACCGTGGGCCAGCAGCGCCCCGACGATGTCGGAGTCGGAGGTGGCGCCCGAACTCATCACCCCGGCCGCACGTGCGCGGCTGGCGAGTTCGGCGGTGTTGACGAGGTTGCCGTTGTGCCCGAGCGCGACACCGGTGCCGGCGTCGGTGGTCCGGAAGATCGGCTGGGAGTTCTCCCACGTGGTCGACCCCGTCGTCGAATAGCGGCAGTGCCCGATCGCGACATGTCCGACCATCGCGCCGAGGTTCTGCTCGTCGAACACCTGGCTGACCAGGCCGAGATCCTTGAACACCAGCACCTGACTGCCGTCGCCGACGGCGATGCCCGCGGCCTCCTGACCGCGATGCTGCAGGGCGTAGAGGCCGTAGTAGCTGAGCTTGGCGACGTCCTCCCCCGGAGCCCACACACCGAAGACACCGCATTCCTCGCGGGGTTCGTTCTCCGGCTCGTCGAGCGCACCCGACGGGCATTTCTGGGTAGGAGCTATCAGGTTTTTGCTGTGGATCGACAAGTCGGTCATCAACGAGCTCCCTGGGCTGCGGATCGGGGCCAACACATCGGTGGGCTGGGAGACGTCTCGAAGTTTACGTGTCGGTAGCCATCGATTGCGAATCATGCAGCGGCGTGGGTCGCTCAGTTATTCCGCAAACCGCCTGCGGGGTTACCGAACACACGCACGTGACGCTCTCCGAAGCCGCTGTCGATCCGCTCGACGAGTTCGGTGCCGGGACCGGCGAAGCGCGCGATCGTGAACGCGAGCCGGTCGGCGGAGAATTTCGAGTCGGGTATCCGCACCCGCATGGGCAGATCGGTCAACACCTCACCCGCGCGCACCGGCATGGGCTTCGACCAGAGACCGGCATCCGGCGTGGCCACGACCCCGACCTCGACGCTTCCCGGCGCGCCGGCACGGGTGTACACGATTGCCCGAACGTGGCTCCACTTCGCCACGGCCAGGCGAGTCGTCACGCCCACCGGGGTCACCGCGAAGAGCGTGCAGAAGTTCATCGCCGCGTAGATGGCGATGATCATCGGCAGAGCGAGCACAAAGCCGGAACCTCGCAAGGAATCACTGGGCAGCGGACCGACAACCCGCAGCACCGCGAAGAGCACAACATAGAGGATCGGGGTCAAGACCACCAGGCAGACGGCACTCCACCGCGAGGCGACCCGATAGCGCGTTGCGGCCAGCGCCCGCCGGATGACGAGGGACAGTCCTACGCACAGGCGACGAGCACCACGAAGGCCGCCCCGGCGACCGGCGATCTCGTCTTCTCGTCGAGAATGAAGAGGAGCGCGACCAGAGCGGCGATTCCGGTGAAGACCGCGGCGGTCCCTACGACCTTGGCGCGTCGCAGCGACTTCCGATGGGCGATCTCGCGATTGGCTTCCCAGTACCGCCACTGATGATGTTCGACCACCGCCCGAGTATCGGACGACGTGTGCCAATTCTGCACATCGCCGTCGTTCGATCGACCGCAGTCGACGATCACCCACCTTGATCAGCGGCAGCCACTGCGCCACGTCACCGGGACGGTTACCGGATGCGGTCATCGACCCGGCGGCTACCAGGTCATCGAAGTCGACGTCACCGATCACCAGCAACAGCCAGCTCCGCGGGTGTTGGACTGCCGGAGCACCCGATCACCGCCGGCGGTCCGTTCGATCAGCAGCATGTCGGTCCGGCCGGTCTGATTGATCGCCCAGTGCAGTTTGTCGACGTCGACCTTCGACGCCGGTACCACCACTCGCATGGGTATGTCGACGAGCCGTTCACCGGGGCGCACATCCAGCGTCGGCGTCTGACCTCCCGGCCGCGGCATGACGCCGAGTTCCACTGTTCCGTGCGCACTGCCCGTGGTCAGCACCACGGCTTCCACCTCATCCCAACCGACGGTGGTGCCGCGCATGATCAGGGTCATCCAGGTGGCCTGGAACAGCGTCGACTTCGCCATGTGCCACACCACGATGCCGATCGTGCCGACCATGAACAGCGGGTGGACCACCACGGACGCCGGGCCTTCGTCGACGTCCAGAGCGGAGAAGGTCCCGATCACCGCGGCCAGGATCACCCCGAAAACCACATAGGCGCGCCCACGAGACGCAACGGCGAGAACGACACGGTGATCCGGTACCGCAGACGCTTGTTCACCATTCGCGTGAGACTGCCGAACACAGTGCAGATCGCCACGCAGATCAGCAGGGTGATCCAGGCCGGGGACGCGCTCGGGTCGTCGATCAGAAAGAACAGCGCGATGACCCCGACGAAACCCGCCATGAGGGCCACGACCAGCAACCATTTGCCCGTCAGCGCGGCCCGCTGGCCCGCGGTTTTCGCGTCAGCAGCGGTGACGGGGGCGGTGGAGTAGTACGACACCGCAACAGGGTGCCACGTGGGTGGCCGCGAACGCGGACCCGATCATTCAGACGTCTTCGTGCTCCGCATCGGCACGATCGGCAACCAGTCCGCGATCGCACCGGCCCGGTGACCCGAGGCGTCGACGAGACCGTCGGCCACCGCGGCGTCGAAGTCGAGCAGGCCGGCGGCCAGCAGCAGCCACGTCCGGGGCGTGGTCTCGACGACGTTCGGCGGAGTGCCGCGGGTGTGTCGCGGACCTTCAACGCACTGCACCGCCACGAACGGCGGCACCCGCACCTCCACCGAGTTTCCCGGGGCGAGCTGGGCCAGCGTGCGTGCCGACGTGCGGACGGCGGCGGCGAGGGCGTCGCGGGACGGGGCCGGTGCGGCATCGTCGACGAGCCAGTCCGCCACCGCTGTCATCGCGGCCCGCACTTGCGCGGCGTCGACTCTCTTGTGGGGTGGCACGGCTGCCATCTTGCAGCACCAACCCTGGGCGCGGGTGTGGACCCCGGGCGATCCGAGCACCAGATCCCCGCAGATCGGGCAGTATGAACTCATGGGCACCGACGTGACCAGCCAACAGTTCACAGGCGCCGATCGCGTGCGATTCCGCCAGCGGGTGTCGCGCGGTACCGAGGCCATCGCGCGCATGCTCGCCGACGGCCTGTTCACCGATCACGGACGGCCTCCGGAACCGCTGCTGGGCATGGAGGTCGAGCTCAATCTCATCGACGACGCGATGAATCCCGCGATGGCCAACGCGGCGGTGCTCGACGCCATCGCCGACCCCGATTACCAAACCGAGTTGGGCCAGTTCAACATCGAGATCAACGTCTCGCCGCGCCCGTTCTTCGCCGACGACACGATCTCCCTCGAACAGGCCCTGCGCACCTCGCTCAATCGGGCCGAACAGCGCGCGGCACGCACCGCCAACCACCTGGTCATGGTCGGCATGCTTCCCACGTTGCGGACTGAACACTTTGCGCACCAATGGATTTCGGCGAATCCACGCTACGACCTACTCAATCAGCAGATCTTTGCCGCCCGGGGTGAGGACCTCGAACTCGACATCACCGGCATCCCGCTGGGCGAGGGTGCGACCAGCGAGCGACTGCACACCTCCACCGACTCGATCCTGGCCGAGGCCGCCTGCACGTCGCTGCAGCTTCATCTTCGGGTGGCGCCGGAAGACTTTGCGGCGCACTGGAATGCGGCACAGGCCATCGCGGGCATCCAGGTGGCACTCGCCGGGAACTCACCGTTCCTGGCCGGTCACGCGCTGTGGCACGAGAGCCGCATACCCGTCTTCGAGCAGGCCACCGACACGCGACCCCTCGAACTCAAGAACCAGGGCGTGCGGCCGCGGGTGTGGTTCGGCGAACGCTGGATCAACACCATCTTCGACCTCTTCGAGGAGAACACCCGCTATTTCCCTGCGCTGCTTCCGGTTTCGTCCGACGTCGACCCCCTCGAGCAACTCGACAACGGCGAGATCCCCACGCTAGACGAACTGAAGTTGCACAACGGCACGGTGTATCGCTGGAACCGTCCGGTCTATGACGTCGTCGACGGCCATGCCCATCTGCGGGTGGAGAATCGGGTGCTTCCCGCCGGTCCCACCGTCGTCGACATCCTGGCCAACGCCGCCTTCTACTACGGCGTCGTCCGCGGGCTGGTGGAGGCCGATCGTCCACTGTGGTCGCAGATGTCGTTCAACGCCGCGGCCGAGAACCTGCAGTCGGGTGCCCGATCCGGACTCGAATCGCAGATCTACTGGCCCAACGTGGGCTGGGTCCGGCCCGACGAACTCACGCTGCGCCGGTTGTTGCCCATCGCCGACGACGGCCTGCGCTCCTTCGGGGTCTCCGGGAAAGCACGCTCCCGCTATCTGTCGGTGATCGAGGGCCGCTGCATCAACCGGCAGACCGGGTCGGTGTGGCAGCGGGCCGCGGTCGCCGCCCGGGAGGCCGCAGGCGAATCCCGCGAGAACGCGTTGCGCGGCATGTTGCGCGACTACGTGGTCGCGATGCACGAAGGCGAGCCGGTCCACACCTGGGACATCTGACGCCACTTCTCAGCGGCGCGTTCCCCGGGCGTCGACGATCCCCACCACTCACCGCAACACCGGCGCGCTCCATCACACATGTCGCTGACCAGCGCATATCGCGGCGATCCTGTCGCACCCGTTGACCGTAACCCTGCGTCACAGCTACTCTCTGCGCTATCTGTATGCAGGTCTACATATCAACTCGCATTGTCACGTAGCAGGGGGAGCGCAATGGCACACGGGCAGAGCCGCCGGCTCACCTCCGTCGGGGCATGGACCCATCGGCACGCCGGCATCGTGCTCCTCGGCTGGGTCGTGCTCGCCGTTGGCACTCAACATCGCCATTCCCCAACTCGAGCACACCGTGGCGCGTCACTCCGCAGATTTCCTGCCCCGGGATGTCCCGGCCAACATCAGCCTGGAGAAGATGGCGCGCGACTTCGAGGTCGCGCCGTCGAATGCGGTCAGCAGCGTGGTCCTCGTCGACGAGAACGGCTTCGGCCCGGCCGACGAGGAGTACTACCGCGCGCTGGTCGCGAAGCTGGTCGCCGATCACGAGAACGTCGCCTACATCCTGGACACCTACGGCAACCCCGTCACGCGCAACGTCGCCCTGAGCCCGGACGGCAAGGCGGTGAACCTGATGGTCGCCGCACAGGGCGCCGTCGGTTCCACACAAGCACACCACAGCACGGTGGGCATCCGCGCCCAGATCGACGCGCTCGACAAACCGGCCGGGCTCCAGGTGCACTACAGCGGTCCGACGGCGACGCTGGCCGACCTCTTCTCCGCGATCGACGTCTCTCTGTTGATCATCACCGGCGTCTCGGTCCTGCTGATCACCTTGCTTCTTCTCGCCGCCTACCGCGATCTGGTGACGGCGCTGATTCCCTTGGCCACCATCGGGATCGGGCTCGCCGTGGTGCGTCCGGTGATCTCCTGGCTGGGCGACACCGGCCACCTGTCGATCTCCAATTTCACCATCGCGATCATGACGGCGCTGGTGCTCGGCGCGGGCACCGACTATGCGATCTTTGCCGTCGGCAGCTACCACGAGGGGCGTCGAAAAGGGCTTCCGGTGGGCAACGCGGTCGCCCGATCATCCGGACGCACCGCGCCCATCCTCATCGCCTCCGCGCTGACCATCGCTGCCGCGTGTGCATCGATGGTGTTCACCGAGATCGGCATGTTCAACACCGCCGGACCGCCGACCGCCCTGGCCGTCCTCCTGGTCCTGCTGGTCGCGCTGACCGTACCGTTCGCGCTGCTCTCCCTCGCGGGGCGGCGCGGTCTGGCAGAACCGCGACGATCGTCGGAGACCGCCTGGCGCCATCGCGGTGCGCGCGTCATCCGCCACGCGGGCGTGTACACGACGGTTGCGCTGTTGTTCCTCGTGGGCACCGCGCTGATCACCACCACCTACCGGCCCAACTGGGACGAGTCGGCGATGCCGCTGCGGACGACCGATTCCACCGAAGGCTACGATGCCGTCCGGAAACACTACGGCCACAACGAGATCGCGCCGGAGTACCTAACCATCCGGGCAGATCACGACCTGCGCAACACCACCGATCTCGCCGCGCTCGAACTCGCCGGGATGGCCGTCGCCCAGATCCCGCAGGTGGCCATGCTCCGCTCCATCACCCGACCCGACGGCAAGCCACTCCCCGAGGCGTCCACCGGCTATCAGGCGGGCGTGGTCGGCCGCCAACTCGGCGACCCGCACCGTCAGATGGTCACCGCCACACCAGAACTCAAACGACTCGCACAGGGTGTGAGCCAGTTGTCGACCGGCGCCGACGACGCGCTGACGCGCATGCCCGAGCTCGTCGACGGAACCAATGAGGTCGCGCGGATGGTCGGGACCGTTCTCACCGGACTCGAACAGGCCGACCGCATCGTCACCACCGGCACCGGCGGGCAGAGCCTTTCTCAATCGCTGCCCACCCTCCGGGTCGCGCTGAGCACCATCACCCAGGTCGTCGCGGCCCTCGACACCCACGACGCCGCCTCCACCACAGCACTGGGCCGGCTCGACGCGGCGTTCGGTCCCGTACTCACCGATACGCCCACCCCGCAATGTGCCGCCGACCCTCAATGTCTCGTGGCCCGAGCCGCTTTCGCGCAGCTCGACCGCGCGCTCGGCGGTCGTGCGGGTGCCGCGTTGCGATACGCCCAGGCCCTGGCCACGGCTCGCCCCGCGGCGCTGGATGGCCTGCGCCGCATGCTTCCCGATCTGCGAGCCGCCCTGGCCACCGTCGAGACGCTGATGCACCAGCTCGGTGGGCGTACCCCCGAACAGGTGCGCGCAGACCCGCGCCGTCTCACCTCCGGCGTGAGCGAACTCGCCGGCGGCATGACACAACTCGCCGACGGGTTGCGTCAGGTGAAGGCGGGTACCGACAAGACCGTCGCCCTCACCGGAGCGCTCACCGACGGGCTTCGCCGGGCATCGACGTATCTCTCCACGCTCGGCACCGCGACCCGTACCGGCCCGGGCGCCGGCTTCTAACTGCCGCCGGAGGCGCTCTCGGATCCGCGCTTCGTGGAGGGCAGCAAGCTGTTGATCTCGCCCGACGGCAAGACGGCCCGGATGATCGTGACCTGGGATATCAACCCCTACAGTCAGGAGGCGATGGCGACGAGTCGTGTTCTGCCGGCTACCGCGCATCAAGCGTTGGTGGGAACCTCACTCGCCGACGCCGAGGTGTCCACCACCGGCCTGGCGTCGTTGTCGGCTGACATGCAGGATCAGCTGGTTCGCGACTTCGTGCTCTTCGCAGCCGTCGCGGCCACCGCCGTGCTCCTCATCCTGATCGTGTTGCTGCGCAGCATCCTGGCGCCAGTCCTGCTGGTCGCGACGGTGATCCTGTCGTTCGCGTCGGCGGCCGGCATCAGCATCCTCGTGTGGCAACACATCATCGGATTCGACCTGGACTGGTCGGTGTTCCCGGTGTCGTTCATGGCGGTGATCGCGGTGGGTGCCGATTATTCGATGCTGTTCGCGTCGCGCATCCGCGAGGAATCGGCCCAGGGCGGCATGGTCCGCGGGGTGATCCGCGGCTTCGGCAGTACCGGCGGCGTGATCACCACGGCGGGAATCATGTTCGCGCTCACCATGTTCGCCCTCATGAGCGGGACGGTACTCAACCTCGTGCAGATCGGTTTCACCGTCGGCGTCGGCCTGTTACTCGACATCGCGATCGTGCGGACAATCCTGGTGCCGGCCGCGATGACCGTGATTGGTGATGCGATCTGGTGGCCGGCCCGACCGAACCAGAAGGCCTCCGCTACGACGTCGACACGGACGCACGCCCGGCCACCAGCCCCCGCCCCCACACCTGCGGCAGATCCAGCGCGGTGACCAGGCCGGGCTCGGCATCCACCACGGCCGCAACCGAATTCACCAGGCGCATGGCGGTGACGATCATCCCGGACACGTTGTGGTCGCCGTGCTCGCCGTGGTGGGCGAACTCCACCTGCATCTGCGGTTCGCCGGAGATGACGATGCGATAGCTGCCATCCCCCTGCAGGGGCGTGGGCCACTGCGGGCACTGGTCCGGGTGGGTGCGTGTGATGTGTTCGAGGACAACGCGATCGACGCCGTCGACCTGCCCGGCGACCTCGAAGCGTACGGCCGCCATGGTGCCCTCGGGAATCTCGACCGACACCGTCGAATAGTCGCGGTCGGCGGCCACGCGATCGACGCGCTCGACGAGCGGCTCGTCGAGCGTGAGGTCCAGGCCGGCGGCGATCTGACGCACCACCGGCCCCCACGCCATCGACAACACTCCCGGCGTGAACAGCATCGGTGTGGTGTCCATGGGCTGCCCGAAGCCGAAGATCGAGGACATGACGACCGGCTGGTAGTAGGTCGAATAGTCGGCGATCTCCAGGCACCGCACCTCGTCGATGCGCTGGGAAAGGCTCGTCATCGACAGTGGCAGAACATCGTTGGCGAATCCGGGGTCGATGCCGTTGACGTGCAGACTGGCATTCCCGCTGCGCCCGGCATCGTCGATGCGCGCGATCATGTCCGCGGGCAGGATGCCGTGCGGGAACTGCAGTACCACCGGCCCGCTGGAGACCACGTTGATCCCCGACTCCAGGAAGAAGATCAGATCCTCGATGGCCTCGAAGATGCGGTCATCGGTCATGGCGGTATGCACGATGCAGTCGGGTTTCAACGCGATGAGCGCATCGCGGTCGTTGGTCGCGATCACACCCAGCTCGCGCCCGAGGCCGGCCAGTTCACCGGCGTCGCGGCCCACCTTGGCCGGGTCGGAGACCCAGACGCCGACCAATTCGAGGTCGGGCCGGATGTCGATCCCGGCGATCGCATGCCTGCCCACGGTTCCGGTCGACCACTCGACCACACGAAGTGTCATGTCCCTAAATTAGAACACGTTGCAGTTTCACGGGCGAGAATCCGCGCTCCCGCGTCGACCGTGCAGGCGAACACGTTCATCGGGTAGCCGAACACGTTCAGTGGGTATCGCCGCCCCACCCCCGTGCACGATGTATGTGTTCACCTGCACGATCAACGGATCTGGGCGCACGGTCAATGAGAGGCTGCGGTTAGCCTGGGCGGTGATGTTTCGACGACACGATCCCGACGATGTGCCAGGAGCACCGCTGCACCTCGACCACGACGGGCACCGTACCCGCATCAAGTGGCATCGGGCGCGCCGCCGGCCCGACGATCCGCCGTTCACCGCACGCCGCATCATCGAGGCGATGCGTCTGGGCGCCAGCGTCGAGGTCGACCTCGTCCTGCACGCCGACCGCGGCTACGCCGTCCTCCACGATCGCACCGTCGACCGTGCGACGACAGGTGTGGGCCGGGTGGCGGATCTGTCGGCGGCACAGTTGCGTGAGGTCTCGCTACGGTCCAATCGCGGACGCCCGCTCTATCAGCGGGTGCTCTTGCTCGAGGATCTCGCCTCGTTGCTCGCCGATGTCGAGGTCGCGCCGGATGCCCTGCTGCAGTTGGACTTCAAGGAGGATGCCGCAGCCCTCGACGACGTCGCGGTCGAGGTGTTCGCCACCGCGGTGGCCCCGTTCGCCCGTAACGCCATCCTCTCCTGCGGAGACGCGGAGGCGGTGCGCATCCTCACCGACGCCGCCCCCGGCATCCGGATCGGTTACGACCCTTGCCATCACGGAGCCGCCGACGCGGCAATGCGCAGCCGCGACTTCGATGCCTTCGTCAGGGCGGCGGTGACGGCGTCGCCGCGGGCCGAGATGGTCTACCTGGAGAACCGACTCATCCTCGACGCCGACCGGCTCGCCTTCGACATCATCGGGGCGTTTCACGACGCCGGCCGGCTGGTCGACGGCTACACCGTGAATCGTGTTGACCGCAAGTCAATCCCGATGATCCGACGCCTCATCGACCTGCGTGTCGACCAGATCACCACCGACGATGCGGAAGCGCTCGCCGCCCTCGGTTGATCCGACGACCTCAGTCGGCCGCGATCCATTCCGCGGTGGGCGGAACCAGAACCAGGATCATCGTGGCCACCGGGAAGATCAGACCGACGAAGCCGAACGCCCCGCTTCCGATTCCGGTGCTGATGTTGTCGTCGCGCAATTGCGCTTCCACGGCCAGTCCGGCGATGGACCCGATCAATCCGAACACGATCGCGACCCCGCACCCGCCGGCGACGAGCAGGCGTCCGATCATCTTGTGCCGTAGAACGGCCACACCGCCCCAGATCAGCAACACCGCCAGGATGATCTCGGCGATCACGCTCATCACGAGGACACCCGTGTACCAGCCGGGGAGGCTGGCCTCGAGGTCGGACAGCGCCGCAATGGCAACCACCGCGACCACATTGGCGATGATCCCGAACAGTGCCGCGGCACCACCGAGGAAGCTCAGCACCGCGGCAGTGATGGCGGTTCCACCCGACGGCCGCGGTGTCGGGTAACCACCGGGCTGCCCATAGGCGCCCTGGCCGTAAGGACCCTGGCCATAGGCCGATTGACCGTATCCGGGCTGCCCGTACGGTGACTGACCGTATTGCGGCTGACCATATTGGGGCTGACCGTATTGCGGCTGGCCGTAGACGGGCTGTTGCTGCTGCCCGCCGTATCCGGAATCGTGTTGCGACGGCCATCCGCCGGGGTTGCTCATTCCAGCATCCTAAATTGGGAGTGCAGGATCAGCCGAACAGGCTGGGCAACGTGGCTTCATACGTCCGACGCAGCTCGTCGAGGGTCACCGAGAAGTGATCCTGGACCTCCACCGAATCGCTACCCTGATCGACGACGCCGATCCGCGTCCACGGCATCTGCCGGGCGTCGAGCATGCCGACGAAGCGGGACTCCTCGGTGCGCGGCACGGCCACCAGGACCCGGCCGGCGGACTCGGAGAACAACCACACGAACGGATCGGCATCCTCGGGAAGCAGTATGCGGCAACCGGTTTCGCCGGCGAGTGCGGCTTCGACGACGGTCTGGATCAGACCGCCCTCGCTGACGTCGTGGGCTGCCGAGATGAGCCCGTCACGCGAACCGGCCACCAAGATCTCCCCGATCAGCCGTTCCCGCTCGAGGTCCACCTGCGGCGGCACCCCGCCGAGATGATCGTGGGTGACCTGTGCCCAGATCGAGCCGTCGAATTCGTCGCGGGTCTCGCCGAGCAGGATGAGCGTCTCGCCCGGCTCGGTGCCGATTCCGGTCGGGATGCGCCGGCGGACGTCGTCGATGACCCCGAGTACCCCCACCACCGGCGTCGGCAGGATGGCCGTCGAACCGGTCTGGTTGTAGAAGCTGACGTTGCCGCCGGTGACCGGGATGCCCAGTTGTGCGCAGCCGTCGGCCAGACCGCGTACGGCCTGCTGGAACTGCCACATCACGGCAGGATCCTCCGGGGACCCGAAGTTGAGGCAGTTGGTCACGGCCTTGGGCGCCGCACCGGAGACGGCGACGTTGCGGTATGCCTCGGCGAGCGCGAGCTGCGCACCGCGATAGGGATCGAGGAAGGTGTAGCGGCCCGACGCATCCGTCGCGAGAGCGATGCCGCGGCCGGTCTTCTCGTCGATCCGGATCATCCCGGAATCGGCATTCTCGGCGAGCACCGTGTTGCCGCGCACGTACCGGTCGTACTGCTCGGTGATGAACTTGCGGCTACACAGAGCCGGCGACGCCAGCAGCCTCAGCAGCGTCTCCCGCAGTTCGTCGGGCGTGGCCGGCCGTTCGAGCGGTTCGGTGGTCGACGCGATCACCGTGTCCTGCCAGTCGGGGCGAGCGACGGGACGCTCGTAGACCGGGCCTTCGAGGGCGATGGTGCGCGGCGGCGCATCGACGACCGTCTCCCCGTGCCAGGTGATGACGAGATGGTCACCGTCGGTGACCTCGCCGATGACGGTCGCGAGCACATCCCACTTGCGGCAGACCTCGAGAAACTTCTCGACGTTGTCCGGGGTGACCACCGCACACATCCGCTCCTGCGACTCGCTGGAGAGCACCTCGGCCGGGGTCATCCCGACCGCGCGCATCGGCACCTTCTCCAGGTCGATATGCATGCCACCATCACCCGCGGCAGCCAGTTCCGATGTGGCACAGGACAATCCAGCACCACCGAGATCCTGGATACCCACCACCAGCCCGGCGTGATAGAGCTCGAGGCAACACTCGATGAGCACCTTCTCGGTAAACGGATCGCCCACCTGCACACTCGGCAGCTTCTTACGATTGGGCCCGGATGAATCCCCTTCGTCGTCAAAGGTCTCCGACGCCAGCACTGAGACGCCACCGATCCCGTCGAGGCCGGTCCGCGCGCCGAACAGGATGATCTTGTTGCCGGCACCCGACGCGAACGCCAGATGCAGATCCTCGGTGCGCAGCACCCCCGCGCACAACGCATTGACGAGCGGGTTGCCCGCATAGCTGGCGTCGAAGACGGTCTCGCCGCCCACATTGGGCAGACCCAGCGAGTTGCCGTAGCCACCGACGCCACGCACCACACCGTCGACGACACGTCGCGTGTCCGGGGCGTCGGCCGGTCCGAAGCGCAGCTGATCCATCACCGCGATCGGCCGTGCGCCCATCGCCATGATGTCGCGGACGATGCCGCCCACGCCGGTCGCCGCGCCCTGATAGGGCTCCACGTAACTCGGGTGGTTGTGCGACTCCACCTTGAAGGTGACCGCCCACCCGTCACCCACGTCGACGACGCCGGCGTTCTCCCCGATCCCGGCGAGCATGCCCGCGCGCATCTCATCGGTGGTGGTCTCGCCGAAGTAGCGCAGATGCACCTTGGACGACTTGTAACTGCAGTGCTCAGACCACATCACCGAGTACATCGCCAGCTCGGCGTCGGTGGGTCGTCGGCCGAGGATCTCGCGAATCCGCGCGTACTCGTCGTCCTTGAGACCGAGTTCGCGGAAGGGCTGCGGTTGGTCGGGAGTCTGGGCGGCGATCGAGACGGTATCCACGGTGCTGTGGGAACTGGAGCTCACGTGCTCGATTCTAGTCAGCCGTGCCAAATCGGGCCGTGCCGGCAGATCGGTGTACTAACGATCTCCGTTCGTGCTTGCAGGCGATAGGCTGTTGCCCGGCACGTTCGGGTCGCGTGAACAGCGTGGGGTGATACCCGCAGGGAACCAGAACAGCGGGCCCAGAACAGCGGGGCGCAAGACAGAGGGGCAGGGGGGTCGGTGGCCGACATCCGCAAGGCGAGGGCACTCTTCGAACTCGGCGTGCTCTCCCTCAACATTCCCGTCGAAGGCCAGGAACCGGTGCACGACCCGGCCCAGGCGGCCAAGGCCTTCACCCGCGCCACCGAATGGGACCCGTCGGTGGGTGACGCCTGGATCGGGCGCCTGGCCTGCGGCGACGCCAGCAACGAGGTACTGCTGGGTCTCTACCGCACCCGCGCCACCATCGGCGCCGAGCAGCGCCGGCTGGGTCTACCGCCGCGCACCCTGGTCGGACGCTGGTACACCGGCATGTTCATCGACTACCCCGCCTCCGATGCCGTCGAGGCCACCGCCGCCTACGCTGCGAGCCTCATCGCCGGCCACGACTACGCCGGAGCCGAGCAGGTGCTCGACGACGTGCCACCGTCGGCCGTCGTGCCGATCCTCGACTTTATCCGGGCGCTGCTGCATCTGCGCACCCAGCGCTGGCCCGACGTCCTGACCGCGTTGATCTCGTCGGACCGCTGGGGCGACACCTGCATGCAGGCGGTGGCCGACCACATGGCCGGCAGCGCATGCATCCAGCTGGGCATGCTCGGCGAAGGGATGCGCCGACTACAGCGGGCGATCGACGGCCCGATCCCGGCCTGCACCACGCGCGCCATGTACGCCTTCGGGCTCGCGCTGCGTGAGCAGGGTCATGAGGAGAAGGCGAAAGCGCTCTTCGAGCAGGTCTTCGCCCGTGACCCGTCGATGACCGCGGCCAACGACGCCCTGCGCTCCCCCTCCATCCGGCTCACCGTCACCACCCCGGAGGCCATCGCCGAACGCACCGACCGGTGGGATCCGGCGTCGGTCCCGGCGCGCGGCGAGTCGGTGATGGCCGATAGCGCCCCCGAACTCGACGAGATGGTCACCGACGCCCAGCGCGAACTGTCCCGCCAGATCGGGCTCGAGTCGGTGAAGGAGCAGGTCGCCAAACTCCAGTCGGCGTCGACGCTGGCCCGGGTGCGCGCCGATCGTGGCCTGGCCACCTCGGCCCGCAGCCTGCATCTCGCCTTCACCGGGCCGCCCGGTACCGGCAAGACGACGATCGCGCGGATCGTCGCAAAGATCTACTGCGGACTGGGATTCATCAAGTCCGACAAGGTCATCGAGGCGACCCGCCGCGACATGGTCGGCGAGCATCTGGGCAGCACCGCGATCAAGACATCGGCGCTCATCGATTCGGCGATGGACGGAGTGCTGTTCATCGACGAGGCCTACACGCTGATCCAGCAGGGACTCTCCGGCGGTGACGCCTTCGGCCGCGAGGCCGTCGACACGCTGCTCGCCCGAATGGAGGACGACCGCGATCGGCTCGTGGTGATCATCGCCGGCTACGACGCCGAGATCGACCGATTCCTGGCCGCCAACGACGGCTTGTCCTCCCGCTTCGCGCGCCGGATCCGGTTCGATTCCTACACGCCGAACGAACTCGCCCGGATCGGTGAATTCATTGCTCGGCAACGTGATTCGCTACTCACCTCCGATGCCGTCACCGAACTCGAGGCGGCCTGCACACCGCTCTATCACGATCTGCGAACCGAGGGTTCGCTGGTTCGCCGCGCCAGCGACCTCGCCGGCAACGGACGCTTCATCCGCAACATCATCGAGGCGGCCGAAGAAGAACGCGAGTATCGCCTGTCCGCGCAAGGCGACTTCGCATCGCTCTCCGAGGAGGATCTGATGCGGATCGAGGCGCGCGACGTTCGTGCGGCGCTTACCGGGGTATTGTCAGGGCTCAGCCACTGACCCTGTGGGAGCCAACAGTGTCCGACCGCATTTCGACCTCTCCGGCGAGATCAGGTCTGACTGCGCGGACAGGCGGCACCCTGCTGCACCGCCCACTGTTCTCCCGGCGTAACCCCTTGGACCGCAGGCACGCGGCCGCACGGATCAGTGCCTATATCTACGGGAACGTCTTGATCCTCGCCGTCCTGGTCCCGGTGGAACCCACCCAGCAACACCTCGGGATCGCGTTGGTGCTGGGCACGGCCGCATCGACTTTCATCGCCCATGTGTTCGCCGAGGCGATCGGCCGACAGGTCAGCGCGGGCCCTCAACCGGCCACGACCGCGTCGGTGTTGGGTCACCTGCGCAATTCGGTTCCGATCCTCACCTCGGCGGTGATGCCGTGCCTGGTCCTCGCTGCGGGACTGTTCGACTGGCTGGAGCCGCGCACCGCCCAGTTGCTCGCCGAGATCGTCATCCTGGCCCGCATCGGCGGAATCGTCTTCGTGATCGACCGTCTCAACGGTGAACGCCCCACGCGGGCAACCCTCGCCGGAGCCGGCGCCATCCTGTTCGTGGCCACGGCGGTGGTGATCGTGAAGATCGTGCTCACGCACTGAGCCCAGATGCGCTCACGCGTACGGCGCCGTCACCCCGATGATGGTGTCGGTGAACTCTGGACGGCAGATCACCAGGTCCGGCAGATACGTGTCGTCGCGGTTGTAGACCAACTCCGAACCGTCGATTCGCCCGCACCACAACCCTTTTGCCCGGGCGACCGCAACCGGGGCGGCGGAATCCCATTCATACTGTCCGCCGGCGTGGACGTAGGCGTCGGCTTCGCCGCGCACCACGGCCATCGCCTTGGCACCGGCCGACCCCATCTGCAGGACCTCACCACCCAGGGCGTCGGCGACCGCCTGCGAGAACGCCGGTGGTCGTGAGCCACTGACCACCACCCGGATGGTCTCGCCTTTGGGTTCGGCGGCCAGCCCGTCCACGGGTTCGACGGGTTCGGCGTCATCGACGTAGGTCACACCGAGCGCGGGCAGGGCGACCGCACCCGCGATCAGTCCACCCGAGGACGACCAGAGCGCCACGTGCACAGCCCAATCCGAGCGGCCTTCGGTGCCGTACTCACGGGTCCCGTCGACGGGGTCGACGATCCAGACGCGCGGGGCGGACAGCCGCGACTTGTCGTCGGCCGACTCCTCGGAGAGCACGGCGTCGTCGGGCCGCTGCGCCCGCAACCGTTCCAGGAGAAAGTCATTGGAGCGCAGATCTCCGGCCCGGCCGAGTTCTTTGCCGGCCAGACCAGAGTTGGCCCGCACGTCGAGCAGCAATTCCCCGGCTGCGGTGGCGAGGTCACCGGCCAGTGCGCGGTCGTCGGTCACGGTTGTCCCACTTCTCTCGGTTCCGGTCACAAGCCCAGGTTACGGAGTACCGCATCGGCCACATCGGCCGGTTCACCGTCGTGCGGCGTCACCACGATCTCGGCATGATCTGGTCGCTCGTAGGGCGAATCGATGCCGGTGAATTGACTGATCTCACCACGACGCGCCTTGGCGTACAAGCCTTTCGGATCACGTTGCTCGCAAAGTTCGATGGGGGTGTCGACGAAGATCTCGAAGAACGGCAGGCCGCGCTCGGCATGGATCTCACGTGCCCGTTGCCGCTCGTCGGCGAATGGCGAGATCAGCGACACGATCGCTACCGCACCCGAGTCGGCGAACAAAGCGGCCACCTCGCTGGTCCGGCGGATGTTCTCCCGCCGGTCGTCATCGGAGAAACCCAGGTCGGAGTTCAGACCGTGCCGCAGGTTGTCGCCGTCCATGAGATAGGCGGGATGGCCCTGCGCCACCAGCCGGCGCTCGATTTCCACTGCCAGCGACGACTTCCCGGAACCGGATAGCCCGGTGAGCCAGATGGTCGCACCGCGGTGCGGCCGCTGTTCGCGTGAGACCTTGCTGGACTGCCAGACCACGTGGCTGTCATGGCGCACAGGTGCGGTAATCATGCCCGCCCCGACCGTCTTGTTGGTGGCCTCGTCGATCAGGATGAAGCTTCCGGTCTCCCGGTTGCGGGCGTAGGCGTCGAACATGACAGGTTCTTGCGTGTGCACCGCCACTCGTGCGATCTCGTTGAGCTGCAATGTCTCCGCGCTCTCATCACGATGCAGGGTGTTGACGTCGAGCCGATAGTTGAACCCGGAGATCTGCGCACGGGTCATGCGCGTTCCGCACAGCAGCTGATACCGGTTGCCCACCCGCAACTCGGTGTCGTCGGCGAACCAGCACACCATGGCGTCGAGATCGCGGCCCACGAACGGCCGGTTGTTGGGTCGGGCGAGCATGTCCCCGCGCACGATGTCGATCTCGTCGGCGAGTTCCACCGACACCGCCATGGACGCGAAGGCCTCATCGATCGCGGCGCCGCCCGGCCCCCAGATATCGGTGATGGTGGTGCTGAATCCGCTTGGGAGAACGACGACCTCGTCGCCACGGGAGAACACGCCGCCGGCGATGGTGCCCGCGTAGGCGCGGTGGTCGGCACCGTCGGCCCGCTGCGGCCGGATCACGTACTGCACCGACATCCGGGCGTCGATGAGGTTGCGGTCCGAGGCGATGTACACGTTCTCGAGGTGACTGAGCAGCGGCCTGCCCTCATACCAGGGCATGTGTGACGAGGAGTCCACCACATTGTCGCCGCGCAACGCCGACAGCGGTATGAAGGTGAGGTCGGAGACGTTCAGCTTGGTGGCGAAATTCACGAACTCCGAACAGATCTCGTCGAATCTCTCCTGCGACCAGTCCACCAGGTCCATCTTGTTGACGCAGATGGTCAGGTGCGGGATTCCCAGCAACGACGAGAGGAATGCATGCCTGCGGGTCTGTTCCAGTACGCCCTTGCGCGCATCGATGAGGATCATGGCGAGGTCTGCCGTGGACGCTCCGGTCACCATGTTGCGGGTGTACTGCACGTGTCCTGGGGTGTCGGCGATGATGAATTTCCGCCTGGGCGTGGAAAAGTAGCGGTAGGCGACGTCAATCGTGATGCCCTGCTCGCGTTCTGCGCGCAGGCCGTCGGTGAGGAGCGCGAGGTTGGCGTACTCGTCGCCACGCTCGGCACTCGTGCGTTCGATCGACTCGAGCTGATCGGTGAAGATCGACTTCGAGTCATAAAGCAGTCGGCCGATCAGGGTCGATTTGCCGTCGTCCACCGAACCCGCGGTGGCCAGGCGCAGCATCTCCATCCCGGTGCCGGTGTGCAACCCGCTCGCCGACGGTGCCAGAGACATCAGAAGTACCCTTCCTTCTTACGGTCTTCCATCCCCGATTCCGAGATCCGGTCGTCGGCCCGTGTGGCGCCCCGCTCGGTCAGGCGGGTGGCCTCGACCTCGGCGATCACACGCTCGTTGGTGTCGGCTTCGGAGAGCACACATCCGGTACAGGTCGCGTCGCCGACGGTGCGGAAGCGCACCGTTTCCGTCCGGACCTCTTCCCCCGGAAGTGATTCCAGGAAGCGCGTTTTGGCCAGCAGCATGCCATCCCGCGGAATCACCTCACGCCGATGGGCGTAGTAGATCGACGGCAGCGCGATGTCCTCGTCGGCGATATAGCTCCAGATGTCGAGCTCGGTCCAGTTGGACAGCGGAAACACCCGAATGTGTTCGCCGCGGTTGTGCCTGCCGTTGTACAGATTCCATAGCTCGGGACGCTGACGCCGCGGATCCCACGCGCCGAACTCGTCGCGGAAACTGAACACCCGTTCCTTCGCGCGCGCCTTCTCCTCGTCGCGGCGGGCACCACCGAACACGGCGTCGAAGCGGTTCTCGGTGATGCCACGCAGCAATGCGGTGGTCTGCAACCGATTTCGGCTCGCACCCGGACCGGTGGGTTCCACCACCCGCCCCGCGTCGATGTCTTCCTGGACCGAACTGACCAACAGTCGCACCCCGGTCTCGGAGACCACGCGGTCACGGAACTCGATGACCTCGTCGAAGTTGTGTCCGGTGTCGACGTGCATCAGCGGGAACGGTATCGGCGCCGGCCAGAATGCCTTGCGCGCCAGGTGGAACATGACCACCGAGTCCTTGCCACCGGAGAACAGCAGCACGGGCCGCTCGAAGGTGGCGGCGACCTCTCGGAAGATGTGCACCGATTCGGCTTCGAGCGCTTCGAGATGGCTGAGTTCATAGGTGCGCGTCGCATTCGCACCCGTCGCGGACCCCTGGTCCGGTCCCATCGTCGCGCACCTCCTTGACATGTCGAATATTCGACGCTCAGTATTGACTATGTGACACACACGGTAAGCGAATCCGACGGGCGCGGTCAACAGACCCGCCCGGACGGCCGGTCACCCTCGCCTCCGACGGCACGGGTGATCAGCGTCGTGGAACTGCTCGCCGACGCCGCTCCCGACGCACTCACGCTGGCTCAGATTGTCCGCGCCACCGGTCAATCCCGCGCGACAGCGCACGCGATCCTCACCGAGATGGCCGATCAGGGCTGGGCGCTGCGCCATCCAGCCACCGGCGCCTTCGGCCTCGGGCCAGCCTTTGTCTCGCTCGCCGGGAAAGCCGCGCACGCCGATCTGCTGGGCACCTGGGGCCGGCAGGTCATCACCGATCTGGCCCGCACACTTGGCGTTCCGTGCTTCCTGGCGCGTCGCCTGACCGCCGACACGATCACCGTCGCCGAACACTGCCTGCCCACGCCGGACTCCGACCCGGTCGACTCGCGACGGTGGTTTCATCCGGGACGCGAGGTCCGGCTGCGTCCGCCGATCTGCCGGGAATTCATCGCATGGTCGGCGCCGGAGGTACGTGAGACCTGGATCGAGCGAGCCGCGCCCGCCTCTCGAACCCGGCTGAGGCTGGTGCTCGACGACATCCGGACGCGCGGTTACTCGATCGAACGCATGAGCTCCGACCATCTCGCGATGATCGACGCCCTCGGGTCATTGGACGACGTGTCCGACGCGCTGCGCATCCGTGTCGGCGACCTCCTCAGCGAACTGACCGTCATCGACTATCTGGAATCCGAACTCGCCGCGACCACGCCGACGGAGGAGGTGGGGGTGGTCACGGTCGGCGCACCCGTCTTCGACGCCGCCGGCAGCGTGATCGCCTCGGTGGTCACCTGTCCCAGCACCCTCCTCACGCCCGGCGAACTGGGCGAACTCGCGGCCGCCACGATCGCGGCCGCAGAGCGTATCGGCGCCCAGCTGCCCTGAGCAGCGGTGCTCGGCCATAACAACCGGGTCACATTCGGTACACATCGCTAACGGTTCGATGCCGGATTTCGGTGTTATGTCCACAGCAGTCTCACAACCGATTCCCGGTCTGCGACCGCCCGGACCGGGATCCACCAGCCTCAGGAGCGTGCCATGATCAGCACCCGAATCCGTACGCGCATCGCCGCCGCAACCATCGCAGCCATGGGGGTCGTCGGCGTCGCCGCCGCCACCGGCACCGGTGACGCCGCCGCCGACGGCGCCTACCCGCTCAACAACTGCATCGGACTCAGCCCCAACATCGTTGACGCACCATACTGGCCCACGCGCGCGATCGTCGCGCAGTACGCGGGCAAGACCTACATCACCACCGAGTTCTCGAGTTACTGGTTCGGCGTCGGCTACGAATCCACCGCGCGTCTGGACTGGCGCAACCTGCAGACCGGACAGCGCGGCAGCATGACCAACCGGTCGGCCGTCAAACCGCCCTACACCGGCACCCATGTCTTCACCATTCCGACCAACCGGATCGGTAAGGGCCGTGTGCAGGTCACGCTCAGCACGGTCAATCGAAACGCGTTGTGGGCCTTGCCCACCCCCACCTGCGGTGGCGTGATCACGGTGTCCTGACGAGTCGCACCCCACCGTCCCCCGATCCCCCTAGCGCTCCTTGAGGCGCAAGGAGCGTCGGCGACGAGCAGAAGGTCGTGGTGACACGGATTTCCCCGGCGCCGACCAGCGGGCCGCCCGACCCTTCCCGGGGCCGGGTGGCCCGTTTTCGTATCTCCGACTGCCGCCAGTCAGGGCGACGCAGACCCACCCCTACCAACCAAGCACTTGCTAGGTTACCCTCGAAGCCATGAGTGACCCGGTGATCCCTCCTGCCCTCCGGCCCGACCAGCTCGGTCCGGACACCACCCCGGTGGCCTACGAGACCGGCGGCGTGGACGGTGCCGCCGATTCGATCGCCTATGTCACGTTGAACCGTCCGGAGTACCGGAATGCGCAGAACTCGGTGATGACCTACTCGTTGGATGCCGCCTTCCGTCGCGCCGTCGACGATCCGGCAATCAAGGTGATCGTGCTGCGGGCCAACGGCAAGCACTTCTCCGCCGGACACGACATCGGCACTCCCGAACGCGATTTCGACACCTTCTACCCCAATGTGGCCACCCTGTACTGGGATCACACCGACCGGTCCGGTGCCGACCAGCGCCTCGCCCGCGAGATGGAGGTCTACGTGGGAATGTGTCGCCGGTGGCGGGACATGCCCAAACCGGTCATCGCCCAGGTGCACGGCGCATGCATCGCGGGCGGGCTCATGCTGGCGTGGATCTGCGACTTCATCGTCGCCTCCGACGATGCCTTCTTCTCGGACCCGGTGGCGCGCATGGGCATTCCCGGCGTCGAATACTTCGCGCACGCCTACGCCCTGGGTACCCGGCGGGCCAAGGAGATCCTGTTCACCGGTGAGCGGTTCACCGCCGCGCAGGCCGCCGAGTGGGGCATGGTCAATCACGTGGTCCCGCGCGACGAACTCGCCGCCAAGGTCGACGCGATCGCCGGACAGATCGCCTCCATGCCGATCCAGGGACTGATGCTGAGCAAGAAGGCCGTCAACATCTGTGAGGACCAGATGGGGTTGCGCAATGCGATGGACTCCGTCTTCGGTTGGCACCACTTCGCGCATGCCGCCAACGCCGAGGGCGGTGGGGATTCCCTCGGCGGAATGGACGCCAAGTCGATGAAATCCGCGGCGTCGACCGAGAATGCCGCAACCAACGGATCGGGGAGCTGACGTGGACCTTCTGTTCGACGCGGCGGCCGACGAGTTTCGGACCGAGGTGCGGTCCTGGCTCGCCGAACACGTTCCCGCACAACCGCTGCCGTCCATGGACACCGCAGAGGGCTTCGAGGCCCACCGGAAGTGGGAGGCCACCATGGCCGCCGACCGGGTGTCGGTGGTCAGCTGGCCCGAGGAGTACGGCGGACGTGACGTACCGCTACTGCACTGGGTGATCTTCGAGGAGGAGTACTACCGCTCCGGTGCACCCGGGCGGGTCAGCCAGAACGGCATCTTCCTCTTGGCACCAACCCTTTTCGAGCACGCCCACCCCGACCAACTCGCGCGCATCCTGCCGCGGATGGCACGCGCCGACGACATCTGGGGACAGGCGTGGAGCGAGCCGGAGGCCGGCAGCGATCTGGCGTCCCTGCGGTCGACCGCCACCCGCACCGACGGTGGGTGGCTCCTCAACGGGCAGAAAACCTGGAGTTCACGGTCGAGTTTCGCCGACTGGGCCTTCGGGCTGTTCCGCACGGACAAAGAGGCGCAGCGGCACAAGGGATTGACCTACTTCATGTTCGACCTCCGCAGTCCCGGCGTGGCCGTCCGACCGATCGCCCAACTCGACGGCGAGGCCGGGTTCGCCGAACTGTTCCTCGAGGATGTCTTCGTCCCCGACGACCCGTCCGACCCAGGCGCGTCGGGTGTCATCGGCGAGGTCGACAACGGCTGGCGGGTGGCGATGAGCACCGCCGCCAACGAGCGCGGGTTGTCGCTGCGGTCCCCCGGCCGCTTCCTCGCGACCACCGACCGGCTGCTGTCGCTCTGGCGGGACAGTCGCGACGATGTCCCGTCGACCGCGAACGTCGGCGCTCACGTCGCCGATGCCTGGATCGGCTCGCGCGCTTACGAATTGTCCACCTACCAGACAGTGAGCCGGCTGGCCGCGGGAGGGCAGCTCGGCATGGAATCCTCCATCAACAAGGTCTTTTGGTCCCAGTGGGACATCGCGGCACACGAGACCGCCCTGGATCTGCAGGGACCGCTCGGCGAGATCGACGACCCCTGGATGGACGGCTATCTCTTCTCGCTGTCCGGCCCGATCTACGCCGGTACCAACGAGATACAACGAAATGTGATCGCCGAGCGCCTGCTCGGACTGCCACGCGGAGATCGGTGAGGCGAGATGGAATTCCTGCTCTCGGACATACATGACGATCTGGCGGCCACCATCGACGCCATGCTCGGCAAGGCCGACATCCCCACCGCCGCGCGGGCCTGGACATCCGGCGACCGCACCGCCATGGCCAAGGTCTACGCGCAACTCGCCGACGCCGGTGTCTGCGGTCTCCTGATCGACGAATCACACGGCGGATCCAGTGCGGGCGCCATCGAAATGGTGGTCGCCGCCGAACAACTCGGCAAGCACTGCGTCCCGGGTCCGATCGCGGAGAGCATCGCCGTGCTTCCGGTACTGCTGCGCGACGCCGACCTCACCGACCGATTGAGCGACCTGGCTGACGGACGGCCCGCCACCTGTGCCATCGCCCCACTCGCCCCGCTCGCCGCCGACGCCGACGCCGACGACGCCGACGTCTACGTCGTCACCGCCGGAACTCTGTCCGTCGCCGAGATCGTGGACACCGAGCGTTCGGTGGACCCGACCCGGACGCTGACGCGTGTTCGCGCCGGTGAACCCCTCGCGGAGGGAATCGATGTCGACGACGCCGTCGACGCCGGTGTCCTCGCCACCTCCGCACAACTACTTGGGCTCGGACAGGCGATGCTGACGATCGCAGCCGACTATGCGCAGGCACGCAAACAGTTCGGCCGGCCGATCGGCTCCTTCCAGGCGGTCAAACACCATCTCGCCGACGTGGCGATCGCCCTCGAGATGGCACGTCCACTCGTCCACGCGGCGGCCCTGGGCATCGACGGGCAGGTTCCCGAGGGCACGAACGTCCGCCGTGACGTCGCCGCCGCCAAGGTCGCCGCGGCCGATGCCGCACACCTGTCCGCCCGCCGTTCGCTGCAGGTCCTCGGAGCCATCGGCTACACCGCCGAACACGACCTGTCGCTCTACATCACCAAGACGCGCGCGCTGATCGGCGCGTGGGGAACACCTGCGGTACACCGCGATCGGATTCTGGAGTCATTGTGCTGACCGCCGACACCACGACCGGCCAGGCTGTCTCGGCCGAGGAACGCGAGGCCCTCGCCGAAGCGATCCGGGAACTGATCAAGCGGCGCGGTGATTCGGCGTCGGTGCGCTCGGCGATGCGTGGCACCCCGCGGATGGACCGTGACCTGTGGCGCACGCTGTGCACCGAAATCGGTGTTGCCGCTCTGCCGATCCCCGAGGAGTACGGCGGCGCGGGTGCGACGTTCGCCGAAACCGCGGCCGTCCTCGAAGAGCTCGGGAGCGCGTTGTCACCGGTGCCCGTCTTCGGTTCGGCTGTGCTCGCAACCGCGACGATCTTGCTCGCCGACGATGCCGACACCTCACAACGACTCCTGCCGCACCTGGCGTCGGGTGAGCGCATCGCTGCGGTGTGCTGGGCGGACGCAACCGGCTGGGAACGCATCGGCGTCCGCGCTGACGCCGGACTCCTCACCGGCACAGCCCATTACGTCGTGGATGGCGAGGCCGCGGATACCCTTTTGGTCTTCGCATCGAGCGGCGAACAGGTGACCCTGCACGCAGTGGACACCACCGCCGACGGCGTCTCCGTCACGCCGCTCCCCACCATGGACCCGACCCGTCCCCTCGGTGCGGTGCACTTCGACGAAGCTCCGTCCGCCACCATCGCGGCGCCAGGAGATCTCCCACATCGGTTGCGCACCATCGCGTGGGCCCTGCTGTCGGCCGAACAAGTCGGCGGAGCGCAAGCCGCACTGGACCGCACCGTCGAATACACCAAGGCCCGCAAGCAGTTCGGCCGGACCATCGGCTCCTTCCAGGCGCTCAAACACCGAATAGCCGACATGTACGTCCAGGTGGAGACCGCTCGCTCTATCTCGCGGGCCGCCGTCGACGCGGTCGTGACCGGCGACCCGGCTGCCGACGAACTCGCTGTCGCCGCACACGTTTACTGTTCAGAGGCATTCAAGTCGGTGACCGGTGAAGCGATCCAACTCCACGGCGGCATCGGCATCACCTGGGAACACGACATTCAGCTGTATTTCAAACGGGCGCACGGCAGCGCCCAGCTGCTTGGCGCACCGCACCAGGCGGTGGCACGAGCGGTGGCCGCACTACGCAGCACCGCCAACGGGTAAGGCGCAACACAGCAACCGCGTCTCTCGTCAGAAACCTGGTTTGTGAACAGAGTTTCTGACGTGAAACGCGGTTTCTATCGAACGACACTCCGTGTCGTGTTGGCATTCCTCCCAATCGAGGGCTAGTCGAACGCCGCCACAACCCTCGCCTCGTCAAGACCGTAATCGGCGAGCTGATAGCGGTGCTGGGGTTTGCGGGCGCCGGTCTTGCTCTCCTCGTCGAGGGCCGTCACCGCGGCGCGGGCGTCGTCGGACATCGGCTCCCCCAACGCGGAGTAGACCCGTTCGACCGTGCCCATCGGGTCGTTGCGCAAATCCGCGAAGTCGACGTCGACGAACTGGGACTGGTCGTAACGTGCTCGTGCCGAGGAGAACTCGCGCAACCCACGGGACCAGAGTTCCAGCTGGGTATCCCCGATGGTGTCGCCGACGAAGGTCGTCGACCAACCCGGCGTCGCCTGCTCGGCGAGGCTGCACATCGAGGCGATGATCGTGCTCGGCGCCCGATGCGTCTGGATCACCAAGGCATCGGGGTAGGCTGCCATCAAGGCATCGAGGGCGAACAGGTGGCTCGGATTCTTGAGCACCCAGCGTTTGTCCGGGTCGTTGAGTCCGATCATCTGCAGGTTCCGCTTGTGCCGCAGGTAGGCCGGCGTCCAATCCTGCTCGGACAGCCAACGCGAGTACGTCGGCAGATACGCCAGGGATTCGTAGGAGATCGACATCACGCTCTGCCGCAACAACTGCCAGCACTCCTCGACCTCGGCGGCATCCATGTAGTGCACGCCCATGAACTCGGGATTCTCCACATGATGCTGAGCCAGTCCCGCGTCGATCTGCTGATACACCGGATTATCGGCCCAGGCGTCGCGGGGCGGACGGGGCTGCGGGAACTCCGCCAACCACATCTCGAGTCCCTGATGAGCGGGGTCGGCGGTCAGCAACCGGTGCAACGCGGTGGTGCCGGTGCGGGGCAGCCCGGTGACGAAGATCGGCCGGCGGATCTCGACGTCGGTCTGGCCGGGGTTGGCCTTCCAGGCTGCCTCGCTGAGCAGTCGCGCGATCAGCGCACCCTTGAGGAAGAACCGAAACATCTTGCTGCCCAGTTTGGTCAGCCCGGCCTCGTTCTTGTACGAATCCAACAGGATCGCCAGCGGCTCGAGATAGGCGTCATCACCGAAGTCGTCGAGCCCGGTCGCCCGAGTGGCCGAGGCGTGCAGATCCTCGACGGTCCCCACACTCGTGCGGGGCGCTCCAGCGCCCACCGAGGCGGTGCTAGTCATGGTATTCACCGCAATTCACGTCCAGGGTGTGCCCGGTGATCGCGCTCGCCATCGGCGACGCCAAGAAGACCACCGCCTCGGCGATCTCGTCGGGTTCGGGCAATCGCTTCAGATCAGACTTGGCGGCGGTCTGCTCGTAGACCTGCTCGGGAGTGATGCCGTACTTCTTGGCGACCTCGCCGAAGTACCACTTCAGCTGGTCATCCCAGATATAGCCCGGGGCCACCGTGTTGATGCGAATCCCCTTGTCGCCCAGCTCGGTTGCCAAGGTCTGCGACATCGCCAACAACGCCGACTTGGCCAGTTTGTAGCTGCCGTAACGCGGTTCGGAATGACGGATGACCATCGAGTTGATGTTGACGATCGCACCCCGGGACTCCGAGAGCGTCTTGGTGAACGCCTTGATGACCCGCAGCGTGCCCAGCACGGTGAGATCGAGACTGGCGGCGATCTGCTCGAAGTCGGTGCGAGCCAACGGTTTCATCGACGGCAGGGCAAAGGCGTTGTTGACCACCACATCGGCACGGCCGAATTCGGCGATCACCGAGCGCACCAGCGAGCCCACCGCGTCATCGTCGGTGATGTCGGTGGGTACCACCTGCGAGGTACCGCCGGCGGCATCCACCTCGGCGGCAACCTCTTTCAACCGTGACTCGGTGCGTGCAGCCAGCACCACCGTCGCGCCGGCCGCGGCCGCACGCAGACAGATCGATCGGCCCAGGCCCGGGCCGACGCCGGAGACGACGACGATCTTGCCGTCGAGCAAGCCGCTCATCCCAGCATCCTCTCCGCGAATGCGCGTTGTCGCGCCGCGATCCGTTCCCGCCAGCCGGCGTCATCGATCCGATTGTGTTCGAGATACGGCAGATGGGCCGGCACATCGTCGACGCCGACGACCTGCGCGGTCGGCCCGTCCTCCGGGCGGACCGGGGCGTCGACGCGCTGCCAACGGAACTGCAGGATGCCCGTGGTTCGGCCGGTGGTCTCGATCCAATTGGCCACCCCGGGATTTCGCCTCGATACCACCATCCGGATCATCCCATCCGGATCGACCTGTGCCTGAGCAGAATTCAGGCTCGTCTGATGGTTCACGTAGTCGAGCGAGATGTACCACATCGAGCCGAGCTGGAAACCCTGGTACGGCGCATCGGATTTCGGCACCGTGATGATCATCGCCTCGTCGTCGGCCAGCCGGAAGTGACCGACAGACGAGAACTGCGTGGCCAGTCCGCCCGGTGTCAGTCGCGGTGCGGTGAAGGTGTTCACCGGCTCGTCGAGATAGAACCACTTGGGAAAGTTGAACCAGGTGTTGATCCGCGCGGTCAGCATCTTGCCCGCCGTCGCATAGCGTTTCATCACCCGCGCCAGGTCCGGCTCGTCGGGGGCGGTGCCGATGGTGTCCACGCGTTCGATGGAGATCGAACCCTTCTGCGCGGCCCAGTCCGAGTAGACCTCGCGGACCGCGAGCATCGACGCACCCTCTCCCAGCACGAAATAGCCGTCTGCGGGCGAGTCGACGGGTGGCCCGAAGGTGATCTCGAAGTTGCCGTCGGCGTCGATCGGGATACGCCGGTCGTCGAAGGCGTCGTCCCCGCCGGGGACCTCCGACGGCGT
Source organism: Gordonia bronchialis DSM 43247 (assembly GCF_000024785.1). Taxonomy (NCBI): domain Bacteria; kingdom Bacillati; phylum Actinomycetota; class Actinomycetes; order Mycobacteriales; family Gordoniaceae; genus Gordonia; species Gordonia bronchialis. The sequence continues at coordinate 979,860 of NC_013441.1, read as the reverse complement.
GTAGTCACCACGCAGCACCTGGAAGCTGAGATCGGCGGTGTTGCCCCGGTGTCCGCGCACCAGATAGGTTCCACCACTCTCGATGTCGGCGTGGTAGTACAGCGTGTCCGGGTTGTCCAGAGCCATCTTCGTCGACGGCCCGGTGGAGGTGATGAAGTTCGGGTGACTCGGCTGGCGCGAACGCACCAACTGCACAACTGCCGCGATACTGCCGGCCAGGTAGTCGTAGCCCTCGGCGAGATCCTGTTCGCTCTCCACGAATTCGGCCGATGCGATCAGTGCCTCGGCCGCGGCGATGGCGTCGGTGAGCGGCTTCGTGACGTCGCTGGGGCGGGTGACGGAAACGGGTGTGTCGACAGCCGAACTCATAACCAGGTGTCTCCTCCGGTCCAGGTGAGAAAGTTCTCCAGTTCCGCTTGCGCGGGAGTGACGCGCGGATGCTCGGTCGACAGGTATCCGCCGCGATAGAACAGCAGTGGCTTGTCCTGCAGGACTTCACCGAGGGTGAGCGCGCGGCCGATCACGATGTGGTGGTCGCCACCGTCGGTGACACGCGCGACGTCGCACTCCACCCAGGTCAGCGCGTGCCGGATAACCGGCAGCCCGGCCGGTGACGGATCCCAGGTGACGCCGGCGAACTTGTCGTCACCGGGCGCCCCGAAGGCGGCACTGACGTCCTGCTGCCGGTTGGACAGGACGTTCACGCAGAACTTGCCGGATCGTTCGATGACCGGCCAGCTCCGTGAGGTCTTCTTGGGGCAGAAGAGAACCAGTGGCGGGTCGAGTGACAGGGCGGCAAACGACTGGCAGGCGAATCCGACGGGCCGTCCGTCGTCGTCGAGGGTGGTGATGACGGTGACCCCGGTGCAGAACTGCCCCATCGCGGTGCGGAACTGACGGGAATCGAACTCTGCCGATCCGTAGGGGGTGCGGGTCATATCAGCCCTGGAATCCGACGCTGAAGTCATGTCCCCACAAACTCACCGCGGTACTTTCCCGCGCGATCCAGTCCTTGTCGTTCACTGTTCTTCCCTCGCAACCGAATTCGACGTCGAAGCCACCCGGTGTCTTCATGTAGAAGGACAGCATCAAGTCGTTGACGTGGCGGCCGAGGGTGGCCGACATCTTCACCTTCTTGCGCAGGGCACGGTCGAGGCAGAGCCCGACGTCGTCGGAGTTCTCCACCTCCACCATGAGGTGCACGATCCCCGTCTCGTTCGGTATGGGCAGAAACGCCAGCGAGTGATGCCGGGGATTGCAGCCGAGGAACCGCAGCCACGGGACCTCGTCTCCCTCTTCGCGTCCGACGAGTTGCGGCGGCAACCGCATGGAGTCACGCAGCTTGAAACCGAGGACGTCGCGGTAGAACTCGAGTGCCGCCTTGTCGTCGTCGCAGGTGAGCACCACATGCCCGAGGCCCTGCTCTTCGGTGACGAAGCGATGACCGTACGGACTGACGATGCGCCGATGTTCCAGTGCCGCACCGTGAAACGCTTCGAGTGTATTGCCCGCCGGATCGGTGAAGACAATCATCTCGACGACCCGACGGTCGGCGAGCTCCTCGTCCTTGCCCTCGCGATACACCACTCCGGCTGCCGAGAGCCGGTCCCGGAGCTCTTGCAGCGCTTCGGCGTTCGCACACTCCCAGCCCGAGCTACCCAGGTGATCGCGGTCCGACGGCACGATCACCAAGCGGGCGGGGAAGTCGTCCATCCGCAGGTACAGCGCGCCGTCGGTGGTGCCCTTACCCTCGATCATGCCGAGGACTTTCAGTCCGTACTCGCGCCACGCGGCCATGTCGGTGGCCTCGATGCGCATGTAGCCCAGCGACCGGATGGGGCTGTCACTCATCTTCTCGATTCCTTTCACGGGCCTGCCCGGTTCCCTGGGGTGCGAGCTTCGACGGGTCACACCATCGTGTCGCCGATGGGAATCCCGAACTCGCCGTTGCCGAATGCCACATAAGCGCGTTCGGGATCGTTGGCGGCATGCACCCGGCCGGCGTGTGCGTCGCGCCAGAACCGCTGGATCGGGGTGCCGTTCTCGAGTGCGTGCGCCCCCGAGTTCTCGAAGAGCAGGTCGATCGCGGCGATCGCCCGGCCGGTCGCGCGCACCTGATCGCGGCGGGCGGCGAGCCGCAGTTCCATCGGGACCTCCTCGCCGGCGAGGATCAGGTCGTACTCGGCCTGCAGGTTGCCCGACAGCTGACGCCACGCGGCGTCGATGTCGCTGGCCGCTTCGGCGATTCGCACCTTGGCGAAGGGATCTTCCTTGGCCTTCTCACCGGCGTAGGCGGCACGGACACGCTTGCCCTGGTGTTCGACGTGAGCGTGGTAGGCGCCGTAGGCCATGCCGACGATCGGTGACGAGATGGTGCTCGGATGGATTGTGCCCCAGGGCATCTTGTAGACGGGTGCGGTGTTGCGCTCGAGACCCGGGCTTTGGCCCATGCTCATCGTGCGCATGCTCAGCATGCGGTGACGGGGAACAAAGACGTCCTTGACCTCGATGGTGTTGGACCCGGTGCCGCGCAGACCCACCACATTCCACACGTCCTTGATCGTGTAGTCGCTGCGCGGGATCAGGAAGCTCACGAAGTCGACGGGCTTGCCGTTCTTGATGACGGGACCGCCGACGAAGACCCAGTCGGCGATCTCACAACCCGACGACCACGCCCAGGAGCCGTTGACCTTGTACCCGCCGTCGACGACCTCGCCCATACCCATCGGCGCGTACGACGACGAGATCCGCACCGAGGTGTCGGCACCCCACACGTCTTCTTGCGCCTGCTGGTCGAAGAGCGCCAGGTGCCAGTTGTGGATGCCGATGATCCCGGACACCCAGCCGGTGGAGCCGCACGCGCTCGCGATTCGGCGCACGGCCTCGTAGAAGGTGACGGGATCGACCTGGTAGCCACCCCACTGTTCGGGCTGCATCAACTTGAAGAAGCCCGCGCCCTCGAGGCTCGAGACCGTCTCGTCGGGAATCCGACGCAGATCCTCGGTCTGTTGCGCGCGCTGCTCGATCTCGGGCAGCAGTGCGTTGATCTTCTCGAGGACCTGCTCTGCGGCTTCGCTGCGTTCGCTCGGCATCTCGCCCGCTCCTACTCGTTGTCGCCGGCCTCGGTGGCCGGCCGTGTTACTCGTCAGACTTGAGATTAGAACACGTTCTCATTTATGTCGAGTACTGGGCCTTTGGTGCCAGTACCAGCGCAGATCAGCACCATCCGTGCCGATCGCTCGATCACAATTGAAACATGTTCTAGTATTAGCTCATGCGGTCCGCTCATGTCTGCGGATCCAGCCCACGCGAGTCGAATGACAGGAGACACGGATGTCGGCGACACCTGATACGGCGATCGGTTCGGTACACACGGGCGACGAGCCCGGTATCCGGGAGATCGACACCGGGGCGCCACCCACCCGCTTCGCCCGGGGATGGCACTGCCTCGGTCTCGTCGAGGAGTTCGACGACGGGCAGCCCCATTCGATCCACATCTTCGGCACCAAACTGGTCGTCTGGGTCACCCGCGCCGGTGGTGACGAGGTCAAGGTCAACGTGCTCGACGCCTATTGCCGACACATGGGCGGCGATCTTTCGCAGGGCAGTATCAAGGACGACGGCAACGTCGCCTGTCCGTTCCACGGCTGGCTGTGGAAGGGCAACGGCCGATGCGCCGGTGTGCCCTACGCGAAACGGAACCCCAAGCTGGCCAAGACCCGATCGTGGCCGACGATGATCCGCAATGCTCAGGTCTTCGTCTACAACGATCCGGAGGGTGATCCGCCGCCCGAGGACTGCATCATCCCGGCGCTCGATGAGGTCGGGTCGTCGGAGTGGACCGGCTGGACGTGGAATCGCATCGTCATCGAGGGCGCCAACTGCCGCGAGATCATCGACAACGTCGTGGACATGGCGCACTTCTACTATGTGCACTTCGCCCTGCCCGACTATTTCAAGAACGTCTTCGAAGGCGAGACCGCGGCGCAGTACATGAATTCCCATGGGCGCCCCGATGTCACGCTCGGCACCAACTACGGTGACAGCCGGCTGGAGTCGATCGCCGCCTATTACGGACCGTCATACATGCTCAACCCGATGATCCAGTACTACGGCGGTTATGCCGTCGAGACGATCCTCACCAATTGCCACTACCCCATCGACGCGAACTCGTTCGTGCTGATGTACGGCGTGATGGCCAAGGTGCCGGAGGGACTGACCGCCGAGCAGGCCGACAAGATGGCCAAGAAGATCAGCGCCGGCGTCGAGGTCGGGTTCTTGCAGGATGTCGAGATCTGGAAACACAAGACCCGCATCGACAATCCGCTGCTCGTCGAGGAGGACGGCCCGGTTTATCAGCTGCGACGCTGGTATGAGCAGTTCTATGTGGACAAGGCCGACGTCTCCGAGGAGATGACCGGACGCTTCGAGTACGAGATCGACACCGAGAAGGCACTCGAGAGCTGGGGTGTGGAGATCGAGGAGAACCTGCGACTCCAGCGAGAGGCCAAGGACGCCGAGAACGCATCGGAGGCCGCAGACTCCACCGGCACCTCGGAGAAGGCCGAGGTCTGAGGCCATGACCCGCGCCGCCGAGCATTCCGCGACCACACCGGTGATCGCGGAATCACAGTCGGGCTGGGCCAAGGCGCCCGACTTCGGCGACGACCCGGGCCGACTGGCAGCGGTACATCAGGCCACCGCCCGCGATCGTGAGCACTACCTGCGCGGCGGGATGACCGAAATCGAGTGCCGCAGTTGTCATGCCTGCGTGATGGTCAAGAAGACCAGCCCCTTTCACACCAGTGTGCAGTGGAATGCGCAGGCGAGGGCACGCTGCGACGAGCTCGAGCGAATCCGTCGTGAGGGCGGAAACACCGCGATGATGCCGACCTGTCCGCGGTTGTCGGCGAGCATCGATCACGGTGTGTCCGAGGGCATCATCCCGTCCGAGTCGCCCGAATCCGATCCCGACGGCTACTGGTGATCCGAGCCGTCGGGTCCATCGGACACGCCGGACCTCGAGTCACATATCGATAACATCTCAACCGTTACTCGAGGTCCACATCAGGCACTTGCGTCACTGTGAACACGTGCCGAGTCTTCGTTCCCGTCTGGCCGCCACGGCCTGTGCCGCCCTCATCGGCGCCACGGGTGTGGCGGTCGGTGCACCGGTCGTCGCGGGCGCGCCGGTCGCGTCCGCCGACACCGGGTCGTCGGGGTCGTCGGGCTCGGTGGAGATCTACCTCCCGATTCCCACCCCGGCGGGGCTGCAGGCGTTGAGCGCTGCCATGACCCAGATCGGCAAGCCGTACAAGTGGGGTGGGGTGGGCCCCAACTCGTGGGATTGCTCGGGTTTGGTCCAGTGGGCCTTCGGCACCGCGGGCATCCGGCTGCCGCGGGTGAGCCAGCAGCAGGCCCGCGTCGGGCATGCGATCCCGATGTCGGCGCTGGCACCCGGCGACGCGATCGTCTTCTGGCGCGACGCCAGCCACATCGGCATCTATGCCGGGTTCGGGCAGGTGTTCAACGCCTTCGGACCCAACGGGGTACCGATCGGCTTCACGCCACTTGACGGCATGCCGCCGATCAAGACGATTCGTCGGTTCGGCTGATCGGGTCGGACGAGTCCGCCCGCCGCCCTACCGCCACCCAGAACACCATCAGTCCGACCAACACGACGGCGACGACGGCTGTGCCGATCACACCGTAGCCGGGCTGCATCGTCGGAAGATCCAGGTCGAGGGCCTCGGTGAGTCGCTCGGAGAAGAGCCGTGCGGCCGGATCGCTGATGGTCCACACCGCGGTCACCAACGACACCAGCGCGGCCACGACGACGATGACCGCGGCCGGCCACCGGAATTGCCGCCGCAACCACCCGGCCAGCGCAGCCACGGCGACCACCGCACCGGCGATCACCACCCACAGTCCGGGTCGCCGCGTCTGCCCGTCGAAGAAGTAGGCGACGTCGTCGGCGCTGGCACCCGGGACGCTCACCCGACCCAATCCGGTGATCGAGGGCTGCACACCCTCATCCGAGATGCCCCATTTGACCTGCGCGAAGGCGATCAGGAGCAGACCCGCCACGCAGGCGGCCGGCCACACCAGGGCCGACGATCGTGCCAACCGGCCCGTCGAAGTCATTCCTCCAGCGTGCCATGGGGCCAAAAGGGGTCACGCCCGGCGATCCCGACGGTGCGGTCGAGGATCGGGGCGTCGTCGGGAACCTCGACGACGGGCCCGAACATGCCGTCGCGTTCCTCTTGTGGCTGCGGCGGATGGTGGAAGTCGAAGACGATCGCGGCGACGTCGTCGGGAATCGGGTAGGCGACGCCGATGGACCGCGCGATGTCCCAGCCGTGCAGGACGAGTTCGCTGAGCGCCACCGTTCCCAACACCGAGGCCGGGGCGTCGAAGCCGCCGGCCTGCGTCATTCCCTCCCATGCGGCGCGGTCCTCCCAGCTGCGCACCAGCTCTCGCAGGTTGCCGGTCAGCGCGGGCCACCACGGGTCGGGCAGGGTCTCGTTGCCGGGCGAGGGGGTGGTCGCGGTCAGCGGACCGAATTCCTTGCGTCCGGCCGCGGCGAAGGCCAGGCTGAGTCCGATCGCGTGCCCCAGCAGACCCGACAGTCGCATGTCACCACAGGGTGTCGGACGGTCGAGTTGATCATCGGTCACCTTGGCGGCGACGTCGATCATCGTCACCGCCGCGATCTCGATCTGGTGCGCATACATCCGGGTGTCCTTTCGGGTGGGTACACATCGACTGACCCGGGTCGCCCGCAGAACTCATCGTCGGCGACGCCGTGTTCCGGGTGTTCGGCCTCGGCCGCGATGAGTTTCGACGACGCTGAGAGTCGACCGGTATGTACATCACCAACTTCTTTGTGAAGGGACACCCGATGGCCGAGTACTCCGCCCCGGTGGGCGCACCGATCTGGTTCGACCTGATGAGCAGCGACCCGACCAAGTCCGCAGCCTTCTACGGCGAGCTCTTCGGCTGGGAGACCGAACCGCCACGCGAGGAGTTCGGCGGCTATCAGAACTTCACGAAGAACGGGAAGCGGGTGGCCGGCCTGAGCCCCTACATGCAAGAGGCGGGCGGACCTGCCGACGTCTGGTCGATCTACCTGCACACCACCGATGCCGAGGCCACCGCCCGCGCGGTCGAGGCTGCCGGCGGCACGATCATGGTGCCGCCGATGGCCGTCGGCGACGAGGGCACCATGCTGGTCGGCGTCGACCCCGCGGGCGGAGTGATCGGCTTCTGGCAACCCGGCACGCATGTGGGATACACCGAGCACGGCGATCACGGGACGCCCTACTGGTTCGAGGAACACACCAAGGACTATGCGAAGTCGGTGGCCTTCTACGCCGGCGTCGTCGGCGCACGCATCGAGGAGGTCGGCACCGGTGGCGACCCCAACGCCGTCGGCCCGGACCACTATGGCCAGATGTTCATCGGCGACATGTCCTACAGCGGGATCATGGACGCCGCCAAGCTGCATCCCGCCGAGGTGCCCTCATTCTGGCAGGTCTACATCACCGTCGACGACGTCGACGCCTCGGTGAAGCATGCCCAGGAACTCGGCGGCACCGCGTTGATGCCGGGCGAGGTCACGCCGTACGGCACGCTCGCCGTCATCACCGACCCGCTTGGCGCGGTGATCGCACTCGGCCATCCGCCGAACGGCATGTGATGCCTGACCGAGCTTCGGTGCGAGGCAGCATCACAGAGTGCGCTACCGCACCGGACCGTAGTCGCGGTATCAAGGACAGATGTCGCTCACCTCGGACACCTCGCCGCTGCGAGTAGTCGACGCCGGAAGCCCGCCCGAACTCGAATTGCCGGCCGCAACAGCCATCGCACCGCCGATCATCGCGGTCACCGACGATCCGGGAAGGCTCACTTCCGATCATTGGCTTCGGTGTGCGGCGGTCACGATCACTGAGTTTGACACCGACGACCGTCGTTGTGTACGTGTCGATTCCGTGGAGGACACCCTGTCATCCATTGCGGCACGTTGTGCCCGGAACCCCATCACCGCCGCAATCACCACCGACGTCCTCGCGAGTGTTAACACCGACGGAGACGCCCGCCCCGCACTCGTCACCGAATCCCTCGCTTATTCGGCACTGCAAGCGGGTCCCGAGTTCGCCCGTTGGCTCTGCGAACGAGGACCGTCCCGCCCAGCCATATCGGATGAGGAGCCCCTGACATACGTCCGTGACAGCGATGACCTCTTCATCACCTTCAACAGGCCACACCGCCACAACGCGTTAAACGATGCCATGCGTGTCGGCCTGCTCGAGGCGCTCACCGTCGCACATCTCGACCCCGCGGTGCGGTTGGTCGAGCTTCGCGGATCCGGTCAATCATTCTGCAGCGAAGGAGATCTCGCCGAGTTCGGGCAGTTCGACGATCCAGCATCCGCGCACATCGCCCGTACCCGGCACAGTCCCGCACTGGCCCTGAACGCGCTCCGGCTCCGTATGGACACACATCTCCGCGCGCGGGTGCACGGTCAAGTACTGGGCAGCGGTCTGGAAATGGCCGCCTTCTGCGGGCACATCGTCGCACACCCCGATGCCCGGTTCGGATTGCCGGAATTGGGTATCGGATTGATTCCCGGTGCCGGCGGAACCTATAGCGTCACCCGCCGAATCGGCCGATGGCGTAGTGCATATCTTGTCCTGTCAGGTGTGACCCTGGATGCCGAGGCTGCTCTCCGGTGGGGCCTCGTGGACGAGGTTGCGCCGATGCCGGCGGCCGATGCCGGTCAGGGCACGTCGACGAGTTCATAGAGTGTGGCGTTGGCCGTGCCACCGCCCTCGCAGATCGCTTGCACGCCATAGCGGATGCCGCGATCGCGCATGTGGTAGATCAGCCTGGTGGTGAGAATTGCTCCCGACGCACCCAGTGGATGGCCCACCGAAATCGCGCCTCCCAGTGGATTTACTACGGCCGGATCGGCATCGAACTCCGCTTGCCACGCGAGTGGCACCGGCGCGAACGCCTCGTTGATCTCCACAGCTCCGATATCGGCAATCGACAGACCGGTTCGCTCCAGCAGCTTCGCGGTGGCCGGAATCGGGCCCGTCAACATCATCACGGGGTCCGAGCCGACGACTGAACCGGCCACCAAGCGCACGATCGGGTGCAGCCCGAGCTGTTTCGCGAGTTCCGATGTCATGATCATCACGGCCGCCGCACCATCCGAGATCTGAGATGCATTGCCGGCGTGGATCACTCCATCCTCGCGAAACGACGGCTCGAGTCCCGCAAGCTTCTCCGGAGTGGTACCCCGGCGTACACCCTCGTCCACGGCGAAGACGCCGGACTCGGTGTCGACCGGGACCACCTGCGACTCGAAGTCACCGCGATCGATCGCCTGTGCAGACAGTTCGTGTGAGCGCGAGGCGTACTCGTCAAGTACCCGTCGCGACAGCCCCCACTTCTCCGCCACCAGTTCGGCGCCCAGCCCCTGATCGAGTCGGTCTACGTGATATCTGTCGAGAACCGTCTGTCCGTAGGGAACACCGCTCTGTCGGGTCGCACCGAGCGGCACACGAGACATCGTCTCGACCCCGCCCGCGATCGCGATATCATAGGCGCCCGCGATCACGGCGTGCGCTGCGGACTCGATCGCCTGCTGCCCGGACCCGCATGCACGGTTGATCGTCACACCCGGTATCGATTCCGGCCACCCCGCTGCCAGCACGGCGAACCGCGCGACGTTACTCGACTGGTCACCGAGCTGCGTTACGCAGCCCCACATCACGTCATCAACGGACTCGGGCCTGACCCCCGTGCGGTGCAAGAGTTCCTGAAGCACCAATGCAGACAGGTCGACAGCGTGAACGCCGGCCAGAGAGCCATTGCGCTTTCCGATCGGAGTCCGCACGGCTTCGACGATGACGGCATCGCGGGTCGACATTCGACCTCCCTATCAGACCCCCGCGTTGGCGTCGGCCTTCTTCTTCAGTTCCAGTGCGATGTCGATGAGCTGATCTTCTTGTCCGCCGACGAGTTTGCGATTGCCGGCCTCGATGAGGATCTCGGCCGCCGACACCCCGTAGCGTTCGGCGTGACCCTCGGCGTGCTTGAGGAACGAGCTGTAGCAGCCGGCATACCCCATCATCATGGCCGACCGGTCCACCAGGCACTCCGACGGCATCGCCGGGCGCACCACATCCTGCGCGGCGTCGGCGATCTTCATGAAGTCGACGCCGGTGGTGATGCCCAGCTTGTCGCACACGCCCACAAAGGCTTCCGTGGGTGTGTTACCCGCACCAGCACCGAAGCGCCGGATCGAGCCGTCGATCTGCTGGGCACCGGCGCGGATCGCGTTGATCGAATTCGCCACGGCGATATCGAGATTCTCGTGCCCGTGGAACCCGACCTGGGCGTCATCGCCGAGTTCGGCGACCAGCGCCTGCACCCGCACCGTGACGTCCTCGAGCACCAGCGCGCCCGCCGAATCGACCACGTACACGCACTGGCACCCGGCGTCGGCCATGATCCGCGCCTGTGCGGCAAGGACTTCCGGTGGCTGGCTGTGGCTCATCATCAGAAAACCGACGGTCTCCAGTCCCAGGTCACGAGCGAGTCCGAAGTGCTGGATCGACACGTCGGCCTCGGTGCAATGGGTGGCGATCCGGCAGATCTGGCCACCGTTGTCCTGGGCCGCCCGGATGTCGTCCTTGGTGCCAAGTCCCGGCAGCATGAGGAAGGCGATCTTCGCCTGCTTCGCCGTCTCCGCGGCGGCCTTGATCAGCTGCTGCTCCGGGGTTTTGGAGAAGCCGTAGTTGAACGACGACCCGCCCAGACCGTCGCCGTGGGTCACCTCGATGACCGGAACACCGGCCTCGTCGAGGGCTCCGACGATCGAGCGCACCTCGTCCTCGGTGAACTGATGGCGCTTGTGGTGGCTCCCGTCGCGCAACGACGAGTCGGTGATGCGGATGTCGAGCGTGTCGGAGTACTTGCGGGCGTGTGCCATCAGATCCATTGCTGCCGTGCTCATGCCGGAACTCTCAACTTCTGCTTCGCGATCTCCTCGCCGACCTTGGTGGCGGCGGCGGTCATGATGTCCAGGTTGCCGGCGTACGGGGGCAGGAAGTCGCCCGCACCCTCGACCTCCACGAAGATCGACACCCGGGCGTGACCGCCGTTGAGGACGCTCGGTGGATCGAACTGCGGGTCCTGCAGCAACCGGTAGCCGGGCACGTAGGACTGGATCTCCTTCTCCCGCTTGTGAATCGACTCCGCAATGGCATCGGTGTCGGCATCGTCGGGGATGGCACAGAAGATGGTGTCGCGCATGATCATCGGCGGATCGGCCGGGTTGAGGATGATAATGGCCTTCCCGCGCGTCGCACCGCCGATGGTCTCGATGCCCTTCGACGTCGTGGCGGTGAACTCGTCGATGTTGGCGCGGGTACCCGGTCCGGCCGACACCGAGGCCACCGATGCGACGATCTCCGCATACGGAACCGGCACAACCGAACTCACCGCATGCACCATCGGGATGGTGGCCTGGCCACCGCAGGTGATCATGTTGGTGTTCGGCGCCTCGAGATGCTCGCGCAGATTGGCCGGTGGCACCACCGCCGGACCGACCGCGGCGGGGGTGAGGTCGATGGCAGTGATGCCGGCGTCGGCATACCTCGGCGCATACTCGCGGTGCACATAGGCCGAGGTCGCCTCGAAGATGAGGTCGGGCCTTTCGCTGGAGCCGAGGAGTTCGTCGGCCCCACCGCTCAACGTGATCAGGCCATGATCGGCGGCCCGTTTCATCCCTTCGGAGTCGGCGTCGATGCCCACCATCCACCGGGGCTCGATCACCTCCGAACGTTCGAGCTTGTACATCAGGTCGGTGCCGATGTTGCCCGACCCGATGATCGCTGCGGTCAGCTTGGCTGCCACCTGCGCCTCCTGTTGATTGTTGGGAAAAGTATTGTCGTCGAATCGAAGTCGGCTAATAGAAGTCGAGTGTGACGCTGCCGAGTCCGGCGAACTCGGCCACGAAGTGATCACCCGCGTCGATGTCGATGGCCCGCGTCGCGGTGCCCGGCAGGATCACGTCCCCCTTGCGCAGCCGCACGCCGAAGCCGGCCACCTTGCGGGCCAGCCAGCTCACCGCGTTCAGCGGATGACCCAGCACCGCAGACGAATTGCCCTTCGCGACCACCTCGCCGTTGCGGTGGATCGTGGCGTCGATGTCGCCGGTGTCGATCGCCGAGATCGGCACCCGCTGCTCGCCGAGAATCCAGCCGCACGACGACGCGTTGTCGGCGATGGTGTCACACAGCGTGATCTTCCAGTCCTTGATCCGCGAGTCGATGAGCTCGATCGAGGGCACCACCCACTCGACCGCCTCGATGACGTCCTCATTGGTGCAGCCCTCGCCGGGGAGGTCGGCACCGAGGATGAAGCCGACCTCCACCTCCACGCGTGGGTAGCAGAGTTTCGACCGGTCGATCGGCGTCGACTCGAAGTACTGCATCTCGTCGAGCAGGTGCCCGTAATCCGGCTCGTCGACGTTCATCATCTTCTGCATCGCCTCCGACGCCAGGCCCACCTTGTGACCGGCAACCTTGGCTCCCGCGTCGAGACGCTTGCGGATGTTGATGAGCGCGATTTCGTAGGCGTCGACGACGTCGACATCCGGGTGGGCGTCGGTCGGCCGATCGATCGCCACAGCGGTCACCTCCGCCTGCCACAGGTCGGCCGCGATCTGCTCGCGTATTGCCTGGTCGACGGCCATTCGAGCCTCACTTCCGGTAGGTGAACGTGTTCTAGTTTAGAACATGTTGCAGATTTGCGACATGCCCGGTCGCGTCTCTACTTCGAGCATCTCGATCCCAGCAGTTGACCCCTCGGGCCGCGCGCTGACGACCGCTGACTGAGACCGCACAATCGGATCTCATTTTGTATCCAATCTGCTACCGTTCGCCCCATGAGCGACGACAACGATCCCGGATCCGACGCACTACCCCCGGTACTAACCGATGTCACCGACGGGGTGGCGACGCTGACGCTGAACAACCCGCGCCGCAAGAACGCGATCACCCTGGAGATGGCGCAGCTGATCACCGATTTCTGCGACCGCGTCGAGTCGGATGGGCAGATCGGTGCCGTCATCGTCCGTGCCAACGGCGAGTACTTCTGTAGCGGCGCCGACACGCGCACGCTGGCCGCCGCGTCGTCGGATCCGGCCTCCCCCGATGCGGTCGCCGGCGTGTCCGCGGTCTACGGCGTCTTCGTCCGCATCGGCAACCTGCCCGTGCCGACCATCGCCCGGGTGGTCGGGGGCGCGGTGGGCGCCGGCCTCAACCTCGCGATGGCCGCCGACATCACCGTGATCACCCCGGACACCGTGCTGGACAGCGGCTTTCTGGCGCGCAGCATCCATCCCGGCGGCGGCCATCTCTCGTTGCTCGGAAAGGCGGTGGGCTGGTCAACCACCATCGCGATGGCGGCCTGCGGACAGGCACTGACCGGTCAGGAGGCCGTCGACCGTGGGCTCGCGCATGCCGCGGTCGCCGAAGACGCGATGGATTCCTACATCGCCACTCTGGCCGCGGCCGCTGCCAAGGACCCTGAGCTGACCCGTCGCGTCATGAACAGTGCCCGGCTGGAGTTGGGGCCGCCCGCGGTGAGCTGGTCGTCTGCTCTGGAGATCGAGCGCGGCGTCCAGATGTGGTCGATGTCGCGGAAAGGACAGTCCTCCTGGTCATCTCGCGGTCCCGGAAAGTCATGACCGAAGTCTATGGCCTGCGCTCACAGGTTCGGGCCTTCCTGCGCGAGGAACTCGACGCCGGGACCTTCGAGCCGACCTCCGACAGTTGGATGACCGGCTTCGATCCCGCGTTCAGTGCTCGGCTCGGCCGTCGCGGCTGGGTCGGTATGACCGTGCCGAAGTCCCATGGTGGCCACGGCCGCTCCCCGATCGAGCGGTTCGTCGTGACCGAGGAGCTACTCGCGCACGGTGCTCCTGTTGCCGCGCACTGGATCTCGGATCGGCAGATGGCTCCGGGCATTCTCGCGCACGGCACGGCCGCTCAGCAGCAGCGGTATCTACCCCCGATTGCCGCCGGCGAGATGTTCTTCGCGATCGGCATGAGTGAGCCCGACGCCGGGTCCGATCTCGCCGGGGTCCGCACCCGTGCCCGCCACTGCGACGACGGCTCGTGGCGCATCAGCGGCACCAAGGTCTGGACCACCGGCGCGCACCTGGCGCATGCGATGGTCCTCCTCGCGCGCTCCGACGGAACCACCGAGGACCGACAGAAAGGTCTGTCGCAGTTCATCATCGACCTCCCGAATCCGGACGTCGAGATCCGCCCCATCGAGAGCATCGACGGAGCCGAACACTTCAACGAGGTCATCTTCCACGACTCCCGCGTCGGCCCGGAAGCTCTGCTCGGTGAACGTGGCAACGGTTGGGCGCAGGTCATGGGCGAGCTCGCCTTCGAACGGTCGGGTCCCGAGCGGTATCTCTCGACGATGCCGCTGCTGCGCGCGTGGGCCGATCTGCTGCGTTCGACCGGTGCCACCGACGAGCAGCGAGTCGCCCTCGGGACCCTGACCGCGCGGGCGTGGGCGCTGCGTCGGATGTCGTGGGCGGTGGCCGGGGAACTGGCCGCCGGACGCAAACCCGACATCCTCGCCGCCATGGTCAAAGACGTGGGTTCCACCTTCGAGGGTGACGTGGTGGAAGCCGTCCGCAGTTCCGGTGGGTACCTGGCCCGCAGAACCGGTGGCGATGCGTTTGCCCGACTGCTCGCCCGGAGCATCCTGCACACCCCCGCGTTCACGCTGCGCGGCGGAACCAACGAGATCCTGCGCGGCATCGTCGCCCGCGGAATGGGTATCCGATGAGTGATTCCACAGATGAACTGAGACAAGCGATCACAGGCATCATCCAGCGCGTCGGCGTGGACACCCGGACACCGGCGCGCGCCCCCGACACCGATGCGTGGGATGCGCTGCGCGACTCGGGTTTCACGGCGGTGGGCGTGCCGGCGGACGCCGGCGGCGCGGGCGGATCGCTTGCCGACGCACTCGGCGTCGTCGCCGCTGCCGCCGAACAGGGCGCGTTGCTGCCCGTCGTGGAGCACACCGTCCTCGCCGCCTGGTTGGCCGCAACCACGGGCTACGACCTCGGCTCGGCCACGGCGACGACAGCGGTGGCCGATCACCGCTGTCGTCTGCGGACCGATAGCGGCCGTGCGGTTCTCGACGGTGTGATCGCCGATGTGGTGTTCGCCGACGTCGCCGGCATCCTCGTGGTGCTCATCGACGCCGACGTGGAGTCGTCGACCGTGGTCGTGGTGTCGCTGCGGGATGCCCGGGTGACCGCCGAAGCCGGCACCGACCTGGTGGGAGTGTGCGTGGCAGACCTCACCTTCGACACCTGCCCGGTGCTGCATGTCGCCCCGTCAACCGTCGATGTGCACGAACTGACCAGGAGGGGTGCGCTCGCGTACGCGGTCGCGTCGGCGGGGGCGGCCCGAGCTGTCCGCGGCCGAACCGTGCAACACGCAAGTGATCGTGAACAGTTCGGGCGGCCGCTGTCACGGTTCCAGGCCGTGCAGCAGCACCTGGCTCGGCTGGCCGCTCTGGTGGCGATGACCGACACCGCGGCGTCCTGCGCGGTGGAGGTCGTCGAATCGGCGGGGATGACCCCAGCGTCGGCCGAGATGGCAGTCGCGGCAGCCAAAGTCGTGTCCTCGTCGTCGGCCCGCGAGATCGCCGCGATCGGCCATCAGATCCACGGCGCGATGGGATTCACCGCCGAGCACGCACTCGGGCGATTCACCACCGAGCTGTGGACCTGGCGCGATCGCTATGGCTCCGAGAGCTATTGGGCCGATGTCCTCGCCTCCCACATCCTCGACGACGGAATCGATGTCTGGGATGCGGTGGTGGCCGGGGACACCGGATCACCCGGAGCCGACGGAGCGCCCCGGTGACCGAGACCCCCCACGGCATCGACGGCCGGCGTGCCTGGCGGGCCGCTGACACCGCCGCCGGCAACGGCGCTCTCACGGGTGTGCGCGTGCTGGATCTCAGTCGCGTGCTCGCCGGACCGTTCACCGCACAGATTCTCGCCGACCATGGTGCGGAGGTGATCAAGGTGGAGGGTCCCGCCGGTGACGAGACCCGGGGCTGGGGACCGCCGTTCGTCGAATCAGGCGCGGGCAGCGCCTATTACGCCGGCCTCAACCACAGCAAGGAGAACATCGGCCTGGATCTGGGGACCGATGCCGGCCGCGACATCCTGCGCGAGCTGCTCGCCGGAGCCGATGTGGTGATCGAGAACTTCAAGGCAGGCACCATGGCTCGCTGGGGATTCGACTACGAGTCCGTGCTCACGCGGACCAATCCACGCCTGATCTATTGTCGTATCACCGGATTCGGCGTCGACGGACCACTCGGCGGCCTGCCCGGGTACGACGCCGTGCTGCAGTCCTTCGGCGGATTGATGAGCATCAACGGCTATCCCGACCGTGATCCACTACGGATGGGCGTTCCGATCGTCGACCTGGTGGCGGCGAATCTGGCCGTGCAGGGCATCCTGTTGGCGATGCTGGAACGTGAGCTCAGCGAGCGTGGTCAGCTCGTCGACATCACGTTGCTCGACTCCGTCATCTCGATCCTGCACCCGCACACGGCGAACTGGATCGCGAGTGGTGCCGTACCGACACGCACGGGTGATGTCCACCCGACCGTGGTGCCGTATCAGGTGTTCGCCGCCAAGGACGGCGACTTCTTCGTCAGCGCCGCCAACGATCGTCAGTTCCGTTCGCTGGTCACCGTGTTGGGTCTATCGGAGCTCGGTTCGGATCCACGGTTCGCCACCAACGCGGACCGGCACGCGCATCGCGACGAGCTGATCGAGGCACTGTCTGCCCGTATCGCCGAACGTGATCGTGAGGACCTGGCATCGGCGCTGGAGAAGGTGGGCGTGGCGGCCAGTGCGGTGCACACCGTCGACGAGGCGCTGCAGTCCGAACAGGTCCGGCATCGCGGGCTTTTCCTCGAGACCGACGAGTATCGCGGTATCGGCGTCCCGATCACGTTGAGCCGCTCTGGCTATCGGACTCCACGTCCGGCGGTGCCGCGCGGCCAGGACACCCGTGGCATCCTGGGAGCAATGGGATTCACCGTCGAGGAGATCAATGCACTGATCGCCGACGGTATCGCGATCGACGCTCCACCGGCGGAAGATGCTCGGTGACAACGCAACCGGACCAGACGATGGGCCGAGCGGCCGGACGCGTCGTCGGCGAGATCGAACAGCTCATCGTCACCGGCGAACTCCTCCCCGGTCAACCCATCCGGCAGGAGTCGATGGCCCGGCGTCTCGGCGTGAGCCGCCTACCCATCCGCGAAGCCCTCCGGCACCTCACCGCGGCGGGTCTCGTCGTCCATGAGCCCAACGTCGGGTATGCCGTTGCGCGCCTTGAGCAATCCGACTTCGATCAGATCTATCTCATGCGCGCCGCCCTCGAACGCGAAGTACTGCTGAGCCTTCCGCTGCCCGCCGGGCCAGACCTCGACCGTGTGCGGCAGCTCGGTTTGCGCGTCGCCGAGGCCGCCGAGGCCGGGGACGTGCTCGAGATGCGGTTGCGCAACCAGGACTTCCATTTCGCCATGTTCGACCGCTCGCCGCTGAACCTCGTCGTCGGCGAGCTTCGCCGCCTCTGGACCATGGCGATGCCGTATCACGCCGTCTACCTCCATGACCCGGTCGCCCGACGGCGAGTGCTCGACGAGCACGAGCACATCGTCGAGGCGTACGCCGCGGGCAACGGCGCACTGCTCGTGGAACTCATGAATCGGCACCGCCAGGGCGGGGAGTCGGGTACGGGGTTGTTGCTGGGGGCCACCCGACGACCCTAAACATGGGATGTTAGGTTCTTTCCATGTCGCTGATCGCCCCACCACCGCGCACGAGTTCGCTCGTCGTCGACCGAATGCACCAGCTGATCGCCGACGGCGACTGGCCGGTGGGCAGCCGCATCCCCGCCGAACCGGAGCTCGTCGCGCTATTCGGAGTCGGCCGCAACACCATCCGGGAAGCGGTCCGAGCACTGGAACACGCCGGGCTCCTGGCGCCCCGGCGTGGCGACGGCACCTACGTACGCAGCGCGAATGTGCTCACCGAGGCGATCGCCCGGTGCACTAACGAGTCCGAGTTGATGGACCTGCTCACCACTCGACGGGCACTCGAATCGGAGGCGGCGGCACTGGCCGCTGACAGCATCACGGCCACGGACCTCGAAGGTCTACGCGAGCTCCTGGCCACGGCAGATGCCGCTCTGTCGTCCGGTGATGTCGACCGGTACGCCGTCGCCGACGTCGCATTTCACCACGCACTCGTGGCCGCTTCGGGCAACCGGCTGCTCATCTCCCTCTACGAAGGTGTCGGAGAGGTGATCGCCCGCCACCACGCCGCTCTGGTCGCTACGTCGGTCCGGGACAGACGCAACCCGGCCGGCCACGCCGAGGTCATCGACGCCATCGCCAGCGGCGACCGGCTACGCGCCCGGGATGCGGTGTACAGCTACGTCGACGACGCGATCGCGGGTCTGCAATGACGGCAACGCGAGGGGATCGGACGCACGCACAGACCCGCTCGAGCCTGCTGACGATCGTCACCGCGGCGGGAATCATGCTGGTGGCCGCCAACTTACGACCTGCGGTGGTCGCAGTGGCGCCGTTGATCGACGACATCAGCGCCGAGGAGGGATTCAGCAGCGCCACGGCCGGGATGCTCACCACCCTGCCGGTGTTGTTCTTCGGCCTCAGCGCACCTGTCGCGCCCAGGCTGGCCGCACGATTCGGTATCGAACGAACGATCTTCGGCTCGATGATCCTTCTCATCGCCGGCATTCTGCTGCGCTGGGTGCCCAATGCCACAGCACTTTTCGCCGGCTCGGCGATCATCGGTGTCGCCATCGGCATCTGCAATGTGGTGCTGCCGGCACTGATCAAACGCGACTTCGCGCATCGGTCCGGCTTGATGACGGGTCTCTACTCGATGACGCTGTCCGGCGGTGCCGCGGTCGCCGCGGCGGTGACCATCCCCATCGACGACGCCTTCGACGGGAACTGGCGCCTGACGCTGGCGTCGTGGGCGGTCCTCGCGGTGATCGCGCTCGTGATCTGGCTGCCGCAACTGACCCGGATGCACGTGGTCGTGCCCGTGAGCGGTGGCAGCCTCTGGACCAATCGGGTGGCGTGGGCGGTCACCGCGTTCATGGGTGCGCAGTCGTTGGTGTTCTACACCTTCACGGCCTGGCTACCGGCCTATCTGGTGGATCAGGGACATTCACGCGGTGAGGCAGGATTGATCCTGGCCGCAGGTCAGGTCGTCGCCCTCACGGCGTCGCTGGTCGCGCCGATCATCGCCGGCCGATTCGCCGACCAACGGCTCATCACCTTCATCGTCGTCGCGGTCAGCGCCGTCGGATTGATCGGCCTGATCACGACCGACGGCCTGGTGGTCCTGTGGATCGTGCTGGTGCTGATCGGTCCCGGTTCATCCATCGGACTTGCGTTGCTGTTCATGGTGTTACGGAGTCGCGATTCCGAGCAGACCGGCCGGGTGTCGGGAATGGCCCAATCCGTGGGGTATGTCCTGGCCGCCGTCGGCCCTATCGCGCTCGGCGCCATTCATGACTGGACACACTCGTGGACAACGGCTTTCTGCGTGCTCCTTGCCGGTCTCGCCGTACAGGCCGGAGCTACCACGCTCGCGGCGAAGGATGTACAGATGACGGCGTGATGCGCACCCTTACGCCACCTTGCGTGGGCCCTTGCCTACATTCCTTTCCGGAGGTTCCAGCACAGCCAAATCAATGTGGGATCGCGATGCAGATGGTGATCAGCACGATCCCCACGCCCGCGGTGAACTGCACGACACACAGACCACCGTCGTAAGTGTGTCGAGCCTTGGCGCCGCTTCCCAAGACCTCGGCCACCACAGAGACGAGGAGTGCGAACACGCATGCACCACGGGGATCGAGGCGATCAGCATGCAGAACTTGATCGTCGCCGCCAAGTTCGAACCCTTCCCTCGTGATCGTCAGACTGCCCTCACGACAAGGTGCGCGCTCGCGCCAACAGTTGATAGCCGTTGGTCGTCGTCTGCCACCACGCAACAATGAATGCCGCGATAAAGTACGCGACCGAGAAGGCCACAAGCGCCACTTGTTGTGTCCGCTCACCCCCTGTCAACGAGTTGGTGTCTTCGGCAACCGTCCATGCGCTGACCTCGCCGATCACGCGACCGATAGTGCCACCGTTGGAGAGCGCCAGCGCGAATGCGCCCCCAGCGATCCAGTCCGAGAACACCGAGATTCTGCGCCATTGCACTTCTGATTGCCGGCCTCCCGTCTGAGAACCCTCCGGATTCCCCGCCTCTCCTGGAGCCTTCCCCGGCAGCCCGATGAGAAAGCCGAGGAGTGCACCAAGTGATGCGGCAGCAAGTTCGACTGCAAGCCACGCTGCCAGATCACGCACACTCCACCACGTTGCCAGTGCTGTCGCGATCAGCGAAACGGAGATGAGTACGCCTACCAGCTTTCGCGCTGGGAATCTGCCTATGGCTGATAATACGGTGCTCACGAGGCGGCTCCCGAGGCAGAAGCCCCATCCTTCTCCGGAAGGACGATCCAGTTCTTGAGCGTCGCGCATAGGTCATCGGACGCGTTGATCTCGCCCATCCCCGCGGTCGCGACCTTGTTCAGTTTCGATACGAGTCGCCGACCACCAAATCGCGTGATAGGCCCTCGAAAGCGGCCTAACCATTTGACACCCTCCATCCGTCTTTGGATGAACATCATTACAGTGTCGACCAGAACGCGCACTTCAGGCGGAATGTCCCAGTCCTCGCCATCGCCGTACCACATTAGCCTCAATCTTTCGTGAGGTGGCGGTCCCTTGTTGAGTGGCCCGGATGAGTGGTCTGAGGACTGAATTCCGGGTGTGGACCGTGGCGTGTTGCCCGAGGCGTCGGTGGGCGTCGGGGTTCACGGTCCCGAGGTGAAGCATCCTTTCTGGATCGATGATCGGATCGGGCCTGGTGGTCAGGCCGGCGCGGGAAGCGCTGCGAGTCTGGCTATTCCGTCGAGCAGGAGGTCGACGTGGGGTGCGTGGGCAGCGAGTTTCAACCGGGTTCGCCGCGCGTGGCGGGTGATCTTGGCGGCGATCGCGAACAGGCGATGGCGCAGTCGTTTGGGTTCCCACCGGCGGGCGGGGTGATCGGTGAACGCGAGCATCTGGGTCCAGGCGATCAAGTCGCAGGCGAGCATCACGATGGCACACCAGATGCGGTTGGCGTCGAATCCGTGCAACGGAAGGTTCGTCAGGCCACAGTCTTTGGCCGTGCGGATACGATCTTCGCAGCGTGCCCGACGCCGGTGACGTAGCTCGAGTGTGGCGAGTTGACCACGGCTGGTGTTGGTGGCAAATGCGGTGAGCCGCAACCCATCGTGGTCGGTGAACCGTAACTGCGCACCGGGATGCGGGCGCTCCTTGCGGACGATCACCCGCATCCCGGCAGGCCAGCCCGCCAGGTCGATCAGCCCGGTCAACTCGGCCACCCATGCCCCGTCGCGTTGCACGCCGTCAGCGTCGTAGGCCGGCGTCCACGCCTCGGGGCTGATGCGGTCGATAGCGGCCGCGGTCGTCTCGGTCAGTCCGAACCCCACCGAGTAGGCCAGGCGCCGGCGGGTGAGGTAGTCGAGGAAGTCGTGGGTGCCGCCGGCTGAGTCGGTACGCACCAGCACCGACTTACCGACCCGATACCCGTGCACCTGCGGTAGCTGCTCGAGTGCGGCGGCGGTGACCGCGATGTGATCGGCAGCTGTGTTTGCACCAGCATTACCCGGTCGCAACTCGATCGCCAGGGGTTCGCCGGTGCCCTCGCTGCCGTGATCGACAAACGCGCACAACGGGTGAAACCCGAACCCCCGCTTGTAGGTTGGTGCCGCATCCTCTTTCTCTGAATGCGCAGTGACCAAGGTGGCGTCGAGGTCGAGGATCATCGGATCATCGACGTCGACGTCATGATCGGGAGCAGCGGTACCGGCTGCCGACCAGCACGCTGCCCGCGCGCCGGCGCGGGCAGTCGTGATCGCCGACAGTGCCGCCGGCACATCATCAGCCAACGTCGAGATCAGTCGTGACACCGTGGGGTCAGAGGCGACCTGACCGAACACCGCCGGGTCGGCGCGCAACTGGTTGATGTCAGCCAAACAGTCGCCACCGATCACGACGGCCACGGCCAGATCAGCGATGATCTTGCCCGGGTCATGGGTCGCAAGGGGTTTACGCCACGGCGCCAACGCTTCGGACAATCGGCTGGTCAGACCCGTTTTCTCCGCGGCCCGCAGGACCACCATGGCGCCGACGTGCGACACCACCCCGGTTCCGGTGCCATCTGCAGACAGCATGGGGTAGGGCGACGTAGACTTACCCACCTGAATGGTGCTCCTCGATCTGGTCCGATTGATACCTTCGCAAGTTCAATCATCCCAGGTCAGGGCACCATTCTTCATTCACGACACGAAAAAGCGTGAAAGCCCGAGGCTAGTGCGAGCAGTTGTTCGGCAGACATCTGAAACACGAAACGAGCCCGCTGGGAAAGTACGTCGGCGCGTGCTATCGGCAACGATTGAGTGGGAGTGGGATCGGCTGCGTTTCCGCCAGACGAATCGTTTCCGCTTTCTACCAACTCAGCCTGCAGAATCTCGTTCATTAAATCGCGCTTGATAGAGTCAAGATCGCTGCTGCTAATTCTGCCATTCGCAAGATGATCTGCCATCAGGGAGATACAGTCGAGCCGCCCCCACAGCCAGTCGTGCTCTCGGCCACACTTCCACGCGAAGGCACCGAAATGGCCCCAGCGCTCCCCGAATAGCTTTCGGTGGGGCCAATCCCGCAAATCGGACTGTCCAGCCAGCGTCAGTTCAAGATCCACGGGCGGCTGCACTGGCAGGTCCCCGGTAACCGGTCCAGGTAGTTCTAGAGCCGGTTCCTCGTTGTGATCGTCAGTCGATCTCGCAGCCCACGGGGTGATGTTGGTGGGTGCATCGGGCAGCGTACTCGGCCGGGGTTTGGTAGCCCAGCGCCGAGTGCCGGAGTCGGTGGTTGTGGTCGTTTTTGAAGTCTTCGATGACCACGCGGCCTCGATCAGTGTGGGCCAGCAGTTGCGGTTCAAACACTCATCGCGCAACCGGTTGTTGAACGACTCGATGAACCCGTTGTTCCACGGTGTGCCGGGCGGAATGTAGGAGATCCCCACCGACCCTGCGCAGAACGCTTGTAGGGCTTCTGAGATGAACTCGGGGCCGTTGTCCATGCGCAGCACCATCGGTGGGCCACCCCAGATCGCGAATGTCTTCTCCAACTCCTCGATCAACCGCTCGGCCGGGATGGACCGGTCCACGATGTTCAGCAGCGACATGCGGGTGTGTTCGTCGACCATCGAAGCGATCTTGACCTTCTTGCCGTCGACGGTGGAATCGAACTGAAAGTCCAATGCCCACACCACCTTCGGCGCGTCCGCGACAACAATCGGGACCGATGACTGGCCGGCCCGTTTCCGGCGCGGAGCGCGCCGGACCTGCAGTCCTTCGTCCTTCCACAACCGGTGCACCTTCTTCTTGTTGATCTCGATGCCGTCGTCGAACCGCAGGTGTGCCCACGCCCGCCGGAACCCGTGCCGTGGATTCTTGCGGGCATAGACACGCAGCTGCTCGCGCAGTGCGGCGTCGGGATCGGCCGGGGTGTGTGCTTGCGGCAGCCGACGATAGGCGGAACGGGACAGCCCAACTACCCTGCACGCCATCCGTTCTGACATGTTCTTGACGTCTTTGAGCATGTCGATGGCGGCGCGTTTGGCGGTTGGGCTCAGAATTTTCCCCTGGCGATCTCCCGCAGCGCGTCTTTCTCCAACTCGGCATCGGCGAGCAGTCGCTTCAGTCGGTTGTTCTGCTCGCGTAGTTCTTTGAGTTCCTTCGCGGCGTCGCCGTCCATACCGCCGTACTGGCGGCGCCAGTTGTACAAGGTCGCTGCCGACACCTCGAGGTCGGCGGCGATCTCCTCGCCGGTCTTGCCTTCCGCGGCCAGTTCGTCGGCCCGGCGCAGCTTGCGCACGATGTCCTCCGCCGAATGACGCTTCCGTCCTGCCATGTTCTTCATCGTCCCTTCTTCGCCCTCATCAGGGCAATCAGGACTCTAAAACCACCCGGGCCGGTTCACTGGGGACACGCCACGGTGTTTCGGATACAGCACGCGCAATTCAACTGAACACATGACACTGGTCAACCAGCTCGCACCCGGCGGCACAACCAGAGCTCGAACCCACGGCAAGCCACCCCTGGCGCAGCATTTCTGCAACGTGTTCTAATTTGGGGTAGAACACGTTGCACCCGCGGCGCACGAAGGGGACATCCATGGCCGACGCGACCCAACCAGCACAAGGCACCGAACCGGAGACCTACGACGTCATCGTTGTGGGCGCCGGGGCGGCCGGCATGAGCGCGGCCATCACCGCGGCCGCCAAGGGCCTCAGCACCGTGCTGATCGAGAAGTCGCCGTACTGGGGTGGCTCGACGTCGCGGTCGGGTGGCGGCGTGTGGATTCCCAACAACTCGGTGCTCAAGCGCGACGGCGTCGACGACAGCGTCGAGAAAGCGCGCGAGTACGTGCACGCGATCATCGGCGAACATGCCCCCGCCGACCGCATCGACGCCTACATCGACCGGGGACCCGAGGCCCTCGACTTCCTGATGGCGCACGCACCGCTCGACCTCGAGTGGGTCAAGAACTACTCCGACTACTATCCCGAGGCCCCCGGCGGACGGCTCGGCGGACGGTCCATCGAGCCACGCCCCTTCGACGCCAGCCGCCTCGGCGACGACCTCAAGACCCTGCACCCGCAGTACACCAAGGCGCCCCTGAACATGGTGGTGCTGCAGTCGGACTACCGCTGGCTCAACATCGGGATGCGTCACCCCCGGGGCATCGGCCGGATGGCCAAGGTCGCCGGACGATTCTTCTGGGCACGCAGCCGCGGCAAGAAGAACATCGCGATGGGTGCCGCGCTCGCCGCCGAACTGCTCCTCGGCGTCCGTGCCGCCGGCGTACCGATCAGGTTCAACACCGGCCTCAAGGACCTCGTCACCGAGAACGGTCGCGTCACCGGTGTGATCGCCGAAGCCGACGGCGCCGAGATCAACCTGCACGCCCGCCGCGGTGTCATCCTGGCGTGCGGCGGATTCGAGCACAACGCGGAGATGCGCAAGAAGTATCAGCGCGAACCGATCGGATCGGACTGGACCACCGGCGCGACGTCGAACACCGGTGACGGCATCAATGCCGGCCTCAAGATCGGCGCCGCGGTCTCGCATATGGACGACGCCTGGTGGGGTCCGACGATCCCGCTGCCGCGCGGGCCGTGGTTTGCGCTCTCCGAGCGGTCGGTGCCGGGCACCTTCATCGTCAACATGCGCGGCGAACGCTTCATGAACGAGTCGCTGCCCTACGTCGAAGCCGTGCACCGGATGTACGGCGGCGACTTCGGTCAGGGCGAGGGTCCCGGGGAGAACGTCCCGGCCTGGATGATCTTCGACCAGCGCTGCCGCAACCGGTATCTGTTCGCGGGAATCAATGCGCGTCAACCACTTCCGAAGAAGTGGTTCGAATCGGGCGTGGTGGTCAAGGCCGGCAGCATCGCCGAACTGGCCGAGAAGATCGGGGTTCCCGCCGACGCGCTGGCCGCAACCACCGAGCGGTTCAACGGGTTTGCGCGCAGCGGCGTCGACGAGGACTTCCGCCGCGGCGAAAGCGGTTACGACCACTACTACGGCGACATCACCAACAAGCCCAACCCGAGCCTCGGCGCCCTGGTCAAGGCGCCGTTCTATGCGGTCAAGATGGTTCCCGGCGACCTCGGCACCAAGGGCGGCATCGACGCCGACGCCACCGGCCGCGCCCTGCGCGCCGACGGATCGGTCATCGAGGGCCTGTACGCGGCCGGCAACACCAGCGCACCGGTGATGGGTCACACCTATGCCGGACCGGGGGCGACCATCGGACCCGCCATGGTCTTCGGTTACCTCGCGGCGCTCGACTGCGCCGCTGCGACCTCGAAAACTGCAAGCGCCGCAACACCATCGACAGGAGCCTAACCCATGCCGATCGATCCGTCCGTCGCCCTCGGCGCGCAACTGCCCGAGGTCAGCTTCTCCTGGACGCCGTCGGATGTGGCGCTGTATCACCTCGCGGTGGGTGCGGCGGCCGATCCGCTCGACACCACCGGCCTCGCCTACGTCGACGACGCAAAGCCGAAGGTGCTGCCCACCTTCGCCACCGTCGCAGCGACCTTCCACGCCACCGAGGCGCCCCGGGTGTCCTTCCCCGGCATCGACATCGACCTCGCGAAAGTGGTGCACGGCAGCCAGCAGATCACCGCCCATCGGCCGCTGCCGCCCGGCGGCACGGCCACCACGCGCACCCGGATTGCCGAACTCCAGGACAAGGGTTCGGCCGCGGTGATCGTGCAGGAATCGGTGACCACCAGCGACGACGACGCCGAACCCCTCTGGACCGCACGGTCGTCCATCTTCGCCAAGGGCGAGGGAGGCTTCGGCGGCGAGCGCGGCACCTCGTCGAAGATCGCCTACCCCGACCGCGAACCCGACCACCGGATCGTGGTACCCACCCTGCCGCAGCAGGCCCTGCTGTACCGGCTGTGCGGTGATCGCAATCCCCTGCACTCCGACCCCGAGTTCGCCTCTCGGGCAGGCTTTCCCCGGCCAATCCTTCACGGCTTGTGCAGCTACGGTACCGTCTGCCGCGCCGTCACCGACGAGCTTCTCGGCGGTGACGTGTCAGCGGTGGCGGACTTCGCGACGACCTTCGCCGGCATCGTTTTCCCCGGCGAGACACTCAATGTCAATGCCTGGGAGGACGACGACCGTCTGCTCATCACGACGACCGTCGCCGACCGTGACGACGCCCCGGCCCTGCAGAACGTGGTCCTCACACGTCGTTGATCGGCAACATGTCGACGATGCCGCGCAGGTCGTCATCGTCGGGAACGCTGCGCGCGAACACGATCCGGTAGAGGACGAAGCCCAGCCACTCGTCGACGATCAGATCGCACGGAAGGTCGTCGGGGAGTTCGCCACGGATGATCCCCCGGCGCAGAATCTCTCGCCCCACTGGCGTCCGCGCCCGCAGGATGTCGCCCAGTTCGATCTGGCCGGCCTCGCCGCGCTCGGCCAGCGCGCCCGCGACCACCGTCGGACCACCGAGCAGCGTGAGCGTGCCGATCACGCCGTGCAGAAACGCCAGCGCATCACCGCGGACCGATCCGGTGTCCGGGGCGGGCGGAGCCGCGAGATCGTCGGCGAAGGCCTCGGTGATCACCGCCGCCTTCGACGGCCAGCGCCGATACAGCGACGCCTTGCCCACGCCGGCATCCGCGGCGATGGCCTCCATCGTCACGGCGTGATACCCGATGTCATCGACGAGGCGCCGGACCGATGCCAGGATGCGCCGGTCGACCGCCGGATCGCGGGGCCGACCACGTCCACGGCCGGAGTTCGGTGTCTGATCGCTCACACCCGGAATAACGAAACGTAGTGTTCCGTTATTTCCACTGTACGGAATGTGATGCGTGACCCGCCGTCGGGACGGGCCACCGGAAGCGAAAGTAGGTGTCCCCCATGACAGAACGATTCACCGACAAGGTCGTCCTCATCACCGGTGCCGGGTCCGGACTCGGCCGCGCCGCCGCGCTGCAGTGGCAGCCGAGGGCGGTGCGCTCGGCCTCGTCGACCTCAACGAGAAGGGGCTGAACGAGACCGTCACCGCGATCGGTGAGGTCAATCCCGCAGCCAAGACGCTGACCGTGGTTGCCGACGTGAGCAACGAAGAGGACGTCGTGCGCTACGTCGAGAAGACCGTCGAGACCTTCGGACGCATCGACGGGTTCTTCAACAACGCCGGCATCGAGGGCAAGCAGAACCTCACCGAGGACTTCGGGACCGACGAATTCGACAAGGTCGTCGCGATCAACCTGCGTGGCGTGTTCCTCGGCCTCAAGCATGTACTCGCCGTGATGAAGAAGCAGGGTTCGGGCAGCGTGGTGAACACCGCATCGGTCGGCGGGATCCGCGGTGTCGGCAACCAATCCGGTTATGCCGCAGCCAAGCACGGTGTCGTCGGGCTCACCCGCAACTCGGGCATCGAGTACGGCCAGTTCGGCATCACCGTCAAGGCCATCGCTCCGGGTGCGATCATGACGCCGATGGTCGAGGCCTCGCTCAAGCAGATCGATGCCGACAACTGGGAAGAGGCCGGCCGCGAATTCGTCAGCGTCAACCCGATGAAGCGCTTCGGACGCCCCGAGGAGGTCGGACATCTCGTCGCCTTCCTGCTCTCCGATGAGGCGTCGTTCATCAACGCCACCGTCATCCCGATCGACGGTGGGCAGTCCGAGAAGTACTGATCACCCCTCGTCCAGGTGACATGGCCGCCGGTTCGCCGGCGGCCATTGCCGTACCGGTACCACGGGTGGCCTCTGGAGCAGTGAGCTGGCCTCGTCGCAGAAGGTCGGCCCCCGTAGACTTTTCGACGGTGAGACCACTCACCGCGACCGGGCGTGTCAGAAGATGTAGCACCCGTTCGCGTTCGCTGACCGTCGCGGCCGCCGGCCGTCGAGAAGGAGTACACATGTCTGATTCGCTGACGCCTCTGCTGGAGACCGACCGGCCCGCCGTGGTCGCCGATCTCGTCGAGGTGATCGACGCCGAGGTGGCCGACCAGAAGGGCCTCTCCGGCGCTGCGGTCAAGACCGCCTACGCGGCCGCGCAGAAGGTCAAGCCGGGCGTGGTCGCCAATGCGACCGACCAGATGCTGCCCGACTTCCTCGCGGCACTCGCACCGTTCTGGGACTCGAAGCCCGCAGGTGTCGGCTTCGGCGAGCATCTCGCGGCCAACGGCGACGCGGCCGCCGAGGCACTGCTGACGGTCACCGACGATCAGGCGGACTCGGCCCGGCCGGCGCTTGCGAAGGCGTACGGATCGCTACGCGGCAAGGCGAAGAACTACGTCATCGCCGCACTGCCGCGCGTCGGCGCCGCCATCGAGCGCCACGCGAGCTGAATCGTCCGCCTATGCGGCGGAGGTCACGATGAGGAGCAAGCCGACGACGATCGCGACGAGCGCAGCGAGCATCGACAGCACACGCCAAACATGCACGCGCGCAGGTGAGTAGTCGGTACGTTGTGAAGGAGCGACCTGGGGAGAGGCCATGACCTGTCACCACTTTCGGTTGTCCGGATCAGCGCGGTCCGGTGGTTCCGCGATCACCGGGTTGGTACTGCAGTGATAAATGTGTCACATGTTGCATTGCTGAGAGGTGCATGAGACACGCGTGTCGCGGTAACGAAACCGCAACACGACTAGTCGGGGGTTGAGGATGACGCGTCGGACCATCGGCGGGATGGATCTGCGGTCGGCCTGGCTGATCCTGATCGCGTGTTCCGCGGTGAGCATGGTGGTCGCCGCCATGGCCGCGCTCAACACCGCGTTGCCGCAGATCGCCATCCACACCGGGGCCGACGCCGGGCAGATGACCTGGATCATCGACGGCTACACGCTCACACTCGCGGCGCTGTTGCTGCCGGCCGGCGCCGTCGGCGACAGGGTCGGACGGCGCGGTGTTCTCATCGCCGGTCTGATCCTGTTCGCCGTCGCGTCGCTGGTGGCGATCTGGGTCTCGGGTCCCACCGAGCTGATCGCCACCCGATGCCTGGCCGGCGCGGCGGCCGCGCTCATCATGCCCACGACGCTGTCGCTGATCACCTCGGGTGTTCCGGCAGAGCGTCGTCCCATCGCGATCAGCATCTGGGCGGCGGTCGCCGGCGCAGGCGCCATCGCCGGGTTCTTCGTCACCGGGCTGCTGCTCGAGTTCTTCTCCTGGCATTCGATTTTCATCACCTTCGCCATCTCGGCGACCCTGACCGCACTGCTCTGCCTCACCATCGGCACCTCCAAGGACCGCGACCCGGATCCCTTCGATTTCCCCGGCTCCATCACCTCCGTCGTGGCCGTCACCGGTGTGGTGCTCGGCCTGCTGGAGGCACCGCACCGCGGCTGGGACGACCCATTGGTCCTGGTCGCGCTCATCGGAGGTGCGCTGTGCGGCGTTCTGTTCTGTGTCATCGAGCTGCGCCGGCCGCACAAACTGCTCGACGTCCGGCTGTTCACCAACCGCGCCTTCGGCGCCGGCGCGCTCTCGGTGGCATTGCAGTTCTTCGCGTCGTTCGCCGTGTTCTACCTCTACCTGCAGCGCCTGCAGCTCGTCTTCGGCTTCACCGCGCTGCAGTCGGCGCTCGCGCTGATGCCGATGGTGGCCGGAACCGTAACCTTCGGCCTGCTCGGCAACTGGCTCGCCGTCCGATTCCATTCGCTGCGCTTCGTCCTGGGCGGCGGCATCCTCATCGCCGGCATCGGGATGGTCCTGCTCGGCGTCGTCGACTACGACGTGTACTGGCAGTCGGTGTGGATGATCGCGATCTGCGCGACCGGGATCGGCATCGCGACCGCACCGTCGACCACCGCGATCATGTCGAACACTCCGCTGGACAACCAGGGTGTCGGATCGGCGGTCAACGACACCGCGCGCGAACTGGGCGCGGCGATCGGCATCGCCCTGGCCGGCAGCATCCTTGCAGCCGGCTATTCGTCGCGGATCACCGGCACCGCCGACCTGGCCCGCGACCAGCTGACCGCGGCCGGTGAACAGCGGATCGCCGCCGGGGACGTGGCCGGCGGGCAGGCGCTCATCGACGGCGCCGATCAGGTGGCCGGCGGCATCTCGAAGTCGCTGGCCGAGGCCACCGAGGTCATCGCACGACTGCCCGCCGAGGCCGCTCCGCTCGCCGCGCGACTCGCCGACGGCGCCCAGCAGGCCTTTGTCCATCCGATGAATCAGGCCTGCGTGGTGCTGGGTTCGGTGCTGATCGTCGGCGCCGTCGTGCTGTTCTGGTTCACCCCGAGACGCGTCGTCGACGTCCTTCCCGGACTCGACGACGGTGACGACCAGACCGGCGACCAGACCGGCGACGAGACCCCGCGCGAGTCCGACCCGGCCGGGGATCACGCACTCGACTGACCGCGTATCCTGCGACGGTGCTCACCACCGACAGCGTCGCAGGGGCCATCGTCGCCCTCACGATTCTGGTGGTGGTCATCGTCGCGACCGTCGCCTTACGCCGTGTCCCGGCCGCGGTGGTCGCGGTTCCCGCCGCCGGCCTCCTCCTGCTCCTCGGCCTCACCGATGTGCACGCCGCCGACGACGAACTCACCTTCATGGGACCCACGATCGCGTTCCTGGCGGCGATGCTGGTGGTGGCCGACGTTTGTGCCCGTTCTGGGGTGTTCGCCTGGGTCGGCTCGGTGCTGGCCCGACGCAGCCGCGGCTCCCCCACCCGGCTGCTCGGCATCGTCTTCGTCGCAGCGGCCATCACCACCGCGGTGCTCTCCATCGACACCACCATCGTGCTGCTGACCCCCGTCGCGGTGCTGACCGCGCGTCGGGTCGGTGCCCGTGTCGCGCCGGTGGGATATGCCAGCGATCACCTCGCCAACTCAGCGTCGACGCTGATGCCCGTTTCCAATCTGACCAATCTGCTGGCCTTTTCGGCCACCGGCCTGGGATTCGTGCATTTCACCGGGCTGATGGTGGCCCCCTGGATCGCGGCGATCGTGGTGGAGTACCTGATCTTCCGCTGGTACTTCGCCGACCAGCTCGCCGCACCCCTGCATGCTCCGGTGGACAGTGGAGACGACGTGTCCGACGATCCGCCCGCCCCGGTCGCGGCGTTGACTGCACTGACGTGCCTACTGGTCGCCTTCGTGGTGGCCGAACCGCTCGGTGTTCCGCTCTATGCGATCGCGTGGATCGGTGCCGCGGCGATGCTGATCCCGTCCCTGCTACGCACACCGCTGCCCACCCTGCGGTCGAGTCTGCGCGCGGTCAATCTCCCGTTCCTCGCCTTCGTCGCGGCGCTCGGCATCATCATCCTGCCCGTCCGGGAGGGCCCCGTCGGCGACGGGGTGGCCCACCTCATCCCCTCCGGCACAAGCCTTCTCACGTTGCTCGCCGTCGCCGCCCTGGCCGCGATACTCGCGAACCTGCTCAACAACCTGCCCGCGACCCTGCTGCTGGTACCGCTCGTCGCTGACCGTCCCGGGGTGGTGCTCGCCGTCCTGCTGGGTGTGAACATCGGCCCCAATCTCGCCTACTTCGGGTCCTTGGCCAACCTGCTGTGGCGCGACATCATGCACCGCCACACCGGTTCCCCGACGTCCCGGCAATACCTCACGCTCGGCCTGCTGACCGTCCCGCCGACGCTTGTCGCCGCCGTGGTGGCGTTGTGGATTGCGTTGTCGGTGAGCTGAGCCGGCGACCGTCTGACGCAACATCTGGACCCAGAGATCCCCGACGCTCCACCGACAGGCGGGTTGCTATACCGCCGCCGACTGCTCCGCCGCGGCGGCCGCGTTCTTGGCCCAGCGGTAGTCGGCTTTGCCGGCCGGGGTGCGCTTCACCTCGTCGACGAAGACGATCGTCCGCGGAACCTTGTATCCGGCAAGGGTTTCGCGGCAATGCTGCTGGATCTCGTCGAGCGACGGTTCCACCGCGCCGTCGGCGACGCGGGCCACCGCGGCCACCCGCTGGCCGTACTTCTCGTCGGGCACGGGCACCACCAGGGCGTCGGCGATCGCCGGATGTGCGTGCAGGGCGGCCTCGACCTCCTCGGCGTACACCTTCTCGCCACCGGTGTTGATGCACTGCGAACCGCGGCCCAGGAAGACGATGCTGCCGTCGGCCTCGACGGTTCCCATGTCACCGAGGATGGAGATCCGACGACCGTCGGGCAGCGTCGGGAAGGTCTTGGCGGACTTCTCCTCGTCCTTGTAGTAGCCGAGCGGGACGTTGCCGATGCGGGCGATGTAACCGACGTCGCCCGAGCCTGGCTCGATCTTGTTCAGCCGATCATCGACCACCATCATCCGGTCGGTCGGCGGCACCTTCAGATTGCCGTTCTCGTCCATCACGATCTCGCCGTCGTTACCCGACTCCGACGCTCCGAAGTTGTCCCGCAACACCAGATCGGGTTTCACCGCCAGCATCCGGTCACGCACGTGCTGCGACCAGATCGCGCCACCGGAGGTGATGGAGAACATCGACGACAGATCCACGTCGCCCTTGCGCTTCTCGAGCTCCTCCACGAGCGGCATCCCCATGGCGTCGCCGACGATCAGCACGATGTTGACCTTCTCGCGCTCCACCTCGGTGACGATGGCCGCCGGGTCGAAGTCGCGCTGGATCACCAGACGCCCGCCGAGGGTGAAGAAGGTGAACAGCGAGTACGACGCCGCGCCGTGCATGAGCGGAGCGGCCAGCAGGAACGCGATGGAACCGAAATCCTTGACCGCCGAGCCCAATTCATCGAGGTCCTTGCGCGCCTCGCCGTACGGGTTGCCGCCGGAGAGTGGCTTGCGGAAGAAGTCGTCGTGCTGCCACATGACACCCTTGGGGTAGCCGGTGGTGCCGCCCGTGTAGAGCAGGTAGAGCTCCTCACCGGTCCGCGCCTCGAAGTCGCGTTCGGTGGGCTTGGACTCATAATCGCCGAAGGACACGATCTCGACTGTGCGTCCGCCGGGCAGATCGGCTGCCGCAGTGGTCAATTCCTCGACGATGTCACCGATCACGAACACCGTCCGAACGGTCGGGACCTCGACGAGCAGTTCGGCGACGCTGCGCTGATGTTCGGGCAGCTCGACGATGATCGCACGGGAATCGGAGTTGTCGAAGATGTACTGCAGCTCGGTAGTGGTGTAGCGGTAGTTGATGTTGACCGGAACCGCACGCACCTTGAGCAGACCGAGCAGGCTCGTGACGTGCTCGACGCTGTTCTTCAGGAACAGCGCCACATTGTCGAAGGCACCGATTCCGTTGCCGGCGAACAGGTGCGCGACCTGGTTGGCGAGGCCGTCGAGTTCGGCGTAGCTGATCTGCCTACCCTCGTAGCTCAGTGCGATCCGCTCGGGCACCGAGTCGGCGACCGTCTCGAAAACGTCGGCGAGGTTGAACTTCATTCTGCGCACTCCTTGTTGCCTGCGGTCTGGGTCGTTGGGACTGACGGGTGGGTGCTCATCGGGTGAGGACCAAACCTGATGTGGGAACACCGGTTCCGGCCGTGACGACGACCTTCTCGGCACCTGGGACCTGATTCACCGAGGTGCCACGAAGCTGTCGAACCGCCTCGGCGATGCCGTTCATGCCGTGGATGTAGGCCTCGCCCAGTTGTCCGCCATGAGTGTTCAAGGGCAACCGGCCACCCACCTCGAGGGCACCGGGTTCCCGGACGAAGTCCTTGGCCTCGCCGCGCCCGCAGAAGCCGAGCTCCTCCAACTGCATCAACGTGTACGGGGTGAAGTGGTCGTAGAGGATGGCGAGGTCCATGTCCTCGGGCCGTAGTCCCGACTGCTTCCACAACTGTCGGCCCACCAGACCCATCTCGGGCAGGCCCGCCAACTCGTCGCGGTAATAGCTGGTCATGATGAACTGGTCGTCGGCACTGCCCGCCGCGGCGCCGGCGATCACCGCGGGCGGATGCGGCAGATCGCGGGCCCGTTCGGCGGAGACGACGACGATGGCGACCCCACCGTCGGATTCCTGACAGCAGTCGAGCAGATGCAGCGGTTCGGCGATGTAGCGGGAGTTCTGGTGATCCTCGAGGGTGATCGGCTTGCCGTAGAAGAACGCATCCGGGTTGACCGCGGCATGTTTGCGGTCCACCACGGCAACCTGGCCGAAATCCGCACTCGTGGCGCCGAAGTCGTGCATGTATCGCTGCGCAACCATCGCCACGAAAGCGGCCGGTGTGGACAGGCCGTGGGGGTAGCTGAAGGCGTTGTCGGTGCCCGACGAGTTCTCCTGATTGGCCACCGCGCTGTTGACCTGGCCGAACCGCAGGCCGGACCGTTCGTTGAATGCCCGGTAGGCCACCACCACGTCGGCGACTCCGGTGGCGACTGCCATCGCGGCCTGCTGCACCGTCGCGCAGGCCGCGCCGCCGCCGTAGTGGATGCGTGAGAAATAGGTCATCTCACCGATTCCCACCGATCGGGCGACGGCGATCTCGGCGTTGGTGTCCATCGTGAAGCTCACCAGACCGTCGACGTCGGACGGCTGTAGTCCGGCGTCGGCGATGGCAGCCGATACCGCCTCGGTGGCAAGTCGCAGTTCGCTTCGGCCGGAGTCCTTGGAGAACTCCGTCGCCCCGATGCCGGCGATGGCCGCCTGACCCGACAATCTGCCCATCAGTTGCCCTCCCCGGCAGGCACATCCATGTCGACGGTCACCGTCGAGATGACGTGTTTGC
The DNA here is from genome assembly GCF_000024785.1 of Gordonia bronchialis DSM 43247. Taxonomy (NCBI): domain Bacteria; kingdom Bacillati; phylum Actinomycetota; class Actinomycetes; order Mycobacteriales; family Gordoniaceae; genus Gordonia; species Gordonia bronchialis. The sequence continues at coordinate 944,368 of NC_013441.1, read as the reverse complement.
CCAGCTTGTTGGTGCCGGTGACGGCGATGGTGACCAGTCCTCCGTCGACCGCGGTGACCTCACCGGTGAAGGTGACCGCATCGTAGGCGTACCAGGGGACGCCGAGTTTCAGTGCGATGGAACGGATTCGGGCAGACGGGCCCGCCCAGTCGGTGACAAAACGCTCCACCAGTCCGGTGTCGGTGAGGATGTTGACGAAGATGTCCGTCGACCCCTTGGCCTGTGCGAGATCGCGGTCGTGGTGGACATCCTGGAAGTCACGGGTGGCCAGTGCCGTGGACACCACAAATGTCGGGGTGGCCTCGATGACCAGCGGCGGCAACGCGTCGGATACGGCGACCGGTTGTGGCGCAAGGCTTGTCATCGTCGATCCTCCTGGTCGGCGGGCTGCCACGCATACAGGGTCCACGCGGGTTGGCCGGCTGCGTCGTCGGCCGGGAAGTCCAGGAAGGTCACGGTCACCGGCATACCGATCCGCACGTCGGCCGGGTCGACACCGCGCAGCTCGCCGAGCATGCGCACACCTTCATCGAGTTCGACGAGTGCGACGACGAAGGGCAGCGCACGACCCGGCACCTTGGGCGCGCGATGCACCACGAAGCTGTAGATCGTGCCGGTTCCGGCCGCGACCACGTAGTCGGTCTCGGGTACCGAACCGTCCTCGCCACGCGGCTTCCACGTCGCCGGGATCGGCGGATGACGCAGCGTGCCGTCTCCGGTCTGCTGGATCCGCAGCTCGTGGGCGGCAACGCCCTCCCAGAAGAAGGCGGTGTCGCGAGATGCACTGGGTTTGAGCATCTTCGACGGATCGAGGTCCTCGGGCACCGTCGGTCCGGCCGGCTTCTGCTGACCCGGACGGAATTTCAGGATTCGGAAGCGCATCTCCGCGACGACCTCGTCGTCGACCGACCACACGTTGCGGGTGGTGAAGAACCAGCCCTCCCCCAGCGCGGTGTTCTTGGGGCCCACCACATCCAGCAGTTCCGCGGAGAGACTGACTTCCTCCCCGAGCTGCGTGTAACGGTGATAGACGGTGTCACAGTTGGTGGCCACCACCGAGGTGTACCCGGCGTCGTCGAAGAGCTGCGACGCACGGCCCAGCGGATCGTCGTCGGTGCGGGCACCGTGCAGGCCGCGCATCGTCCACACCTGCGCCATTGCGGGCGGCGCCACGATCCCCGGGTGCCCGGCCGCCCGAGCCGCGGATTCGTCTGTGTAGATGGGATTTTCGTCGCCCATCGCCTCGACCCAGTTATTGATCATCGGCTGATTGATCGGGTCGCGGCCGGCGATCGGCGCGCTGGGCCCGTCGTCGATGATGGTCTGCGCGGCGGCGCGGATGGTGTCGGCGCTGGTCGTCATCGTTTGGCCCTCGGCAATCCCAGTCCGGCGGTGGCGATCATGTCGCGCATCACCTCGTTGACACCGCCACCGAAGGTGATCACCACGTGTCGCTTCTGCTGCACGTCGAGCCAGTCCACGAGTTCGGCGGTCTCCGAATCGGTGAAATCGCCGTTGCGGCCGATGATCTCGTTGATCATGCGGCACACCACCTGCACCCGTTCGGTGGAGAACACCTTGGTCGCCGCGGCGTCGGCCATCGAGATCGCCTCGCCGGTGGAGGCCACCTGCCAGTTGAGCAGTTCGTTGATGCGGGCATAGGCGTCGATCTGCGCGAGCGCGCGCCGGACGTCGGGGTGCTTGGCGATCACGGTGCCGTCGGGTCCCGGTCGCTGCGCCCAGGCACGCACCCGTGCCGCCAGCCCGTCGATCCGGCCGGCCGGCCCGAGCATCACCCGCTCGTGGTTGAGCTGGGTGGTGATCAGTTTCCAGCCGCCACCCTCGTCACCGACGCGCATCGACACCGGTACCCGGACATCGTTGTAGTACGTCGCATTGACGTGATGGGCGCCGTCGGCGGTGATGATGGGGGTCCAGCTGAAACCCGGATCCTTGGTGTCGACGATGAGGATCGAGATGCCCTTGTGTTTGGGCGCATCCTTGTCGGTGCGGACCGCCAGCCAGATGTAGTCGGCGTCATGGCCGCCGGTGGTGAAGATCTTCTGCCCGTTGACGATGTAGTGATCGCCGTCGAGGACCGCACTGGTGGTCAACGAGGCGAGATCGGTCCCGGCCTCCGGTTCGGTGTAGCCGATGGCGAAATGGACCTCGCCGGCCAGGATCGCCGGCAGGAACTTCTGTTTCTGCTCTTCGGTGCCGTGTTCCTGCAGGGTCGGGCCGACGGTTTGCAGGGTCACCGCCGGCAGCGGGACGTCGGCACGGATGGCCTCGTTGGTGAAGATCTGTTGCTCGATCTCACCGAACCCCCGCCCGCCGTACGTTGTCGGCCACCCGACGCCGAGCCACCCGTCGCGGCCCATGCGTCGGATGACCTCGCGGTAGGTGGGTCCGTGGCGTTCGGTCAGCATCACCCGGGCCTCGTCGGGGGTGACGAGATCGGCGAAGTAGGAACGCAATTGGGCACGTAGAGCCCGCTGCTCGGGGGTCAGGTCAATGAACATCGGCGGCATCCTCGGCGGTGTCGTCGGACTCGTGGGTGGCCAGGTCGCGCACATCGGCCAACTCGTCGAGGCGCTGCGTGGCACCTCCGGCCAGCCGCGCGAGGTCCTTGGCGATGGAGAAGTAGCGGTGCAACGGATAGGTGATGTCCACGCCGACACCGCCGTGCAGGTGCGTCATGGTGCGCATCGTCGCGGGCACCTCGTCGGCGATCCAGTACATGCCGATCGCGAGATCGTCTGCGGCGCTGAGACCTTCGTTGAGGCGCCAACCTGCGGAGGTGACCGCGAGATCGAGTGAGCGGCCGATCACGTAGATATCGGCAAGTTGCTGGCCGACCGCCTGGAACAACGCGATCGGTTTGCCGAACTGTTCGCGCGTGGACACGTGGTCGGCGGTGAGCCGGGTGGCACCGGCGATCAGTCCGTCGGCGTAGGCGCACAGCGCCAGGCGGTAGCGGTCGCGGAGCACACTGAGATCGCGGGTCACGATGTCGGCGTCGTCGAGGGCCACGTCGTCGAAGACGACGGTGGATTCGCCCCAGCCGCTCGATGACGTGGTGGGCGTGATGCTCACCCCGTCGGCGTCGGCCGAGATGACGGCGACCCCGGCGTCGGTGCCGACCAGCAACACCGATGCGCCGTCGGCGTGCAGCACGCCGACCTTGGTTCCGCTGCAGCGCCCGCCCCGGACCGTGGTGTGCGGGGTGGCGGTCAGCGCGTCGCCGGGCTCACCGAGTGCGATGGCCGCCCACCGGCCGCCGATCAGCGCCTCCGGCCATCGCTGCCATGGATTCGTGTCGGCCGCGGCGAACACGAGCGCTGCGGTGAGAGTGCCGAGCGCGGGGGTCACCGCCGCGGACTCGCCCATCCGACGCAGCAGTGGCAGCAGGCCGAGCACACCGACGTCGTCACCGTCGAACTCGGCGGGCAACGGCAGCGCCAGCAGCCCGGCGTCGACGAGCGCGCGCCAGAGTTCGGTGTCGAATCGCGGGGCATCGGACCCGGCGGCGCCGAAGGTCGATTCCCAATCGGGTTGATGTCGCGCGAACACGTCGTCGGCGACGTCGCGGACCGCGATCGCGGTGCCATCGAGGGCGAAATCCACCCCGGAGCCTCCTCGTGCCAGGGCCGGAGACCGACCCGGAATTAGAACCTGTTCTAGTTGTATCAGAGTAGCGTGCCGAAGCGAACGTCGCGGGGGTTTAGCAGCGGTTCTCCACCCAGACCCCGGCCTCAGCCGCGGGGCAAACCGAGAATGCGTTCGGCTGCCGCGGTCCGCAGGATCTGCGTCGTCCCACCGGCAATCGACAGGCAGCGGTTCTGGAGCAGCAGATCGGAGGCCTCCGACGCCGCGAGACCTTCGACGCCGAGCAGTCGCAGCGCGAGTTCGGGGACCGCCTGCCGATGCTCGACGCCGATCAGTTTGCGGATGCTCGACAACGCACCCGGGTCGTGTCCGGCCAGTCGCTCGGTGACGGCGCGCGCATCGAGCACCCGGCCGACATGGGCGTCGGCGACCATCGCCCCGAGATCGGCGAGATCGGCCGGCGTCGGCTCGCGGGGACTGTCGGCGAGCTGCGCGAGCAGGGCTTCCATCTCCTTGCCCAACCCCGATCCGCCCATCGCGACACGCTCGTTGGCCAGGGTCGTCCGGGCCAGCCGCCAGCCGCCGTTGACCTCGCCGACCACGCAGTCGTCGGGCACGAACACGTCGTCGAGGAACACCTCGTTGAAGTTCGCGCGGCCGGTGAGTTCACGCAGCGGCCGGATGTCGAGACCGGGTGAGGCCATGTCCACGAGAAAGTAGGTGATGCCCTTGTGCTTGGGGGCGTCCGGGTCGGTGCGCGCAAGGCAGATCGCCCACTGTGCGTTGTGGGCCTGCGAGGTCCAGATCTTCTGTCCGGTCAGCCGCCACCCGGCACCGTTCTCGCCGTCGTCGACGCGTTCGGCGCGGGTGCGCAGTGCCGCGAGGTCGGAGCCCGCCTCGGGTTCGCTGAACAGCTGACACCACACGATGTCGCCGGCCAGCGTCGGACCCACGAAGCGGTCGCGCTGCTCGTCGGTGCCGTGTTCGAGGATCGTCGGGATCGCCCAGCCGGCGATGACCAGGTCGGGCCGGTGCACCTGCGCACGGTCGAATTCCGCGTCGATCAGCAACTGCAGTGCCGCGTCGGCCCCGAGTCCGTGCGGCGCCGGCCAATGCGGGGTCAGGTAACCGGATTCGGCCAGCAGCCGACGCTGATCAGCCGGATCGGCGGCGGCGATGTCGGCGATGTCGGCCCGGACCTCGGCGCGCCGGTGCTCGACGTCGGATAGATCCAGCCGGAATCGGCGACGCCCTCCGGCGAGACCGAGACGGGCGAGTTCAATGCGCGCAGCGGTGCCGTACCCGAGCGTGATCTGGGCGGCCAGCGCCGAGCGTAGATACAGGTGGGCGTCGTGCTCGAAGGTGAATCCGATGCCGCCGAGCACCTGAATGCAGTCCTCGGCGTTGGCGACCGGGTCGGCGGCGGCCACCGCATCGGCCGCGGCCCGACTGATCCGCATCTGCTCGTGCGCGTCCTCCTCGCCGTCGAGCACGGCGTCCACGGCACGCGCCAGATCCCATGCGACGGCGGTGATCCGTTCGCTGCGGCACGCCATCTCGGCGCAGATGTGCTTGATCGCCTGGAACGACCCGATCGGGGCTCCGAACTGGGTCCGCACCTTGGCGTAGTCGACGGCCGTCGTCAGGCACCAGCGCGCGACGCCGCTCTGGTATGCCGCGAGCGCCGCCGAGATCAGGCCGGTCACCAACACGGAGTCATCGAGGGCGATGAGATCGTCGTCGGCGATGTCGGTGATGCGCACCCGCGACACCGACGACGTGCCGTCCACCGGTGACTGCGGAACCACTTCGGCGACACCGCAACCCGGTGGGATGACGTACCAGGTCCCGTTCGACGCGAGCGGGGTGAGCACCGCAGCGCCATCGACGAAGCCGGCGACGAGACCCAGATCCAGGACACCGTCGACGATCACCGGCGCATCACCGGCGGTGGCCGCCGCCGGTGTCACCGCGGCGTACCCACCGACGATCAGCGCGTCGAGTACCTGCTGCGCACGCGTTCCGTCGACGCGACCGAGCGCAACGGCCGCGGCCACCGTCGGTGCGAGCGGACCCGGCACCAGACTCGTGCCGCATTGTTCGAGCATCGCCGCCACGTCGGCGAAGCGGGCACCGAGTCCGCCGCGATCCTCGCCGACCGCGGCACCGAAGACCCCGAAGTCGGCGAGCTGTGCCAGCAGATCGGCCCACTGATCGCGTGGTTTGTCGAGATCGGAGCGGACGAGGTCGGCGGTGCCGACGGTCCGCGCCCAGTCGGCGATCGCTTGACGGACAGCGTTCTGCTCTTCGGACGTGGCGATTGTCACGGTGATTCCTTGCGAATGTCGAGTGACGAATAAATAGAACCTGTTCTAATATGCCATGAGTGGATGTAGATTCGGTACCCACCCGATAGCGTCCATCCCGACTTCGAAAACGTGAGGATGTCCGAAGAGCACATGGCCCGTTCCGCATCAGGCAATGCCGCGATCGACGCTCCCGACGAGGATGCGGCGCCGAACACCTCCGTCCCCGAAGCAGGTTCCAGCGCGCAGCGCGAACGCCGGCGCCGCATCCTCGACGCGACTCTCGCGCTGGCCTCCAAGGGCGGTTATGACGCCGTCCAGATGCGCACCGTCGCCGACAAAGCCGACGTCGCGGTGGGCACCCTGTATCGCTACTTCCCCTCCAAGGTGCACCTGCTGGTCACCTCGCTGGCCCGCGAACTCGGCCGCGTCGAATCCAAGGTCGACCGGTCCCAGCTGCGTGGCGACAACGCGATCGAGCGACTGCGGCACGTCCTGGACATGATCACCTTCGCGATGCAGCGCGATCCCCTGCTCACCGAGGCGATGACGCGGGCGTTCATGTTCGCCGACGCGTCGGCCACCGCCGAGGTCGATCAGGTGGCCAGCATCATCGACCGACTTCTCGCCGGCGCCATCGTCGACGAGGGTGAACCCACCGACGAAGATCTGGCCATCGCCCGGGTGCTCGCCGATGTGTGGATGTCGAATCTGGTGCAGTGGCTGACCCGCCGGGCATCGGCGACCGACGTCACCAACCGGCTCGAACTGACGGTTCGACTACTGCTCAAAGATCGGATACGCGAATCATGAAGACACGACTGACCTGCCCGTGCGGTGAGATGCTGCGCGGCGCCGACGAGGACGAACTGGTCGAGAAGGTGCGCGCCCACCTGACCGAAAACCATCCCGGACATGACTATTCGCGGGATGAGATCCTCTTCATGGCCACCTGAGCGTCGTCCGTCGGCATCATCATCGCGAACATCTTCCGTAGGCAGCTCACGAGATCGGCGGTCGGGTCGGCGAGCCAGATCTCATGTCCGGCAGCCGAAGCCGCCAGCACCGCATGTGATACCGCCACCGGATAAGGCGCGTCGGGTCCTTCGCCGCGCCGGTGGGCGACGAAATGCGCTACTGCGCTGCGCCATTGACGATAGACGTTGTTGGCCTGCGCCTGCACCGCGGGCGCGTGCAGGATCAGCTCGGCACGGTGCCGCGCCCATTCATCCTTGTCCCGTCCGTGATCGATGGATGAGATGAACGCCGCGGCAACCACTTTCGCTGGATCATCGGCGGGGTCGGCCTCGGTCAGGAGCCGACGGAACCGGGCCAGCTCGGCAGCGGACTCCACCCAGACCATCGACGCCGGCGGACGTCTGTAACCGGCATTGACCACAGCCGCTGACAAAGGAGTCACCATGGGTCTGCTCGACCTGGCCGCGATCCGATCGGCGATCGCGGCACAGGTCGTCGGCCGCGACCGCGAACTCGACCTGGTCCTCGCGGCGGTCGCCGCCGGTCGCGACCTCATCCTGGAGGGGCCGCCGGGAACCTCGAAATCGACGCTGCTGCGGGCGATCACCGCGGAATGGGGGATCCCGTTGGTACTCGTCGAAGGAAACGCCGACCTCACGCCGAGCCGGCTCGTCGGCCACCACAATCCGTCTCGTGTGCTGCGGGAGGACTACAGCGCGGACAACTTCGTCGACGGCCCGCTCCTCGAGGCCATGCGGGTGGGCGGCTTCCTCTACGTCGAGGAGTTCAACCGAGCCCCCGAGGACACCATCGACACACTGTTGACGGCCATGGCCGAGCGGGTGATCACCGTGCCGCGGGTGGGGACGGTGGCCGCCAAGGACTCGTTCCGCATCGTGGCGTCGATGAACCCGTACGACAACATCGGCACGACGCGTCTGTCCACGTCGGTGTACGACCGGATGTGCCGGCTCGTCGTCGACTACCAGAATGCCGCCGCGGAACGCGAGATCGTCAGCCGCCGAGCATATCCCGTCGCTGCGCGAGTCGTCGCGGATGCGGTGGCGGTCACCCGGGCCACGCGCGAACGAGACGACATCCGCCAGGGCAGCAGTGTACGCGGCGCGATCGACCTGGCGCTGGTGGCGACGCAGTTGTGCGCGATGCGCGCCATCAGAATTCCGGAGGTCGAGTCCATCGATCCGCCGCGCGACCTCCCGACCGACTACACCGGATGCTTCCTCGACGCGATGACGGTGTCGCTGTCAGGTCGAATCCACCTCGACGACACCGCTTTTGCCACACCCGAAGCCATTCTCGCCGAGATCTGGCAAGACCACTTCCTGCTCTCGCCCGCCGCGGCCGAGCCCGGTTGAAGAGCCGTCGAGGCCGACTCGCCGTTGACCCGCCGGACATCCGCACCGCGCCCGGCACACACTCTGAAACCGTTGCGCCGCAAACCCAAGCAGCTCGACGGCGAGCCCGATCTGCTGGTGGCCACCGGCGGTGGCGGGTTCGTGGTGACCTCCCGGTCCGACCGTGGCCGGCACCGCGGACGGGGCGTCGGCTCCGGCGCACCCGGGGTGACCGAGGAAACCGGGGAGCGCGACACCGACTCGCCCGGTGTGACGGCCGATCCGGACGCCCGTCGGCGGGCGCGGCAGATCGCCCGGAAACTCGCACTGTCGCAGGTGATCCGGCCACGTGATGCACCGCGATCGGCAACCGGGACCTTGACGACCCGGCGCTGGCGCGGTGTGTCCGACGAGATCGACCTGGACCGGACTCTCGAGGCCGTCGCCGCGACACCGCTGCCCACCGACGACCACATCCTGGTGCGCGAGCGGGTCCGTCGTCGGCGTTCGATCGTTCTCGTCGTAGACGTCTCCGGTTCCGCACGCGGTGAGCAGGTGCGCACCGCGGCCGCCACCGCCGGTGCGCTGGCCGGAGAGCTGAGCCGAGATGCGGTGGGCGTCATCGCATTCTGGTCGGACGCCGCCGTGATCTCGCGGCTGGGTCAACCGATGTCACCCGACCGTGTGGTCGATGCGCTGTTGACGCTGCCCGCCCAGGGACTCACCAATCTCGACTTCGCACTGTCAGTGGCCGCCGACGAACTCGCCGGGGTTCCGGTCGCGGATGCGCGGGTTCTGCTGCTCAGCGACTGCGTCCACAACGCCGGTCCCGACCCGCGCTCGACCGCGGCCCGTCTCCCCCGGCTCGATGTGCTGCTCGACGTCTCCGGCGAGCACGACACCGATCTGGGACGCGACCTCGCCCTTGTCGGCCATGGCCGATGCCTGCCGGTGCGCGATCACCACGACGTGGCGCCCGCACTGCGGCGGATGTTCGGGTAGCGCCTCTCACGCGCGACGATCCACGCCTCCACCCGCTGGTTGAGCCGACACCCCCGCCTGCTGGTGAGCCGCGACGAGCGAGGAACGAGCACGACGCGCGTCGAAACCACAAACAACACAACAGCATCCGCAACACCTGCCCATCCCAGAAACACCACATGGTGTCGACACGGCGCGCACTCGCTACGCTCGCATGTGCCGGCTCAACCAACAGAATGGGGGGCGGGACCCGCTCAACCGGTGGGACGGGTGCGGACGTAGGCGTCGACCGTGACGCTCAGGACGGCGGCGCCGCGGTCGTTGACGAGTTCGGCGGTGGTGGTCACCAACGCGCGACCGCGCGGATCGATGTCGACGGCATCGATCACCAGGGTCCCGGTGAGGGTGTCACCGGGACGGACCGGGCGCAGGAATTGCACGTCGCTGAATCGTTTTCCGGCGATGACATTCCATTCGCCGAAGGAGCCGGCGACGGCCAGGCGCTGATAGATCGAGAGGGTGTGCAGGCCGCTGGCGATGAGACCCCCGTAGGCGCCGGCCTCGGCCGCAGCCTTGTCGACATGGAAGATCTGGGGGTCCCACGTCTTCGCGAACTCGACTATCTCGTCTTCGGTCAGCGTGTACGAGTCGAGTTGGTAGACCCGGCCCACCTCGAGATCGTCGGCGTAGACGCCGCTCACCGCAGGTCGGCGGCGATCATCGGCCAGGTGGTGTGCAGGTCATGTTCCCAATACGACCACGAATGGGTTCCGTTGGGTCGCAACAACACCTTGTTCGGGATGTGCAGTTTGTTCAGGCGCACGGCCATCTGCTTGGTGCAGTCGTTGACCGCGGCCTCGATGATGCCACCGAGAATCATCTGGTTGCCGAGCGTGATGAGGTCACCGTTGATCAGCGGCGAATCGGCACGGTCGTACTTGCCGGGAAGTCCACTGCCACTGGTCATATAGACCTTGGTCCCGCGGAGTTTGGCGGCGTTGATGAAGGGATCGTTGTCCCGCCAGCCACGCGAGGCAGGTGGGCCCCACATGTTGTTGAGGTTGCCCTGGCCACGATCGGCCACCACCATCCGAATGTAGGCCTGCCCCAACGGATCACTGGTGCGCGCACATCCACTGTAGGCCGCGACGGACCGGTAGAGACGCGGAGCGGCGATCGCGAGATTCAGGACCGAGGTGCCGGCCATCGAGATGCCGGCGATCGAGTTGACCTTGGTGGTCTTGAACTCCTTGTCGATCAGCGGCGGCAGCTCCTTGGTGAGGAACGTTGTCCACTTGTTGCGACCGAGCACCGGGTCGTCGCGCTGCCAGTCGGTGTAATAGGAGAAGGCACCGCCGATGGGTGTCACGACGTTGACGTTCTTGTCGGCGAAGAACTGCACATAGCTGGTTTTGGCCGCCCACGTCGCGGAGTCCTCGCCACCACCGGCGCCGTTCAGCAAATAGAGCGTGGGTCGCGGCTTGCTCGCATCTTTGGGGCGGAGCACGTTGACCGGGATCATCTTGTGCATCGACGCCGAGTACACGATCACGGTCGCTTGTTGTGGTCCGTCGTGGATGACGGTGTCGATCCGCGAGACGCCGGGGTCGGGTTCGGGGTCGGCTGCGGCCACGCCGGCGCACAGGCCGGCCAGGACTCCGACGGACCCGACGACAGCCAGCGCTCGTGTCATCCACCGACTATGCACCACAAACCCCTTTAGTCTCATTTGTCACAACTGTCACAGCTTATCCAGCTCTCAGGGAGTTCCCCAACTCGTGGCGGCTCCCGTTAGCCAGTTGTGACCGTGTCGTTGCGGTACTCACCGGTCATCCTCGGGTGAGCCGTCGTCGGGCCGGTCATTGTCGCGCCGGTCATCCTTGGCATAGACCCGCCCCATCGCGCGCACCCGCTCGACCATCGCGGTCCGCACCCCGTCCGGTTGCCTCACCTCGACGTCGGCCACGAACGTCCACAACGCGTTGACCGCATGCCCCTCGCCCATGAACCCGAGCGTGAGTTCGACGCGGCCGTCCGGCAGTGCCGACGACGCGATCTCTGAGGCGATCCCCCGCAGCGCTGAGGCGGTTTCCGGCGACGCGCGGACCATCACCGGCACCTCGGTGAAACCGGCCCGGAACTCGGCGCGGTGGCGTTGCCAGATCTCCTCGAGGTCGACATCGTCGGCGCGCGCCGCGGGCTCGTCGAGGATCTCCACGTCCGACATCCGCGACATCCGGTACATCCGCTCGGTGCCGTCGGCGGTGGCGACGAGATACCAGGTGTCGCCGGCGACAATCAATCCGATCGGGTCGAGAACGCGCTCGGCGGCGCGTTCGGCCCCACGCCGGCGATATCGGACGCGAATCCGCCGACCGTCGAACACCGCCTGCTGCACCGGACCGAGCGCATCGATCTCCCGCGGTGGATGCACAAACCCCTCGGGCCGCAACAGGATTCGCTGGGCAGCACGGACCGCCGAGGTCCGAAATGCGTCAGGAAGCGAGGCCGCGACCTTGCGCATCGCCGAGGCAAACGCGGGCGAGTCGAGGCGCCCACCCCCGGCCACCAGGGTCCGCGCCTCGTCGAGAGTGAGACCGGAGAGGTCGGTCCGATAGCCGGGCAGCAGCGCGAATCCACCGTGCCGGCCGCGCTCGGCGTAGACCGGTATCCCCGACAACGACAAGGCATCGATGTCGCGCAACACGGTCCGTTCGGAGACATCGAGCTCGTCGGCGAGTTGGGCCGCCGTCATCCGCGAGTGCGTCTTGAGAAGCATCAGGACAGCCAGCAGACGTTCGGCACGCATGCCTGAACATTCTCCTGCAAAACATGACAGAAGGTGTCAGGATTTGGTCGTTGACTGGGTTCTGACAGCACACCACCGAGAAAAGGATCGTCATGAACCAGCCCACCGACCCGCGTCCCGTCTATGCCGCTGCCACCAGCTGGACAGCGTCGCTGATGGAGCGCGTGGCCCCCGACCAGCTCCAGAACCGGACGCCGTGCACCAAGCTCGACGTGCAAGCGCTCTGTGGCCACCTGATCGGCACCGCACGCCGCGCCGAAGGACTGGCCGCCGGCGCAGACATCTTCGCCATCGACGGCTTTCCCGCCGTCCACGACGCTGCGACCTACGCCGACACCGTCGCTCACGCGATCGAACTCTGGTCCGACGACGCCAAACTCGGTGCCATGGTGAGCGTGCCGTGGGGCACCGTGCCCGGCGCCGGCGCACTCTGGGGCTATGTCAACGAGACATTGGTGCACGGCTGGGATCTGGCCGTCGCCATCGGCGCCGACCCCGAAGCCGACCCGGCCGTCGTCGCCCCCGCCCTCGCCGTGGCCCGCCAGTTCATCTCCGCCGACATCCGCGGCGACGACGCTGTGCCCTTCGGCCCCGTCGTCGAACCCCGCGACGGCGCCGGCCTGACCGAGCAACTGGCCAACTGGTCCGGGCGGCGATCCGAGAGTTGGGTGAGGCTCGCACGCTGATCCGATGTCGACGGCATCGCCGGTAGGAGGCCCACCCGGGACCTACCCGCGGCCCAACCAGTAGTGTGTGATCCGCCCGAGACCGGTGGCGACTACTTGTTGGTGCTGTTGTTCGCAAAGGGTGGACCAGTGATCGATGATCGCGCTCGAGCCGGCGGTGCGCCGAGCCGACGGCCCCAGCACGTGGGACGGTTCCGGTTCTTCTTCGACTCCCAGAACTGGGAATGGTCCGTGGAGGTCGCCGAGCTACACGGCTACCGGCCCGGCGAGGTCACCCCGACCACGGAACTCGTGGTCGGTCACAAGCACCCCGACGACCGTGAGTCTTTTCTCGCGATACTCGACGAGATGATCACCCGGCGAACGCCCTTCTCGAGTCGGCACCGGATCGTCGACCGCAAGGGAGACACCCACCATGTGGTGGTCATCGCCCAACCCCTCACCGACACCACTGGCACGGCCGTCGGAACCGAGGGCTTCTACCTCGACGTCAGCGACATCGAGGACGGGGTGAACGATCGGGTCGCGGCGCACGTGTCGAGGTTTCGTGAGCACAACGGGGTCATCGAACAGGCGAAGGGCATGATCATGCTCGCCTACGGGGTGGACGCCGACCGCGCCTTCGAGGTGCTGAAGTGGTTGTCGCAGAACGAGAACGTGAAGCTGCACGAACTGTGCCGCAACGTGGTCACCGGTGTGGATCGCCACGTCGTGCTCCCGGAGAACGAACGGCGCGCCTTCGACAACCTGCTGCTCACCGCCCATCAGGACAACCGGTAGTACCCACGCCCTGATCAGGCTGGCGGGTGATGCCCGATGACCGCACGCCCCGGCCGACGACACAGACGTTGCCCCCGGCCGGTCACGTCGCACCTCCGATGCGGTCTTCGCCTCGCTGGCCAATCACAACTACCGGCTGTACTTCTGCGGGCAGGCGCTGTCGCTGATCGGCACGTGGATGCAGGCCACCGCGCAGGCCTGGCTGGTGCTCACCCTCAGCGGTTCGGCGGCGGTCCTCGGTGTGGTCGTCGCACTGCAGGCGCTGCCGGTGTTGCTCCTCGGTCCGTATGCGGGCGTCGTCGCCGACCGGGTGGACCGGCGCAAGCTGATGATCGTCCTGCAGTCGGTCATGGGTTTACTCGCCGCGGTGCTCGCCGTGTTGGCCCTCGGCGGTTGGGTGCAGGTCTGGCAGGTGGCGGTGCTCGCGGTCCTCCTCGGGCTCAACAATGCCTTCGAGAATCCGGCCCGCCAGGCATTCATCCATCAGATCGTGGGCAATGACCTCATCCGCAATGCTGTCACCCTGAACTCGGTGCTGGTGAACGCGGCCCGCGCGATCGGGCCGGCCGCAGCCGGCGTCATCCTCGCGGCGGTCGGTGCCGGCTGGTGTTTCGCGATCAATGCGGCGAGCTTCGTGGCAGTGGTCGTCTCGTTGTGGATGATGCGCACCGACGAGATCGCCTACGAGGAACCCGTCGCCCGGGCAAAGGGGCAACTGCGCGAGGGACTGCGGTATGTGGGCGGCCGGCCCACGCTGTGGGTGCCGCTGGTGATGATGGCCATCGTCGCGCTGTTCTTCGTCGGGTGGCTGTCCGTCTCGTTCATGTCCACCGGCAACGCCACGCTGCAACTCGAATCGGAACCACAGATGCGTGGTCGCGTGATGGCGCTGTGGTCGGTGGCGTTCATGGGCTCGACCCCCATCGGCGGGCCGATCATCGGCGCGATCAGCGAATACGCCGGCGCCCGGGTCGCGCTCGGGGTGGGTGCTGCGGCCTGCTTTGTCGCCGCCGCCATGGCGTACACGGTCTTTCGGATCCGTACCCGCCAGCCGGCGCGGATCCGGCACATGTGACCCTGAGGGTGCCGACGAAGGGATCGTGATGCGTTATCGGGATGCGCCGAGTGTCGAAGTGTCCGAACTGATCCGGGGGGTGACGGCCGAGGACGCCTGGGCCGTGGTCACCGACATCGAACTGCCCACCCACACCGACGGCGAACTGGTGTCGGTGGACTGGGTCGGGTCGCCCGCCGAGGTCGTCGTCGGAGCCCGGTTCCGTGGCACCAACTCGGCCGACGGACTCGGCACCTGGACGGCCGAGTGCGTGATCACCGAGGTCGAACCCCCTCGACGCTGGACGTGGACGGCCGGCGGACCCACGGGTGAGCCGTGGGCGACGTGGGCCTTCGAGATCGACCGCGCCTCCGACGGTGTCATCGTGCGGCAATGGGCGCGCCTTGGGCCCGGTCCGTCCCGGTTGTCTCAGGTCATCGAGTCCAAGCCCGATCTCGAGGGGCGGATCATCGCTCGCCGGATGTCCGACTGGCGTCGGGGTATGCAGGCCAATCTCGACTGGGTTCGCGTCCGGCTGGAGTCCTGACCATACAAATCGTCGAATCCCGTCCGCCCCTGGATTCCTGAGACTAGGCTGTGTCACCGGTCACGATCTGGTGAACAACGGGGGGTATGTGATGAGGCGTCGCTGGGGTGCAGGTCATAGTCGGGGGCTGCGTGCAGCCGGGATGTTCGCGGTGGGCGCGGTGCTGGCGGCCACCGCGGTGACCGCAACGCCGGCCGCAGCTGCCACCCACTACTTCCCGGACATCTCCGAGGTGTCGGTGCCGCGTGCGGACTGCGGACCCGGCTCACTGCCCGAGCGCGGGCTGCAGGGCGACGTGAGCGCCGAGGACCGCAACTCCGGACGCAGTCGCCTCGGTTACCGCTGCAACATGAGCAAGGTCGGCAACCTGCGTGGTTCCGGCGGCGGGATCGTGTCGGCGACCTTCGAGCACTGCAGCTACACCGGCAGCCTCTTCCCGGGCAACAACGTCGTCCGGCAGCCCGGCGTACAGGTCATCGACGCGTCGAATCCTGCACGGCCCCGGGTGGTCGGTTCGCTCGCCGACACCGCGATGCGCGGCGGCACGTGGGAGACCCTGAAGGTCAACAAGAAACGCAAACTGCTCGCCGCCACCTCGGTGCCGCTGCTGTGGGGTGGCGGATTCTTCGCGGTCTACGACATCTCCGACTGCGAGCATCCGCGCCTGCTCAACCGTGGGCCCGGCATCGCCACCCCGCTCCCGTTCACCTCACATGAGGGCGGTTTCTCCCCCGACGGCCGTACCTACTGGGCATCGGGGATCTGGCCCGGACACCTCTCGGCCATCGACATCTCGAATCCGGCTGTGCCTCGGGTCATCTGGCAGGGGTTGCACGGTTTCCTCGGTCATGGCTTCGGGATGACGCCCGACGGCAACCGCATGTTCATCTCCAACGGGCTGGGCATCAACATCCTCGACACGCGCGCCATCCAGCGGCGCGCGCCCTATCCGCAGGTACCGGTGATCGCCACGTACCTGTGGCCCGACGGGCAGGTCAATCAGCACACCATCCCGGTGACCTATCGCGGTGTGTCACACATCATCACGGTCGACGAGCTCGGCTCCGGTGGCGTGAAGTTCTTCGACGTCACCGCACCCGATCGTCCGAAGTACGTGGCGCAGATCAAACTCGAGATCAATCTGCCGAAGAACCTCGACACCAATTTCCGGTCGGGCATGGGCGGCAGCGTGTTCAACAGCAATCCGCACTACTGCACCGTGGATCGGCCGGCCAACCCCACGGCGCTGGCCTGCTCCTGGGAATCGTCGGGCATCCGCGTCTTCGATATCCGAAACCTGAAGAGCATCAAGGAGATCGGCTACTACAATCCGCCGGCCCAGAAGAATGCGACCATCGCTGAGCTCCCCAACTCGCCGCACGTCCTGGCATCCATCTCAGGTGTTCCGGCGGTGGAATTCCTCAGCCTCGGTATGGCGATCCTGCACGGCAAGGTGTCGTTGCCGCAGATGATCGGACCGCGCTCCGGGATGATCATCGGTGGCGACATGGCCACCGACTGGTGCTCCTCACCACCGGAATGGCGCGGCAACCAGATCTGGACCACCTGCGCCGACGGCGGGTTCTACGCACTGGAACTGAGTCCTCGCGTGTACACCCCGCCGGCCGACCAGGATTCGACGATCGGATGACGAGTTCTCGCCCATCCGGTTCTCGGCTGTCCGGTCCACTGCGGATCGGTGGGCTGGTGGCCGTCGCGGTGCTGATTCTGGCCATCGGCGCCGTCGCGGGCGTGGCCTGGCAGTCGTCGCGCCACGCCGACGATCACGCCCCGAGTGCCGTCGACATCGGCTTCGCCCAGGACATGTCGACCCACCACGATCAGGCGATCCTGATGGCGCGCACCGTCTCCGGACTACCTGGGGTCTCCGGGGAGATCCGCGTCTTCGCCGACCGGCTCATCCTGTCGCAGAGCACCGAGACCGCCACCATGCGTGGCTGGCTGCAGTGGTTCGGTGAGCCGCTGAGCATCGACCGCCCGATGTCGTGGATGGATCACGGTGCGGCACATCATCATGGTGGCGTTCCTGCGGCATCCGCCGACGCCGCCGATGCCTCCGATCAGCCGCCGATGCCGGGTATGGCGAGCATCGACGAACTCGGCCGACTGTCCACCCTCACCGGCGGCGCGGCCGAGATCTACTTCCTGCAGTTGATGATCCGTCACCACCACGGCGGCCTCGAGATGGCGCAGGCCGCCTACAACGACGAGCGGGCGAGCGCCCCCACCAAGCAGTGGGCGCTGACCATGATCGGCGATCAGGGCGACGAGATCGGCCAGATGACGCTGATGCTCAAGGCACGCAACGCCGATCCGCTCCCGACCTAACCGCACCTCGTAGTAGAAGGTCACGCGAGGAGTGACCTTCTACTACGAATTCAGTCGGTCTTCCAGCGCAGCGTGAACAGCTCCCAGACCTCTTTCTGATCCGCAGCCCAGGGGTCGTACACGAAGGGCGCGTGACGTAACGCCATCCCGGCCTCGCGTGGGGTGCGGTCGGCTTTGAAGCCGTTGCAGGAGCGGCAGGCGGCGACGAGGTTCCCGAAGGTGCTCCGCCCGCCCCGCGACACCGGGACGATGTGGTCGACGGTGTCGGCCGGGCCCTCGCAGTAGGCGCAGATCCACTGATCGCGGCGCAGGATCGTCGGCGACGACGCGTAGGAGTCCATGGACTTGCCCGCGAACGGGCGGTAGGCGTTGCGCTTGATCGCGACGACCTTGTGGATCGGGAGGGTCAGCGTCGGCGAATGTACCTCGCGGACCAGGGGCGTGCCCTCGACGTTGCGGGCGACTTCGGCGGTGAGCAGGACGGCGGCCCGACGCCAGGTGACCCGCGCCAGGATCTGCAACCCGGCGTTGGTGACGAAGATGGTCATGGCTTCTCCTCGAGACGTGGCGAACTGGTGGTGCGCCAACGGTCTGGGATCAGCCTGGTAGGTCGATCCCGCGATTCTCGGCGCGAGCGGTGGTGGCTTCGATCAGACATTTCTCGTCCCGATCTCGGCTGCCGCCGGTCTCGTCGTCGACGAAGGACATCTGCGCCACCTCCTCTCGCTGGGTCGTGATCGTGCTGGGTGTTAGGGGTTGTGCCGACGACGATAGTCGGCGCGACGGATGACGCTAGCGCGACGGGCGGGTCATGCCCAAGTGAATTTTCCAGGTCGACCGAACAATCCCACCGATATCGTCAGTACATGACCGACCAGCGGCCCATCCGCGTCGCGG
Organism: Gordonia bronchialis DSM 43247; assembly: GCF_000024785.1. Taxonomy (NCBI): domain Bacteria; kingdom Bacillati; phylum Actinomycetota; class Actinomycetes; order Mycobacteriales; family Gordoniaceae; genus Gordonia; species Gordonia bronchialis. The sequence goes on along the minus strand of NC_013441.1, from coordinate 926,017 downwards.
ACACCACGGTGTCCGTTCTGCTGTTGGCCTGCCATGTCGCGATCGCCGGCGGTGTGCTGATCGTGACCTTCGCATCGGCGATGGGCACCGACGCCTGCGCCTACGAGGACTGCGGCAGTCCGCGATGGATCGACGCGGCGGCCTGGACGGGCATCCTGGGCAGTCTGGCACTACTGGCGGCGTCGTTGTTCCTGGTCATCCGTCGGGTGACTCACCGACACCGCGCGTTCCCGTTCGCGCTCGCCGGGTGTGTCCTCGAACTGTTGCTGATCCCGGTCGTCTTCGCCCTCGCGTCGCAGGCCGGGCCGATCAACTGAGATCTCCGGCCGTGTCGCGTCCCGGGTGACGAGGAACCTCACAGGTAGAGGGAGTACCCTCTCCGCGGGCACCCGGCCGAGAGACGGCCGGCGAGGGAGAGCGGAGGCCGATCATCGTCAGCGAGCGACGCGCAACGGTCACCGAGGACTATCTCGACCCCGACGAGCGTGACGACGGCGCATCGGCCCCGGCGACATCTACCCCGCCCGCGCCTGCGAAGAAGCCCGACAAGCATCTCTATCAGATCGACTTCGTCCGGCTGGTGACCTTCGCGTCGGTCATCCTCGATCACGTCATCCTCAACATCCCGCACATCGTCAACATGTCGACCGGTGCGGTCGGGCTGATGATGCGGTACACGCGGTATTCGTTCTTCGCGCTCACCGGCTTCGTCCTCACCTATCAGTACCGGGATCGCGAACTGAAGGCGTTGACCTTCTGGCGGCGCCGCTACAAACTCATCGGCCTGCCGTTCGTCACGTGGAGCCTGTTCTACTGGGTCTACGGCCGCTACATCGCCGGCGGCTGGACCGACCTGCGGGCGCTGTTCGATTCCGCCGCGTCGATCGGCCTGGCGCTGAAATCCATCTGCTACGACCTCATCACCGGCAACGCCTGGTATCACCTGTACTTCCTGTCGGTGAGCATGCAGATCTACCTGGTGTTCCCCGGCATCCTGTGGGTGTTGCGCCGCACCTGGGACTACCACCGTTATCTGCTCGTCGGGAGCTTCGCCTTCCACCTCGGGCTGATCTATCTGATGACCAGTCCGCCGGTGCCGTTCTTCGACCACGGCGTGCAGATGACCATCGCCCGCCACCTCGTGGCGACGATCCTGCCGTATCAGTTCTTCATCCTGGCCGGCTGTGTCGCCGCCATGCACTACCCCGCCTTCCAGCGGTTCATGGTGCGGTGGCGGCTGCCGGTGATCGTGGTGTCGGTTGCGGTGATCGCCGCGACGATCATCTACTTCGTGCACCAGGTGGACCTCGGCATCACCATCGAGCGGGCGTCGAACGTCTTCCTCGTGCACAACGTCTTCGCCTACATCGCGGTGATCCTGATCCTGTATTGCCTGGGCACCCTATGGCAGGACCGACGCCGGCCGGGTTCGGTGGCCGACGGGTTCATGCGGACCGCCGCGGACCGCTCCTTCGGGATCTACCTGGCGCATGCGCTGGCGTTGAGCGCTCTGATGCCGGTCATCACCAAGCACGCCGGCGGCGCGCCGTGGCCGTTGCTGCTGCTGTCCTTCGTCGGCACCGTGGTGCTGACGGTGTTCATCGTCGAGGTCCTGCGCCGCAGCCCCATCAGCCTGATCACCACCGGGCGCAATCGCATCGATTGGCGCACTCAGAACGCGGGACGTTCCCTGCTCGTCGGCGTGTTCGGGATCATCGTCGGTGCCGCGATCCGCATCCTGGTCGAGCCGCTACCCGGCAACCTGGTGATGGCCACCGGCGCGCTGCTGGTGGTGTCGGCGCTCGCGGTGTTCTGGCGGCGTTACCGCGACGGTGCCACGCCGGGCCCCACGACGCCCGAGGCAGGCAGCACCCCCAGCGTCACGAATTCGGCCACCGTCGAGGGCTGACGCAGAGCCGCGAGGACCAGGTCGGCGACGGCGGTCTTGCCCTGCGCGTTCGGGTGATAGGAAACCCCACCGGTACCGAAGCCGCTCAGCCACGGCGACTTCGAGCACACGCCATGTCCCGCGCCGGCCCGCGACGCACGAACCAGCACCGCATCCGAGGCCGCGGCCGCCCGGGCGGTCGCGGCGACCAGCGCGTCGTACACGCGGCGCGTGGAGATCGCCTGCGCGGGCGTCAACGCCAGCCCGGCGCATCGCTGGCCGACAGGCCCCAGCGGCAGATAGTCGACGATGACGACCAGCGCATGCGGTGCACGGGCGCGGACCGCGCCGACGGTCGCCGCGATGGACTGTTCGACGGCCACATAGTCACGGGCCACCGGCTCCGGGCGGATCGGTTTGGGGCGGGCACAAGCACGCACGGTCAGCGGGCTGATGTGGCGGGGATCGCTGTTGGCGCATCCCATCGCCAGCAGGCGTCCCATGTAGTCGAGGTCGTTGCCGCCGGTGGTGATCGTCACCAGGCGTGTGTCCGGGGTGACCGCGCTGATCTGCGGCATCCGCAGCGGCCGTTGCGGCACGCGCAGGATGTTCACCGTGCGCGCCCCACTGCACGAGGCGTCGGACAGCCGCATCCCGAGCGCAGCCGCCACCTGATGCGGATAGTTGTCCGCCGACCGCTGACACACGGTGTGCAGCCGCGACACCGCCGGCCCGGCTGCGTACGAACTGCCCAGGGACACGTACTTACTCAACGCATACACGTCCAGCACGGGGGTCTCCGCCCCGGACGCGGTGGTCCGTACCGGCGAGCTGGGCTCCGGCGTGACCCCGGAACCCGGGATCACCAGCGCCGCAGCCGCAGCCGCGGACACCGCGAGCGCGGCACCACGCGACCACCAGCGACGACGACTCATGCTGCACAGTTTCACATATCCGGGGTCACCTTCGACGATGCCGCCCCGGTATCGGTCCGGCCGACCGACAGTTCCTGGCTCACGCCGCTGGTCGACGCGGTCTCACCCTGCTGGGCGGTAGCCGCACGACGGGTCAGAAGATCTCCGGAAGATCCTTCGACACGGTGTTCGGGTACACCGCCGCTCTCTTCTCCAGGAAGGCGGTCACCCCTTCGTAAACGTCGCCCGATTGCCCGCGATAGTAGATCGCCTTGGAATCGGCGGTGTGCGCGTCCAGCGGGGACGGAGCACCGGCCATGCGCCACAACAGCTGTCGGGTCAGGGCCACCGACACCGGCGCGCTGTTGGCGGTCATCTCGCGGGCCACGGCGATCGCGGTGGACAACACCTCGTCCTTGGGGACGACCTGCTGCACCAGACCGTGCTCGAAAGCCTCGGTGACCGAGACCATCTGGGCGCCCATGGTCCAGCGCAACGCGGTCGGCAGACCCACCAGGCGCGGCAGGAACCAGCTCGACGCGGCTTCGGGGACCAGGCCGCGGGCGGCGAACACAAACCCGAATTTGGCGTCCTCCGAGGCGATTCGGGCGTCGGCAGGCAGGGTCATCGTCACCCCGACACCGGCCGAGGGACCATTGACCGCCACCACCACCGGCTTCAGCGACCGGAAGATCCGCAACGAGAGCCGCCCGCCCTCGTCGGGCGGCACCTCGTCGGTGATCCCGGACGCGTCGAAGGTGTCTCCCCCGCTGCCCAGGTCGGCGCCCGCGCAATACGCGCGACCGTTACCGGTGAGCACCACCGCGCGCACCGAGTCGTCGGCGTCGGTCTCGTCGAAGGCGTCGATCAGTGCCTGCCCCATCTGCACGGTGAAGGCGTTGAGGCGGTCGGGCCGGTTGAGCCGGATAATGGCGATCTCGTCGTCGCGTTCGACGATGATCGGCGCGGTATCGGAGTTCTCGGTACGTGACGTCACCCACACAACCTATCCGATGGACCGAGCGAGCGTTCCGACGGTTGGGTGGCCGGGCCGTACACAACAGCGGCACCACCCGAAGGTGGTGCCGCTGTGTGTCGGGGCGCTTATCGAGCTCAGCTCGACTCGCTGCCGCCCTCTCCTGCCTTGGTCAGCTCGACGGGAGCATCGGGGAACTCACGTGGCTTCTCCGAGCCGGTGAAGGTGAACTTGGCATCCTCACCGTCGTCCTCGCCGTCCCAGCCCTCGACGTCGACCAGCACGATCTGCCCGGCGCCGATCTCGTTGAACAGGATCTTCTCGGAGAGCTGATCCTCGATCTCACGCTGGATCGTGCGACGCAGCGGACGCGCACCGAGCACCGGGTCGAAGCCGCGCTTGGCGAGCAACGCCTTGGCCCGGTCGGTGAGCTCGAGTGCCATGTCCTTGTTCTTCAGCTGCGTCTCGACACGGTTGATCATCAGGTCAACCATCTGGATGATCTCGTCGCGCGTCAACTGGTGGAACACGATGACGTCGTCGATGCGGTTGAGGAACTCGGGACGGAAGTGCTTCTTCAATTCGTCGTTGACCTTGAGCTTCATCCGCTCGTAGTTCGACTGCGAATCGTCGCCCTTGGTGAAGCCCAGCCCGACGGCCTTGGAGATGTCGGAGGTACCGAGGTTCGAGGTGAAGATCAGCACGGTGTTCTTGAAGTCGACCGTGCGTCCCTGACCGTCGGTGAGCCGACCGTCTTCGAGGACCTGCAACAGGGTGTTGTAGATCTCCGAGTGCGCCTTCTCGATCTCGTCGAACAGCACCACCGAGAACGGCTTACGCCGCACCTTCTCGGTCAGCTGGCCACCCTCTTCGTAGCCGACGTAACCGGGAGGGGCACCGAACAGACGCGACGCGGTGAACCGGTCGTGGAACTCGCCCATGTCGATCTGGATGAGTGCGTCGTCCTCGCCGAACAGGAAGTTCGCCAGCGCCTTGGAGAGCTCGGTCTTTCCGACGCCGGACGGGCCGGCGAAGATGAACGAGCCCGACGGACGCTTGGGGTCCTTGAGTCCGGCGCGGGTACGGCGGATCGCCTTGGAGACGGCCTTGACCGCATCCTCCTGGCCGATGATCCGCTTGTGCAGCTCGTCCTCCATGCGGAGTAGACGGGTGGTCTCCTCCTCGGTGAGCTTGAACACCGGGATGCCGGTCCAGTTGCCCAGGACCTCGGCGATCTGCTCGTCGTCGACCTCGGCCACGACGTCCATATCGCCACTGCGCCATTGCTTTTCACGCTCGGCACGCTCGGCGACGAGTTGTTTCTCCTTGTCCCGGAGGCTGGCGGCCTTCTCGAAGTCCTGCGCGTCGATCGCGGACTCCTTCTCCTTGCGGGCATCAGCGATGCGCTCGTCGAACTCGCGCAGGTCCGGCGGCGCGGTCATCCGGCGGATGCGCATCCGCGCGCCCGCCTCGTCGATGAGGTCGATCGCCTTGTCCGGCAGGAACCGGTCGTTGATGTAGCGGTCGGCCAGCGTCGCCGCGGCCACCAGGGCTCCGTCGGTAATGGACACCCGGTGGTGGCTCTCGTAGCGGTCGCGCAGCCCCTTGAGGATCTCGATGGTGTGCTCCACCGACGGCTCGCCGACCTGCACCGGCTGGAACCGGCGCTCGAGAGCGGCGTCCTTCTCGATGTACTTGCGGTACTCGTCGAGCGTGGTGGCACCGATGGTCTGCAGCTCACCGCGAGCCAGCTTCGGCTTGAGGATGGACGCCGCGTCGATCGCGCCCTCGGCGGCACCCGCGCCGACGAGCGTGTGCAGCTCGTCGATGAACAGGATGATGTCGCCGCGGGTGTTGATCTCCTTGAGCACCTTCTTCAGGCGCTCCTCGAAGTCACCGCGGTAGCGGCTGCCCGCCACCAGCGACCCGAGGTCGAGGGTGTAGAGCTGCTTGTCCTTGAGCGTCTCGGGCACCTGGCCGTTGACGATGGCCTGCGCGAGACCCTCGACGACGGCGGTCTTGCCGACGCCGGGCTCGCCGATCAGCACCGGGTTGTTCTTGGTGCGGCGGCTCAGCACCTGCATGACCCGCTCGATTTCCTTCTCGCGGCCGATGACGGGGTCGAGTTTGCCCTCGCCCGCGGCGGCGGTCAGGTTCCGGCCGAACTGGTCGAGCACGAGCGAGGTCGACGGGGTGCCGGACTCGCTGCTGCGACCGCCGGTGCCGGCTTCCTGCGGCTCCTTGCCCTGGTAGCCACTCAGCAGCTGAATGACCTGCTGGCGGACCCGGTTGAGGTCAGCGCCCAGCTTCACCAGGACCTGCGCGGCCACGCCCTCGCCCTCACGGATGAGGCCGAGGAGGATGTGCTCGGTGCCGATGTAGTTGTGGCCGAGCTGTAAGGCCTCACGCAGCGACAACTCGAGGACCTTCTTGGCGCGCGGCGTGAACGGGATGTGTCCCGACGGCGCCTGCTGCCCCTGGCCGATGATCTCCTCGACCTGGCTGCGAACGCCTTCCAGGGAGATCCCGAGTGATTCGAGCGCCTTGGCGGCCACGCCCTCGCCCTCGTGGATGAGGCCGAGGAGGATGTGCTCGGTTCCGATGTAGTTGTGGTTGAGCATCCGCGCCTCTTCTTGGGCCAGAACCACAACCCGTCGCGCGCGGTCGGTGAACCGTTCGAACATTGTTCTCCCTCACATTGCTAGCGCCCCGGCCGCCGTGTCAGACGCGTCAGCGACAACATGGTGTGCGAATCATGCACTTCCCGACGACCAGCCTGCTTCCACTCTAGTGGTCGTCGGGAGTGCACCTATGGTTAACGTCCGTCCAGATGATGGCGGACATCGGGTGCGACAGGGGTCTGCCGGGTACAACCGCGCAGGCTGCGGCGCTGTTCCCCGTTGGCTACGCCCAGAGCGAACGCCCGCGAGGCGCCCCGGATTCCCGCGTTCTCGCCGGTCGGAGGGTTCGACGACGCTCAGTTGCGCAGCACCGAGAGCACGTTGCCGGATGGATCGGTGAACCAGGCGAGGTCGGGTCCGCCGTGCGCACCGGAACCGACGATGCCGCGTTCG